>JANOJQ010000138.1:0-3073 GCA_031418815.1 Lysobacteraceae bacterium
GTTCAAGCGCTTTTTCCACGGCATGCTCAAGCGCGGCGTTTACTTCGCGCCGTCGGCGTTCGAAGCCGGTTTCCTGTCGGCCGCGCACGGCGAGGCCGAGTTCGCGCACACCTTCGAAGCCGCGCGCGAAGCCTTCCGCGAGGCGCGCGCCGGGTGAGCCGCCCGGCGCTGGTGCTGTTCGACCTGGACGACGTGCTGGTCGGCTACGACCACGCCGTCCGGCTGGCCGCGCTGTCGGCGCGCACCGGCGCCACGGCCAAGGTCGCGCACCGCGCGCTGTTCACCGCCGGCGTCGAGAAGGCCGCCGACGAGGGCGAACTCGACGTGCCCGGCACCCTCGCCGCGCTGTCGGCCGAGCTGGGCGCGCCCGTGACCCTGGACGACTGGATCACGTCGCGCGCGCAAGCCATGACGCCCCGGCCCGAAGTGCTGGCGCTGGCCCACGCCGCGGCGCAGGTCGCCCAAGTGGCCATCCTCACCAACAACGGGCTGCTGCTGCGCGACCACCTCGAACGGGTGCATCCGCCGCTGTTCCCGCTGTTCAGCGGCAAGGTTTACTGCTCGGCGCAGTTCCGCCGCCGCAAGCCCGACCCGGCGATCTACCTCGACTGCCTCGCGGCGCTCGGGGTCGCGCCGGCGGACGCGCTGTTCATCGACGACAAGGTCGCCAACGCCAACGGCGCCCGCGCCGCCGGCCTCCGGGCGCATCATTACCAGGGCAGCTACGGCCTGCGTTCGGCCCTGTCCACCCACCGTTTGCTGGAGCTTCCCGCATGACCCGCATCGAAACCCTGGCCGTGCACGCCGGCGGCGAACCCGACCGCGAAACCGGCGCGCTGTCGCCACCGCTGCACATGGCCACCACCTTCGAACACGGCCCGGCCGGCGAACGGCGCGCGGGCTACGAATACCAGCGCGAGGGCAATCCGACCCAGGACCGGCTGGAACAGGCCCTGGCCGCACTCGAAGGCGGCGCCGCCGCCCTGGTGTACGGCTCGGGCATGGCGGCCATGAACGGCCTGCTGGAATCGCTGCCGCAGGGCGCGCACCTGCTGATCCCGGGCGACTGCTACACCGGCCTGCGCGTGCTGGCGAAGGAATTCCTGCCCGAGCGCGGCATCACCGCCACCGCCGTGGACATGGCCGACCTCGGCGCCGTGCGCGCCGCGCTGCGGCCGGAAACGAAGCTGGTGTGGGCCGAAACGCCGTCCAACCCGCAGCTGCAGGTGGCCGACATCGCCGCGCTGGCCGCCATCGCCCACGGCCACGGCGCCCTGCTGGCCTGCGACAACACCTTCGCCACGCCCGTGCTGCAGCGCCCGATCATCCTGGGCGCCGACGTGGTGATGCACTCCACCACCAAGTACCTGGGCGGCCACAGCGACGTGATGGGCGGGGCGCTGGTGTTCGCCGCGCGCGACGCAATGCACGACGCCGTCGCGCACCGCCGCCACATCACCGGCGCCATCCTGGCGCCGTTCAGCGCCTGGCTGACCCTGCGCGGCTGCCGTTCGCTGCCCGCGCGCATGGCCTGGCACTGCGCCAACGCGCGCGCCGTCGCGGCGTTCCTGGCCACGCATCCGGCGGTGTCGGTGGTGCACTACCCGGGCATGGCAACGCATCCGGGCCGCGATATCGCCGCGTCGCAGATGAGCGATTTCGGCGCCATGCTCAGTTTCCGCGCCCGCGGCGGCCGCGAGGCGGCGCTGCGCGTGGCCGGCGCACTCAGGCTGATCACCAACGCCACCTCGCTGGGCGGCCCCGAGACGCTGATCGAACACCGCGCTTCGGTGGAGGGCGCCAACGCCATCAGCCCGCCGGACCTGCTGCGCATGTCCATCGGCCTGGAGCACGCCGACGACCTCATCGCCGACCTCGCACAGGCCCTCGCCCAGGCCTGAGTCCTACCAGCTGCCTACGTTGGGCATCGAGATCCAGGGCTCGGCCGGCGCGAGCGCCTCGCCCTTCTGCAGCAGCTCGATCGAGACCCGGTCGGGCGAGCGCACAAAGGCCATGCGGCCATCGCGCGGCGGCCGGTTGATGGTGACCCCGTGCGCCTGCAGCCGCTCGCAGGCGGCATGGATGTCGTCCACCTCGAAGGCCAGGTGGCCGAAATTGCGGGCGCTGCCGTAGTCCTCGACGTCGTAGTTGAAGGTCAGCTCGACCTCGGCCTCGGGGTTGGCGGGCGCGGCCAGGTACAGCAGCGTGAAGCGGCCCTGCGGGTAATCGCGGCGGCGCGTTTCCACCAGCCCCAGCGCGTCGCGATAGAAGGCGAGCGAAGCGTCGAGGTCGCGCACGCGGACCATGGCATGCAGGTACCTCATCGTCGCAGGGCCTCCTCAAGTTCGGGGTCGTCGAGGAAAAAGTCGGGCAGCAGGGGGCGACTGGCGTCCACCGCATAGCGCGAGAAATCGGTGACGCCGGCCTGGCGCAGCACCGCCTCGTCCACCATGAACTGGCCGCTGAGCTGGCTCGAAGGCGTCACCAGGATCGCGTGCGCCGCGTCGGCCATGATGTCGGGCGTGCGGCCGGCTTCGGCGTCCGCGCCGGGAATCATCTTCAGCGCGTCGGTGGCGATGACGGTTCGCGGCCACAGCGCATTCACCGCCACGCCCTGCGGGCCGAACTCCGCCGCCAGGCCCAGCGTGACGAAGCTCATGCCCATCTTGGCCAGGGTGTAGCCGGTGTGCGGGCCCCACCATTTCGGGTCGAGGTTGATCGGCGGCGCGAGCGTGAGGATGTGTGGATTGGCGGCCTTGAGCAGGTGCGGAAGGCAGTGCTGGGCGCACAGGAAACTGCCGCGGCTGTTGACCTGCTGCATCAGGTCGAAGCGCTTCATCGGCGTTTCCAGCGCACCCTTGAGCCAGATCGCACTGGCGTTGTTGACCAGGATGTCGATGCCGCCGAAGCGCGCCACCGTGGCGGCCACGGCGGCTTGCACCTGGTCCTCTTCGCGGATGTCGCACTGCAGGGCCAGGCCCTGGCCGCCGGCCGCGTCCACGGCCGCGGCGGCGGTGTGGATGGTGCCGGGCAGCTTGGGATTGGCCACGCCGGACTTGGCCGCGATGGCGAC
>JANOJQ010000139.1:0-11246 GCA_031418815.1 Lysobacteraceae bacterium
GGGGCAGCGGCTTGTTGTATTCGGTGAGGTCGCCGTCCCAGACGTGGCCGGTGGTTTCGGCATTGCTGCCGCCGGACTTGGGCTTGCGCGCCGTCCACCACAGCAGCCACGTCGTGGCGACGATGTTCAGGACGACCAGGAGGATGACGTAGAGGGACCAGCCGGAGGTCATGGGGTGTTCTCGCTCTGGTCTTCAAGGGGAATGCGGGCGGCGGCGTCGAAGTCGGGCTTGCGGCGCTTGCTGTAGGCCCAGGCCACGCCGGCGATGAAGGCGAGGAGTGCGATGACGGTGAAAATGCCGGTACTCATGTCGTCAGCCCTTCGGTGCGTTCTTGCCCAAGGCCTGCAGGTAGGCGATGAGCGCGTCGAGTTCGGTCTTGCCCGCCACCGCGGCGGCGGCGCCATCGATTTCTTCGTCGGTGTAGGGGTCGCCCAGGGTCTGCAGCGCGCGAATGTTGCGCGCCACGGCGCCCGGGTCCACGGTGGCTTCGGCCAGGAAGGGATAGCCGGGCATGTTCGACACCGGCACCACGTCCCGCGGGTTCATCAGGTGCACGCGGTGCCAGTCGTCGGAATAGCGGCCGCCGATGCGCGCCAGGTCCGGACCGGTGCGCTTGCTGCCCCACTGGAACGGACGGTCGTAGACCGATTCGCCGGCCAGCGAGTAGTGGCCGTAGCGCTCGGTTTCATGGCGCAGGGTGCGCACCATCTGCGAGTGGCAGTTGTAGCAGCCTTCGCGGATGTAGACGTCGCGCCCGGCCAGCTGCAGCGCGGGGTAGGGCGTCACGCCCGGCAGCGGCTTCACCGTTTCCGCCTGGTACATCAGCGGGACGATTTCGGCCAGGCCGCCGAAGGAGATGACCACCGCGATCAGCAGGGCCATCCAGCCGATGTTGGTTTCGATTTTCTCGTGGCTCATGTGTTTGTCCTCAGGCGTGGCTGGCGGCGGCGTCGGGCGGCATCAGCACCGGCGTATCCACCAGGCCCTTGGCCTGCTGGAACGTGCGCACCACGTTGATCACCATCACCACCATGCCGACGATCACCAGCACGCCGCCCAGGAACCGGATCAGGTAATACGGATAGTTGAACTTGACGATCTCGGCGAAGGCATACGTCAGCGTGCCGTCGGCGTTGCTGGCGCGGGCCATCAGGCCCTGGCCGATGCCGGCCACCCACATCGAGGCGGCATACAGCACCACGCCGATGGTGTGCACCCAGAAGTGCAGGTCAATGAGCTTCATGGACGCCATGTCCTTCAGGCCCAGGCAGCGCGGGATCACCATGTAGATCGAACCGATGGAGATCATGGCCACCCAGCCCAGCGCGCCGGAGTGCACGTGGCCGATGGTCCAGTCGGTGTAGTGGCTGAGCGCGTTGACGGTCTTGATGGACATCATCGGACCTTCGAACGTGCTCATCATGTAGAACGAGATGGCGACGATCATGAACTTGATGATCGGGTCGGTGCGCAGCTTGTGCCAGGCGCCCGAGAGCGTCATCACGCCGTTGATCGCACCGCCCCACGAGGGCGCCAGCAGGATCAGCGAGAACACCATGCCCACCGACTGCACCCAGTCGGGCAGGGCGGTGTAGTGCAGGTGGTGCGGGCCGGCCCACATGTAGATGGCGATCAGCGCCCAGAAGTGCACGATCGAAAGGCGGTAGGAATAGATCGGGCGGTTGGCGCGGCGCGGCACGAAGTAATACATCATGCCCAGGAAGCCGGCGGTCAGGAAGAAGCCCACCGCGTTGTGGCCGTACCACCACTGCACCATCGCATCCACCGCGCCCGAGTAGATCGGGTAGCTGTGCATCAGGCCGGCCGGGATGGCCAGGGAGTTGATGATGTGCAACAGGGCCACGGCGATGATGAAGGCGCCGTAGAACCAGTTGGCGACGAAGATGTGCTTCACCCGGCGCTTCATGATGGTGCCGAAGAACAGCACGCCGTAGGCCACCCAGACCACGGCGATCAGGATGTCGATCGGCCAGGCCAGCTCGGCGTATTCCTTGCCCTGGGTGTAGCCCAGCGGCAGCGAGATGGCCGCGGCCACGATCACCGCCTGCCAGCCCCAGAACACGAAGGCGGCCAGCTTGTCGAACACCAGCCGCACGTGGCAGGTGCGCTGCACCACGTACAGGCTGGTGGACATCAGCGCGCAGCCGCCGAAGGCGAAGATGACCGCGTTGGTGTGCAGCGGGCGCAGGCGGCCGAAGCTGAGCCAGGCGGTGTCGAAGTTGAGGGACGGCCAGTACAGCTGGGCGGCGATGAAGACGCCCACCAGCATGCCCACCACGCCCCAGGCGACGGTCATCACCGCGAACTGCAGTACGACCTTGTCGTTGTAGGTTTCGGTCTTGTTGTCCAGCGTCATCGGTGTCGCCCCTGGTTGCATGGTGCCGAGTATGGCCAGCCGGCCCGGGGGGCGGCTTGACCGATGTCAATTCACGTCGCGAAGCCGTTGCCGGCACCAAACTTCGTCGCCACCGACCACTTTGGCCCTTGCGTCGGACCCGGTCTGTGCGGTGGCCGTCGTTGCGTCCGGCCACGCCGCGCCCTGCAACAGGTCTAATCTGTATGTCCGCCCCATCCCTTCCCAGAATTCAAGGTGCATCCATGAACGCCACTACCAAGACCGATGCTCCCGCCGTGGCCGAAACCCCCGGCCTGCGCGACCTGTTCGCCGCCCATGCCCTTTCCGCGCTTATTTCCAGCCCCAAGCTGGCGGGCGTACCCCGGGCCGACATGGACGGCATGGCCAAGCAGGCCTTCGACTACGCCAATGCGATGATCGCGGCCCGCAAGCTCTGACCGGCGCGACGTGCCCGCGCGGGCTAGTTCGCCCGGGCCGGCGTGCGCGTGGCCAGGGTGGCCTTCACCGCCGCCAGGAATGCGGGGTCGGGCACCGGGCCCAGCCGCTCGGTGCGGGCCACCACGCGGCCCTCGCCGTCGAGCAGCACCAGCGCGCTGGTGTGGTTGAACTCGCCGTCGGCCAGCCCGCGGTAGCGCACGCCCAGCAGCGCGGCCGCGCGCCGCACGCTGCCGGCTTCGGTGCGGGCGAGGGTCCAGCGGGCCGGGTCGAGCTTGCGCTTGCGCGCCACGGACGCCAGGGCGGCGGTGTCGTCCCGGGCCGGGTCCAGGCTGATCAGCAGCACGCCCAGGCGCTCGCGCTCGGCCGGTGCCAGCGCATGCTCCACGCCCTTGGCGCTGTCCACGATCAGCGGGCAGACGTAGCGGCAGGAGGTGTAGAACATCGCCACGAGCTGCGGCTTGCCGCGGCGGTCGGCCAGCTTGAAAGGCTTGCCGGCCTGGTCGCTGAAGGCATCTTCCAGCCGGTAGACCGAGTCCGTGGGCAGCGCGGTGGCGCACAGGCCCGGGATCGGCAGGGTAAGCAGGAGGACGGCCAGCAGGCGCCAGCTCAAAGAAATCATGGTGTCTTTCCTTTTGCAGGCTGCGGGTCGCGCGCGCAGCGGAACCCGAGGTTGCGGGTGGTGTCGCGGCCTTCCAGCGCCGACAGCATGGCCACGCGCATCAGCACGGCGTAATTTTCGCGGTCGTCCATGGACAGGGCGCCGGCGCCGCAGAAGCGCATCTGGTCCGGGTCGCCCTGGTCACGGTTGTCGCCCGAGACCAGCATGGCGGAATGGTCTTCCACCCATTCCCAGACCAGGCCGTGCAGGTCCTGCACCCCGTGCACGTCGGCTGGTGAGCGGCCGACGTCGGGCAGCGCGCTGCCCGACGGCACCGAGTACCAGGCCAGGATGCGCTCGCGCCAGGCCGGGTCGCTGCGGGCGTCGGCGCGGGTGGCGTCGGCGGCGGCGGCGAACTCCCATTCCGACCAGGTCGGCAGGCGCGCGCCCAGCGTTTCGCAGTAGGCCTGCGCCGCGAACCAGCTCACCTGCACCACCGGTTGGGCCGGCGTGGCCAGCGGCCCCGGTTCCAGCGGACCCTTCCAGCGTTCCAGGTAGCGCGGCTCGGCGAACACGGTCGGGGCCTGTCCACGCCGCCACGGCGGATGGCGCGTCACGAACGCCAGGTACTCGGCGTTGGTGACGGGCCGGCGCTGCAGTTCGAACGGCGCCAGCTTGACCACCCCGCCGGTGTCTTCGTAGCGCAGCACCGAGCGGAACTCGCCGCCCGGCAGCGGCGCCCAGCCGGCATCGGCCGCCGCGAGCGCGGGGGCCAGGCACAGCAGCAGGGCCAGCGTGCGGCGCATGTCAGTGCGCCGCGCCCGCCGGGCGCTCGGTGCCGGCGCGGACCTTGGCCACCTCGGCCGTGGTCACGTTGCCGCCGCCGTTGCCCCAGCTGGTCTTGACGTAGGTGAGGATATTGGCCACCTCGTCGTCGGTCAGCTGGCTCATCGGCGGCATCACCGAGTTGTAGTCCTGGCCGTTGACGGTCACCGGGCCGCTCAGGCCGTTGAGCACCACGGTGATCAGGGCATCGTTGCCCTTGGCGAGGTAGTCCGAGCCGGCCAGCGGCGGGAACACGCCGGCCATGCCCTTGCCGTCGGGCTGGTGGCAGGTGGAGCAGGTGCCGGCGAACAGCGCCTCGCCCGCCTTGGCCTGGTCCTCGGCGGTGAGCGTGCCGGCCTTCTCGGCCGCGGCGGCGCTGGCCACCGGCGCCATGCTGGCCGCCTTGTCGCCCAGGTAGGTCGAATCGACCTCCTTGCCCGAATAGACGTCCAGGTTCGCTTCGCCCTCGACCTTCATGATCGCCAGCGCGCCCTTGTTGAAGGCGCGGAACAGCGAGTGGTCCACCAGCACGTAGCTGCCCGGAACTTCGGTGCGGAACTCGGTGATGGCGGCGCCGCCGGCCGGGATCAGCGTGGTCTGGACGTTTTCCTGGAACTTCGTGCCGCCCTCGAACCAGACCTTGTCGAAGATCTCGCCGATCACGTGGAAGCTCGAGATCAGGTTCGGGCCGCCGTTGCCGACGTACATGCGCACGCTCTCGCCGACGTTGGCCTTGAGCGCGTTGTCGCCGGTGAGCGCGCCTTCGGAGCCGTTGAACAGGACGTACGTGGGGTTTTCGTCGATCGCGCGCTGCATGTCGAACGGCGCGTGGCCCTTCTCGCGGTATTTGCTGGTGGTGTAGAAGTCGCCCTGCATCACGTAGAACTCCTTGTCCACCGCCGGCAGGCCTTCCGGCGGCTCGACCAGGATCAGGCCGTACATGCCGTTGGCCACGTGCATGCCCACCGGCGCGGTGGCGCAGTGGTAGACGTACAGGCCGGCGTTGAGCGCCTTGAAGGTGAACTGCGAGCTGTGGCCCGGCGCCGTGAAGCTCGACGCCGCGCCGCCACCCGGGCCGGTGACGCCATGCAGGTCGATGTTGTGCGGCATCTTCGAATCGGGATGGTTGTTGAGGTGGAACTCCACCGTGTCACCCTGGCGCACGCGGATGAAACTGCCGGGAACGGTGCCGCCGAAGGTCCAGAAGGTGTACGTCACGCCCTCGGAAATCGCCAGGTCCACCTCCTTGACCTCCAGGTTCACGATGACCTTGGCCGGCGCGGTGCGGCCGGTGGCCGGCGGCACCATCGGCGGGTTGGTCAGGATGGCGTTGATCGGCTCACCCTGCGGCGGACCGAAGTCGCCCGGCGTGCTGCTGCCCGAGGTGTCCTTGGCGGCATCGCGCGTGTCCAGCGTGGCGTTGGGGTTGTCGCGGCCGCAGCCGGCGAGCGCAAGCGGAAGGGCGATGGCGAGGGCAAGCAGATGGCGTTTCATGGAGGAGCTCCTGGTTCCAGTGTCGATCGGGTCGATGGGAAGAGCATCCGGTGTAGGGCGGGGGGCGTCCCTGATGTAGGTCAACCAAACCGTGGACCGCGCCAGCATGGGCACATCCGGGCGGGGCCGTCTGTGCGGTGCCCCCTGGCCATCCGGCGCACGCTTGACCTGGCTCAGTGAACGGGGCTACCCGCAGGCCGAACATGGGCCCTGGTCCGGTCCGGGCCTTCATCGGGAGCCATCATGAAACTGAGTCACTGCGTCGCCATCGCCCTGGCATGCGGCGCCAGCCCGGCCGCGTTCGCCCAAGCGGCCGACGCCGGCACATGGACCGCAAACGTCCGCTACCGCCATGAAACCGTCGACGACCAGGCGTTCGCGCGCCAGGCCGACGCCGACACCCTGCGCCTGCGCCTGGGCTGGAGCCGCGCGTTCGCGTCGGGATTGTCGATGGGCGTGGAGGGCGAGGGCGTGGCCGAGCTCGACGACCGCTTCAACTCCGGCGCCAATCGCCAGACCGCTTATCCCGCGGTGGCCGACGCACGCGCCCTGGAACTGAACCAGGCCTGGGTCGGCTGGCGCGGCGAGCGCGCCGGCGCGGTGCTGGGCCGCCAGCGCATCGCCTTGGACAACCAGCGCTTCATCGGCAATGTCGGCTGGCGCCAGAACGAACAGACCTTCGACGCCCTGGCGCTCGATGCGAAGCCGTCCGACAAACTGGTCCTGCGCTACTTCTTCCTCGGCCGCGTGCACCGCGTCGCCGGCGACGAAGCCATCGACCCGCTGGCGCGCGAGCGCAACCTCAGCGGCCACCTGGCCAACGTCGCCTGGACGCTGCCGGTCGGCAACCTGGTCGGCTATGCCTATCGGGTGGAAGACCGCGACGTCGCCACCGCGTCCACCCAAACGCTGGGACTGCGCTGGACCGGCAGCCGCGTCGCCGGACCGAACGCCTACGCCTGGACGCTGGAAGGCGCGGCGCAGCGCGACCATGCCGACAACCCGCGTGACGTGGACGTGGGCTACTGGCTGGCCGAGGGCGCGCTGACGCGCTCGGGCATCACCGGCAAACTCGGCTGGGAGCACCTGGGCGGTGACGGCACCAGCGCCTTCCAGACGCCTCTGGCCACGCTGCACGCCTTCAACGGCTGGGCCGACAAGTTCACCACCACGCCGGCCAACGGCCTGGAGGACCGCTACGCCTCGGTCGGCGGCAAGTTCGGCAGCGGCAGGCTGCAGGACAAGCTGGCCTGGACGGTGGCGTGGCACGACTACGCCGCGGATCGCGGTGGGGCCGGCTACGGCACCGAGCTGGACGCGTCGCTGGGCTTCCCGCTGCCGGGCGGGCTGACGGGGCTGGTGAAGGTGGCGGATTACCGGAGCGACGGTTTCGCGCGGGATACCTTGAAGGCCTGGCTCCAGGTGGAATGGACTTATTGAGTTCGGTTGACCCGGGTCAGTGACGCGACGGGTCGCGGATGCGCCAATGGCCGCCAGGGCGACGAAGCGCCGGCATCGCCGGCAGCAGGCCCCGGAGAGTTCACCATGAAGCCGATGCCGTTCCTTTTGTCCGCCGCGCTGATGCTGGCCGCCGGCCCCTCGTGCGCCAGCGAACCGCGGCAGCATCCGGCGTCACACGACGCACATGCGCCGTCCGCTGGCCAGGACGCCCAGGATGCGCCGGCGCCCGCCGTGCGCTGGCAGGCGGACGAAGCGCTCGCCCTGGGCATGCAGCGCGTGCGCGCGGCGACGCAGTCCCTGTCCAATGGCGCCCACGGCCCTCTGGAATCGGCGCAGGTCAGGGCCGTGGCCGCGGAGCTCGACTCGGCGGTGCAGGGCATGTTTGCGCTGTGCCGCCTCGCCCCCGAGCCCGACGCCGCCCTGCATCCGCTGCTGGCGCGCGTGCTGCAGGCCAGCGCGAGGCTGGCCAAGGGCCGCTTCGATGCGCAGGCGCTGGCCGATCTCGAAGCGGTGCTCGCCCGCTACCCGCTGCTGTTCGAGGACGCCACCTGGAGCACGCCCATCGATGCCAGCGACGCGGCCAGGTCGACGCCCCGTGCCGCCAGCCATCCGCGGTCGAACAGCGTCTCGTCGTAGCGGTCGCCGCGGTCGCACAGCAGGCTGACCAGGCTACCGGTCTGGCCAGCGTCGCGCATTTCCCGCGCCAGTCGCAGGCAGGCCACCAGGTTGGTGCCCGAGCTGCCGCCGTAGCGGCGGCCAAGCAGTGACTCGAGCTGCCATGCCGCGGCGATCGAGTCGGCGTCGTCCACTTCCTCCACCCGGTCCACCACCTCGAACACGAAGCTGGGCTCGATGCGCGGCCGGCCGATGCCTTCGATCAGGGTCGGCGCACTGGCCACTGCGTCCGGATCGCGGCCGCGCCAGCCCACGGCGAAGGCGCCGCCGGTGGGCTCGGCCACGCACACCCGGCTTTGCAGCCGGCGGTAGCGCAGGTAGCGGCCGATGGTGGCCGAGGTGCCGCCGGTGCCCACGCCGCAGACGATCCAGGTGGGCTCCGGGTCGGGGCCGGTGGCCATTTGTTCCAGGATGGATTCGGCGATGTTGTTGTTGCCGCGCCAGTCGGTGGCGCGCTCGGCCAGGCCGAACTGGTCCAGATAGCACAGGTTCTCGCGGCGCGCGTTTTCGCGGGCGACCGCGCTGGCGTCCACGCCGGGGGCCACCAGAACGCAGTGCGCGCCCAGCGAGCGGATCAGGCGCACCTTGGCCGGCGCTGTGCAGTCGGGCATCACCGCAGTGAACGGTACGCCCAGCAGTCGCGCGAACCACGCTTCGGAAATCGCCGTGCTGCCCGAGGACGCATCGATCGCCCCCTGGCCTTCGCGCAGCCGGCCATTGCACAGCGCGTACAGGAACAGCGAACGCGCCAGCCGGTGCTTGAGGCTGCCGGTGGGATGCGAAGCCTCGTCCTTGAAATACAGGGCGATGCCCGGGAACGCCGCCAGGTCCACCCGCAGCAGGTGGGTGTCGGCCGAGCGCGCGGCTTCCTGTTCGAGGCTGGCCAGCGCAGCGTGCAGCCACTGCCGTGGCCCGGTCATGGCGCCAGCCCCTGCAGCAGACCCAGCGGGTGGTGCGCGCGCGCCACGAAGTACATGAAGCCGAAGGTGCCGAGCGCCGCGACGTAGAAGGCGGCGCGCCCCCGGCGGGATCGCGCGCGCTTGAGCGCGAGGCTGCCCAGCACCACGTAGACCACCAGCAGGCCCAGCTTCACCGCCAGCCAGGGCACCAGGAAGGGATTGAGCTTGAGCGTGGTCAGGAGTATCAGCGCCGCGGTCAGCAGCGTGGTGTCGATGGTGTAGCTGAGGTAGCGCAGCGGCGCCGCCATCGCCCAGCGCGCGCCGGCCAGCACGGCCGCGCCGCGCAGCGCGAAAAGCAGGCCGCTGGCGATCACCATCGCCACGTGCACGGACTTGATCTGCGGGTAGAACTCGATCACGGCGCGCCCTCAGCCCGGCTTGCCGTCGGCGCGCGGCGTGGCGTAGATCCACAGCGAGCGCAGCACCCAGGGCGTGAACACCGCCAGCCAGCCCAGCGCCGCCGCCAGCATCCACGGCGCGGGGTTGGGCACGAGTTCGGCGGCAATGCGAACGATGGCGAGCACCTGCATCCCGACGAACGCGAGCGCCGGGATGCGGCCCAGCTCGAGCGGCCGGCCCGAGTGGCCCTGGGTCACGCGCGTCACCATGGCCACCAGCAGGCTGCCGAAGAAGCCCACCGACAGCGCGTGCACCGGCGCGCGGCCCAGCGTGAATTCACCCGTCGCGGCGAACCAGGCGCTTTGCGCGAGGTACAGCGCGATGCCGATCGGCAGCCACGCGAACCCGATGAACAGCACGCGCAGCAGCGGCGGCATCGGGCCGCGCGGCCACCAGCGCCACAGGGCGTAACCGGTGAGGGCCAGCAGCGGCGCATCCACCAGCCAGAGCCATGGATGCAGATGCGCGAGTTCCAGCGCGAGGTGCGCCAGGCAGAGCGGCCACAGCGCCGCCAGCCAGCCCATCGGCCGCCACGGCAGGTAGCCGGGCACGGCGTTGGCCGCGAAGAAGGGGAACATGCGGTGCGCCACCGTGGCGTAGATCGGCACCAGCAGCCCGAAGGTGCCGATCTTGAGCATGGCGAACGCCAGCCGCGCATCGGGCATGTGCAGGAAGACGACGAAGGCGAGCAGACCGGCCAGCCCCATCATCAGCGCCGCGAAGCAGGAGATGGCGTGCCAGGTGGTGCCGCGGTCGCGAAACAGCCAGCCGGCCAGCACCACCATCGCGGCGATCCAGCCGGCCAGGGTGTTCACGGCGCCCAAGTGCACCAGCATCGCCGAGCCCGACACCAGTCCGGACAGGGTCAGCACCTGTCCCGCCACCAAGCCCAGGCCGACGGGCAGGTAGTGCCAGCGGCTGGCTTCGAGTTGGCCCATCCAGCGCGGGAACACGGTCAGCAGGAAGCCGAAGATGAAGGCCGGCAGCACTTGGTACTGCATGATGAAGCCGTGCATCCAGCCCGCCGGCACGCTCGGTGCGGGCATGGCGCCGCCCAGCCAGGCGGTCCACCACGCCATGGCCGCCAGCACGTTGAACGCGCCGATGAAGAACAGCAGCCGGTGCGGCGCCGCCGCGATGGCCGCCAGTGGAAACGGTGCCGGCACGGTCTTGATATCCATACCGCCATGCTCACCCGCCCGCCGCCACCGCGCCTTGACCCACGTCATCCCGCGCCGTCGTCACCGCGAAGCCGCACCACGTTGCTTTGCCGCGCCGGCTGCGCGGCAACGCCGGTGCGTAGCCGCGATGCGGCTGATCGAAAAGCGTTGGCGCGTTCAAGGCGCGATGCTTGCGCCTGCGGCACCGCGCTACCGCCACTGGATTTTTCCGCTGTCCGCGTTGGGCTGACCAGCGTGCCGCACATTCTTCCGCCTGGCCCATCGCGCCGCGTCCCTTCGGACGCTGAACTTTGGCCGGGGCCAGCGCCTGCTGGGACCGCCGCGGCGATGCGCCGCCACTGCGCGGCTGGGATCTGATCTCTCGCGAAGTGCACGGCAGTAGCTTGCCTCACGGGGCGTTCCCGACCCGTGCCTTCGGCTGCAGCGGAAGGGCAAGGACATTCAAGGCGAAGGCAGCACACTCCCCCTCGAATGGCCTCAACCTACAAGCGTCCGAAGGGACGCGCCTTGCTGGGCAAGGTGTGGCAAAGACGCCTCGGCAGATACAACAAACCCGATCTGCAGGAAAGATGGTGATTCGCAGCGCGGGGCCGCAGGCGCAAGCACTGGCCTCACTCGCACACCTGCCCTTCTACATGGCCCGACGAGATACCCACCGCTATCGCCGCGCAGCCGAGCGTTGCCTCCTGCCCAATAAAAGGCTCTGCTTGGGCTGGTGGCAATGCTCGGCTGCGCGGTGATGGCGGCACCGGAACCCAAGGGCGCGCGGTGATGGCGGCACCGGACCCGATGCGCTCAAGGCCGAAAAAAACGGGGCCGCAGATGCGGCCCCGCGGGG
>JANOJQ010000140.1:0-8107 GCA_031418815.1 Lysobacteraceae bacterium
CAGCGCGTCAGCGCCGAAGGCCATGTAGTCTGTGGCGTGTGCCGCAATTGCCGCGCTGGCAAACAGCATTTATGCCCAAACACCACCGGCATTGGCGTTAATCGCGCCGGTGCGTTCGCCGAATATGTAGCCGTACCCAGCAGCAATTTATGGCCGATTCCTGACCAAATTTCCTCCGAATTAGCCGCTTTTTTTGACCCCTACGGCAATGCTGCACACTGCGCGCTGGAGTTTGATGTCGTGGGTGAAGACGTCTTAATTACCGGTGCCGGCCCGATTGGCATCATCGCCGCCGGCATTTGCAAACACATCGGCGCGCGCAACGTTGTGGTCACCGACGTCAACGATTACCGCCTGAAGCTTGCCGCTGATATGGGCGCAACGCGCGTGGTCAACGTGTCCAAGCAGTCGCTCAAGGACACGATGAAAGAGCTGCACATGGAAGGCTTCGACGTGGCGCTGGAGATGAGCGGCAACCCGCACGCCTTCAACGACATGCTCGATTCGATGTACCACGGCGGCAAGATCGCCCTGCTGGGCATCCTGCCCAACGGCGCCGGCATCAACTGGGACAAGGTCATCTTCAAGGGCCTCACCCTGCACGGCATCTACGGCCGGAAGATGTACGAGACCTGGTACAAGATGACCCAGCTGGTGCAGTCGGGCTTCCCGCTGCAGAAAGTGCTCACGCATCAGATCCGCATCGACGACTTCCAGAAGGGCTTCGACCTGATGGACAGCGGGCAGTGCGGCAAGGTCGTCTGCAGCTGGTCCTGACCCGCGCCGCCGCACGCACGCCCTGCCGCTGGTCGCGCCACCCCCTGCTGGCCGCAGGGGTGCTGGCCCTTGCGCTGGCGACCAACGCGCACGCCGAGCGCGAGCCGGTGCTGAACGCGGCCGAACTGGTCGACGACGCGCTGCTCGCCGGCCCCGGCTGGCGGGTCGAGCCGCGCGTGCAGGTGCGCGGCTACCAGGCGCGCTTCCGCCTGCACACCGACTGGGGCGAGATGGAGGCCGACAGCGTCGACCTGCTGGCGGTGCGCGTGGCGGAAATGCCCGCACTCGAAGCGCTGCACCGCACCGGCGTCACGCAGGTGCTGATGGAGTCGGCGGCGGGCAGGTTCGGCGAGCCGGTGGACGCGGTGACGGCGATCGCCAGCGAACCGATGCGCGCCGGCAAGGGCCTGCCGCGCGGCGTGGCGCGCTATTTCGGCGAACGCTGGGAGCGGCTGCGAAACAGCACCCGCCGCATCGCCGACCGCAGCCATCGGCTGGTGACGCAGGACGGCTCGCCCTACGACAACCCGGCCGGCCCGCTGGGCGACGCCGGCACCGACGCGCCGGCGCCCAAGCGCGGGTTCTGGCAGCGCCGCGGCCGCGAGCTCGGCGGCCTGGCCAAGCGCGAGATCGGCTTCCCCGCCGCGCGCAGCGCCCTGGCCGAACGCCTCGCGCTGGACCCGCACACGCGCAATCCGCTGATCGTCCCGCGCCTGGAAGGCCTGGCCTGGGCCGAGACCACCGGCCGCCTTGCCACGGGTGAAGCCCTGGCCCTGCTGGGCGGCCCGGCCGGGGAAGTCCTGGCGCGCGCGATCCAGATCAACCGCCTGGTGCTGCAGGAGCCGCCGGAGCGGCTGCGCGCGCGCAACCACGAGATCCTGTCCGCTTACTGCGTGGACGAGCGGCTGCTGCGCGGCTTCCTGGCCGACGGCGCGTATTCGCCGACGCTGCAGGTGGAGTTCACCGACCTTTACGTGCAGCTTGCGCCCAGCGGCGGCTGCGAAGCGCTGCTGGAAACGGCCCTGATGGCCGGCGACGAGGCGCAGGCGCGCTTCGTGGTGAACGGGCTGCGGCTGATGCTGCATGCGCTGGGCGAGGAGTCGCGCGGCGGCACCTTCGTGCCGCAGGGGGCGCTGCTGGCGTACGAGACCACCAGCGGTGAGTTCGTGCTGCCGCTGGCGGTGGACTGGTTGGCGTGGACGCCGCAGATCCGCCGGTGGTTCGACATGCCGACCGTGGGCAATCGCCCGCGCCGCACCCTGCTGGTGGCGGGCGCCATCAGCCCCAAGGCCGAGAGCGAACTCACCGAGCGCGGCTGGAGCCTGGTGCAGCGGCCGCCCTACCCGGGCGCGGCGCCCTATCGACGCGCGCTGGTTTTCGCCGCCAGGGCCGACTGAATCGCAGGCATGGAAAAGGGGCGCCCGAAGGCGCCCCTTTTTTCCTGCGCAACCGCGGTATCAGCCTCCGATCGAGAAGCTCAGCACCAGGCGGTTGTCGGCAATGTCGCCGAAGTTGTCTTCGGCGCTGGCGTCGGTGCCATAGAAGCCCAGGGCCGCATTGACCGGGCCGAAGTCGCGGTTCACCGCCACCGACCAGTCGTTGTAGTCCTTGATGCCGGTGTCGCCGAAGGTGCTGTGGCCGAAGCTCACGTCCAGGCCCACGTCGGCACCCAGGGTCCAGCTGCCGGCGATGGCGTAATAGAAGCCGTCGTCGTCGAGGTTGTAGACGTCGTTGGTGTAGCCGAAGGTGAAGCTGTAGGTCTCGTCGTAGGCCACCGTGGTGATCAGCTCGTTGTAGTCACCGTCGCCGAAACCGTCCTGCTCGCCCAGGTAGTTGTAGCGGTTGAGCATCACGTCGAAGTTCCAGCTCTCGCTCAGGTCGGTGTTCCAGCCGATGTAGGTGTCGACCTCGACGTCCGGACCACCGTCCCCGAAGTCCACGTTCGACGCCCAGACGCCGACGTAGAAGCCGCTGTCGAAGTTCAGGTCGGCGCCCAGCTGCAGCGCGGCCTCTTCGTCGGTCTGGGACACGCCGCGGAAGACGTAGTCACTGGCGATGGCGGCATTCCAGCTGAAGATGGACGCCTCTTCCTCGGCGACGACTTCCTCGGCCGCGGCCTCTTCCTGGGCGAAACCGGTCAGGGGCAGCGCGAGCAGCGCGGCGGCGAGGGCAAAAGAGAGCTTGGTGGTGTTCTGCATCGGGAATTCCTCGTCGTTGGGCAATGGGGTGTTGGTTATGATTCTTATGGCTGCTTGGACCATCCGTTTCGAATTCCCGGACGGGTGTTGAAAATAATAGCCGGTTGCCTGGGCTGGCAAGCAGGATAATCCATGGTGCGGTGCGTCATCGCGCCAGCGCCGGCAGGCCTGACCGCGCACCGCCTGAACCCGGATAATGCCCCCCTCCCCGCCCCCGAGCCCGCCCGACATGTCCGATACCGCCCTCGCCCGCTATGCCGCCGAACTGGACGCCATCCGCGCCCAGGGCCTGTTCAAGGCCGAGCGCATCATCACCGGCCCGCAGTCCGCGGAAATCGAGCTGGCCGACGGCCGCAAGGTGCTCAACTTCTGCGCCAACAACTACCTGGGGCTGGCCGACCACCCCGACGTGATCCAGGCCGCCAAGGACGCGCTGGACAGCCACGGCTTCGGCATGGCCTCGGTGCGCTTCATCTGCGGCACGCAAGACCTGCACAAGCAGCTGGAAGCCAGGATCGCCGACTTTTTCGGCACCCAGGACACGATCCTGTATGCCGCCTGCTTCGATGCTAACGGCGGACTGTTCGAGCCTTTACTCGGTGAAGAAGACGCCATCATCTCGGACTCCCTCAACCACGCCTCGATCATCGACGGCGTGCGCCTGTGCAAGGCCAAGCGCTACCGCTACGCCAACAGCGACATGGCCGACCTCGAGAAGCAGCTGCAGCAGGCCCGCGCCGACGGCGCCCGCACCATCATGGTCACCAGCGACGGCGTGTTCTCGATGGACGGCTTCATCGCGCCGCTGGATGAACTCACCGCGCTGGCGCGCAAGTACGACGCACTGGTGCACATTGACGAATGCCACGCCAGCGGCTTCCTGGGCGCCACCGGCCGCGGCAGCGCCGAGGTCAAGGGCGTGATGGACCAGATCGACATCTTCACCGGCACCCTGGGCAAGGCGCTGGGCGGTGCACTGGGTGGGTTCACCACCGGCCCGCGCGACGTGATCGAACTGCTGCGCCAGCGCTCGCGGCCCTATTTGTTCTCCAACTCGCTGCCGCCGCACGTGGTGGCCGCGGGCATCAAGGTGTTCGACATGCTGGCCAGCGCCGATGGGCTGCGCGCGCAGCTGGCGGAGAACACCCGCTATTTCCGCGAACGCATGACCGCCGCCGGCTTCGACCTCAAGCCCGGCGAGCACCCGATCTGCCCGGTGATGCTGTACGACGCGCCACTGGCGCAGAAGTTCGCCACGCGATTGCTGGAGGAAGGCATCTATGCGATTGGCTTCTTCTTCCCGGTGGTGGCCAAGGGCCAGGCGCGCATCCGCACCCAGATGAGCGCCGCGCACACCCGCGAACACCTCGACCGCGCCATTGCCGCGTTCACCAAGGTCGGGCTGGAACTGGGCGTCATCCAGGCCTGAGGCCGGCGCGGCTCACTCGGTCGCGGGCGCCAGGCCCGCGACTTCGGCGGCGGTGAGGCGACGCCACTGGCCCTTGGCCAGGTCGCCCAGCGCCAGCGCGCCGATGGACACCCGCACCAGCCGCAGCACCCCCAGCCCGTGCGCGGCCAGCAGCCGGCGGATCTGCCGGTTGCGGCCTTCGTCGAGCACGATCTCCAGCCAGGCATTGCGGGTGCCGCTGCGCAGCAGGCTGGCCGACTTCGCGGCCAGGCGCTCGCCGTCGTCAACCACGCCCTCGAGCAGCCCCGCCAGCTGGTCGTCGGAGGGAATGGCGTCCACCTGCACGCGATAGGTCTTGTCGGGGCCGGTGTCGGGGTCGGTGATGGCGGCGGCCCAGGCCGGGTCGTTGCTCATCAGCAGCAGGCCTTCGCTGGCTTGGTCGAGCCGGCCGACGGGGGCCAGCCAAGGCAAACCGGCGTCCGCGAGGCAGCTGTAGACCGTGTCACGGCCTTTTTCGTCGCTGGCGGTGGTGACCAGGCCGCGCGGTTTGTTCAGCGCCAGGTACACGCGCTCGCTGGCTCCGAGTTCGCGCCCGTCCACAGCCACGCGGTCCACGCCGGCGCGCACGGGCGCCTCGGGGTCGCGCACGGTGCGGCCGTTGACCGCCACCCGGCCCTCGCGAACCCAGGCGGCGGCTTGCGTGCGCGAACACAGCCCGGCCTTGGACAGTACGCGCGCGATGCCGTGGCGGACGGACGGGACGGATGGGGTGGCGGGCCTTCGCTGCATCCGGCAAGGATGGCGCAAGCGTAGTCACCATCGCTAGTCTGTATGAACCGCAGGCGTGCGCATACGCTTGCGCATGCCACCGGTTCACCCACCCATCACCGCTGGAAAACCACCATACGGCCATGTCTGATCTTCCCCCCGACGCCTCCAAGCCGTCCCTCTGGCGGCGCGCCTCGCGCGCCACCCTGCTCTGGTTCGACACCAGCGCGGCGGCCACGGACGACGGCGACCCCGACCGGATCGACTGGCTGCGCGTGGTGCCGTTCATCGCGCTGCACCTGGCCTGCCTGGCGGTGTTCTGGGTGGGTTTCTCCTGGTTCGCGCTGTGGACGGCGGTGGCGCTGTATGCGGTGCGGATGTTCGCCATCACCGGTTTCTACCACCGCTACTTCGCGCACAAGGCGTTCAAGACCTCGCGCCCGGTGCAGTTCGCGTTCGCCGTGGTGGGCGCGGCGTCGGTCCAGCGCGGGCCGCTGTGGTGGGCCGCGCACCATCGCCACCACCACCGCCACGCCGACACCGAGCACGACGTGCATTCGCCGCGCCACGGTTTCTTCCGCAGCCACATGGGCTGGTTCCTGACGCGGCGCGGCTTCGGCACCAACTTCGACGGCATCAAGGACATTGCCCGCTTCCCCGAACTGCGGCTGCTGGACCGCTTCGACATCCTGGTGCCGCTGCTGCTGGCGGTGGGCCTGTTTGCGCTGGGCAGCTGGCTGGAGGGCGCGTATCCGCAGCTGGGCACCAGCGGGCCGCAGCTGCTGGTGTGGGGCTTCTTCGTCTCCACGATCGCGCTGTTCCATGCCACGGTCACCATCAATTCGCTGGCCCACCGCTGGGGCACGCGCCGCTTCGCCACCCGCGACGACAGCCGCAACAATGCCTTCCTGGCGCTGATCACTTTCGGCGAGGGCTGGCACAACAACCACCATCATTTCCCCGGCTCGGCGCGCCAGGGCTTCGCCTGGTACGAACTCGACCTCACCTACCTGGGCCTGCGCGCCATGGCGCTGCTGGGCCTGGTGCGCGACCTCAAGCCGGTCCCGCCGGACATGCGCACGGCACGCCCGGAAATCGCATGAAAATCGCAGTGATCGGCAGCGGCATCGCCGGCCTTGGCGCGGCGTGGCAACTCTCGCGCGATCATGAGGTGGTGCTGTTCGAGCGCGAGTCGCGCCTTGGCGGCCACACCCACACCCACAGCGTGGTGCAGGCCGGGCGCCGGTATTCGGTCGACAGCGGCTTCATCGTCTTCAACGCGCAGAACTACCCGCTTCTCACGCGTATGTTCGACGAGCTGGGCGTGGCGTCGCAGGAAACCACCATGAGCTTTGGCGTGCAGGACGCGCGCAACGGCCTGGAATACAACGCCACCGACCTCGACAGCCTGTTCTGCCAGCGCCGCAACCTGGTGTCGCCGCGGTTCTGGGGCATGGTGCGTGACATCCTGCGCTTCTACCGCGAGGCGCCCGCCCTGCTCACGCTGGCCGGCGAAGGGCCGTCGCTGGGCGACTACCTGCGGGAAAACCGCTACTCGCCGATGTTCATCCAAGACCACCTGGTGCCGATGGCGTCGGCACTCTGGTCGTCGCCGTCGGATGCCATCATGGGGTTCCCGGCCAAGTACCTGGCGCGCTTCATGGACAACCACCACATGCTGCAGGTGCAGGGCCGGCCGCCGTGGCGCGTGGTGTGCGGCGGCTCGTCCAGCTACGTGCAGGCGCTGCAGGCGGCGTGGTCGGTGAAGGTGCGGCTGTCGGCGCCGGTGTCCCGGGTGCGGCGCGATGCCGACGGCGCCACGGTGACCACCGACACCGGCGAAGAACGCTTCGACCACGTGGTGCTGGCCTGCCACAGCGACCAGGCCCTGGCCCTTCTGGCCGACCCGAGCGACGCCGAGCGCGAGGTGCTGGGAGCCATTACCTACCAAGCCAACGAGACGGTGCTGCACACCGACGCCCGCATCCTGCCCAAGCGGCGCAAGGCATGGGCGGCCTGGAGCGCGCACGTGCCGGCCGAGCCCGGCGCGCCGTGCACGGTGAGCTACGTGATGAACCTGCTGCAGGGCCTGGATTCGCCCGAGCCGTTCGTGGTGACGCTCAACCGCAGCAAGCACATCGACCCGGCCAAGGTATTGGCGCGCATGCGCTACCACCACCCGGTCTACAGCCACGCCAGCGTCGCGGCGCAGGCACGGCGCGGCGAAATCAGCGGCGTCAACCGCACCTGGTATGCCGGCGCCTACTGGGGCTTCGGCTTCCACGAGGACGGCCTGCGCAGCGGCATCGAAGTCGCCCGCGGGCTGGGCGCATCGTGGCCCTGAAGTCCGCCATTTACGAAGGCTGGGTCCGGCACCGCCGGGTGTCGCCGCGGCGCCACGACTTCCGCTACCGCATCTTCCAGCTGTACCTGGACCTGGCCGAACTGGACCAGGTGTTCGCGGGGCGCTGGCTGTGGTCGGTGGACCGGCCCAACCTGGCGCAGTTCCGGCGCCGCGACTACTTCGGCGACCCGGCGATCCCGCTCGACGCCGCCGTGCGCGACCGCGTGCAGGCCGAGCTGGGCCGCCGGCCCGACGGTCCGATCCGGCTGCTGACCCACGGCCGCTACTTCGGCAAGACCATGAACCCGGTGAGTTTCTATTACGGCTTCCTTGCCGATGGTGAAACCCTGGACTGGATCCTTGCCGAGATCACCAACACGCCCTGGGACGAACGCCACGCTTACCTGCTGCCGGTGGCCCGGGCCCAGCGCCGTGGCGACGCCCTGCACTGGGGCTTCGACAAGGCCTTCCACGTGTCGCCGTTCATGCCCATGCAGCGCCAGTACCAATGGGCGTTCCAGGTGCCCGGCGAATCGCTGCGGGTGCACATGGATTCGCTGGCCGCCGGCACCCGGGAATTCGACGCCACGCTGGCGCTCGAGCGCCGGCCGC
>JANOJQ010000141.1:0-39664 GCA_031418815.1 Lysobacteraceae bacterium
GCCGAACTGGAAACTCATGGTGATGCCGCTCACCACGCCCATGGCGAAGGTCAGTGCGAACACCTTCACCCAGAAGTAGTAGGCCTGCAGCCATTGGTCCTGGCCGGTCTTGAGGAATCGCAGCTTGAAAAACAGCAGGAACCAGGCCAGCGCGATGGTGATGGTGGGGAACAGGATGTGGAAGCTGATGTTGGCCGCGAACTGGATGCGCGCCAAGGCGGCCGGGTCGAGTTCGCTCACGACGCCTTCTCCTCGTTGGCCGGGCCCAGGCCCCGCATCTTGTCGGTGAACTGCAGCAGCGTCGTGGCCTTGGCGCCGAGCGACATCAACTTCTCGAGGGTGGACGGCGAGAGCTTGCGGACCTCGGCGAACCATTCGGTCAGCTGTTCGATCAGGTCATGCATCTCGCGCATGCGGGCCTGGGCGTGGCGCTCCTCCGGCGAAACGGGCGCTTCGAGCAGGGCGTCGCGCAGCATGGACAGCGTGGGGTCGATCTCGCGCCGCTGCCGCTCTTCGGCCAGGGTCTTGAAGATGGCCCAGACGTCCTCGGGCGCGGCGTAGAAATCACGGCGGTCGCCGGGCTGGTGGCTCAGGCGCACCAAGCGCCAGGACGACAGCTCCTTCAGGCCCATGCTGACGTTGGACCGGCTGACGCCCAGGCGGTCGGTGATTTCGTCGGCGGTCAGGGGCTGGGCCGAGATGAACAGCACGGCGTAGATCTGCCCCACCGTACGGTTGATGCCCCAGCGGCTGCCCATTTCACCGAAATGCAGGACAAACGACTGGCTGAGCGGGGGGAGGTCCATGGGATACCTGTGCCTTCAGTAATTACTGAAGCATTAGACATCCGGAGGCTTGGGCCGGCAACCCCCACCGGACACCGGTTCAGGAAACCATCACGGGGGGCTTCGCGCCCAGGGGGCTTCGCGCCGCCATCACCGCGCGGCCGAGCGCTCCCTCCTGCTCAAGCAGAGCCTTTTATTGAGCAGGAGGGAACGCTCGACCGCGCGGCGCTGGCGGTGGTTAGCGCACGGGGTCGTGACGAACAGCCGTGGTGCGATCGAGGCCAGTGCTTGCGCCTGCAGCCCCTCGCTACCGACTCATCATCTTTTCTGCAGACCACGTTCGTTGAATCTGCCGCGCCTTCGAGTACCCATCCGGCCTAGCCAGGCGCGTCCCTCCGGACGCTTGTAGGTGGATGCCATTCGAGAGGGAGTGTGCTGCCTTACGCCGCGAGCCAGCACGCCCTTCCGCTCCCGCCGAAGGCACGGGTCGGCAACGCCCCGTGAAGCCTGCGCTTGCCGCGCGCCTCGCGAGCCACCAGATCCCAGCCGCGCAGTGGCGGCGAATCGCCTGGACCGATCCAGCAAGTGCTGGCCACGGCCAAAGTTCAGCGTCCGAAGGGACGCGGCGCGATGGGCCGGATGGACATCTCGCGGCACGCTGCTCAGCCCAACGTGCACGGCAGGAAAATCCAGTCCCGGTAGCGTGCCGCCACAGGCGCAAGCATCGCGCCCTGCACTCACCAACTTTTTCGATCACCACACCCCGCGGCTTCGCACCGGCTGCGCGGCAACGACGGCGCGCGGAGCCACGTCGTGCGGGTTACTTCTTCGGGGGTTTGGGCTGCAGCATCGTGCCCGTGCAGTGCTCGGAGCCGCAGCGGCAGGCCCAGAGCTTCTTGAGCTTGGCGGTGTGCGCCTCGGCCAGGACGATGCCGTAGTTGTAGGTCAGCTCTTCGCCTTGCGCGATGTCGCGCATGGCTTCGATGAAGATCTTGTCCTTGCGCTTCTTGCCGCCGTCCTCGAGCCAGGTGGCCTCGCAGTTCGGGTCGCAGCTGTGGTTGATCCAGCGCGCATCGTTGCCGTCCACGTTGGCGTCGATCACGTACTTGTCGTTGAGCGTGAACAGGAAGGTGTGGCCGGTGTCGGTGTCCTCCGCGTAGACGCGGTCCACCTCGGAATGCGTGCGCAGCAGGCCCTTGTAGCGGATCACGCGCTCGCCCTTCTTGATGGCTGCGCTGGCGAAGACGCCGTTGCCGTGGATGGCGGACTGGCGGGCTTCGATCTTCTTGGGCATGGGTGGTCCGGTGCAGGGGTCAGCGGCCATTGTCCCGCATCGGCGCGTGCGGTGCAGCCCTCATCACCGGGAGTAAGCTTCAGGTCACGCAACGGGAGCCACCGATGGACTCGATCAACAGCTGGCGCGAAGAGAAGCAGTCGGCCTGGCTCTACCGGGCACTGGCGAAGGCCGAACCCGACTCGCGCATTGCCGCGCTCTTCGTGTCCCTGGCCGACGCCGCCGAGTCGCAGGCCCTCACCTGGGCCGCGACGGCGGCCAAGGACGGCGAGACCCTGCCCGCCGCGTTCGAGCCCTCGCCGCGGGCGCGCGTGGTGGCCAGCCTGGCCCGGCGCATCGGTCCGCGCCGCATGCGGCCCGCCCTCGCCGCGCTGAAGATCCGCGGCCTGTCGGCCTACACCGCCGCGCTGTCGGGGCACCTGCTGCCCACCGACCTGGCGCAGATCGGCGTGGGCCACAAGGCCATCGGCGGCGGCAACCTGCGCGCGGCCATCTTCGGCGTCAACGATGGCCTGGTGTCGAACGCCAGCCTGATCCTGGGCGTGGTGGGCGCGAGTGCGTCCACCGGCACGGTGCTGGCCACCGGCATCGCCGGCCTGCTCGCGGGCGCGCTGTCCATGGCCGCGGGCGAATACGTTTCGGTGCGCTCGCAGCGCGAACTGTTCGAGTACCAGATCGGCCTGGAGGCCGACGAACTCAAGAAATACCCCGAGGCCGAGGCCGAGGAGCTGGCGCTGATCTACATCGCGCGCGGCATGGACCCCGGCCAGGCCCGCATTTTCGCCAAACAGCTGGTGTCCAACCCGGCCCAGGCCCTGGACGTGCTGGCGCGCGAGGAGCTGGGCCTCAACCCCGACGACCTGGGCTCGCCGGTAGGCGCGGCGGCGTTCTCGTTCTGCGCGTTCACCCTCGGCGCGCTGGTGCCGCTGGTGCCCTTCTTCATGGGCAGCGCCCTGCCCGATGCCGCCTACATCGGCACGGGGCTGGCCGCCGCGGGCCTGTTCGGCACCGGCAGCGCGATGAGCCTGTTCACCGGGCGAAACCCGTGGCTGGGCGGCTTGCGCATGCTGGCGATTGGTGCGGCGGCGGGCGCCACGGTGTTTGGCATTGGTGCCCTGATCGGGGTCGAGGTGGGCTGACGGCGGCGGCGTTCACGCGCCGTCCATGGCGGCCGGTCGGATTAACAGTACAATTTCGGTCCTGATTCCGATCCCGCCAGGCCGACGCCATGCTTCGCGTCACCAAGCTCACTGATTACGCAACCGTGGTCCTGGCTGCCCTCGCCAGCGATCCCGGCCGCGTGCACACCACCACCGAGCTCGCGGAACGGGCGCGGCTGGAGCCCACCACCGTGGCCAAGGTGCTCAAGCCCCTCGCCCATGCCGGGCTGGTGGACGGCTTCCGCGGCGCCAACGGCGGCTACCGGCTGGCCCGGCCGGCCGCCGAAATCCCGCTCATCGCGATCGTGGAAGCCATCGAAGGCCCGCTCGGCATGACCGAGTGCTCGGGCGAACACTCCACCTGCGAACACGAATCGCACTGCGGCGTGCAGGTGCACTGGCGCCGCATCAACGACGTCATTGCCGACGCGCTGGGCGGCGTCACGCTGGCCGACATGCTGCCGCGCGCCGCATCCCCCAAATCCATCCCGCTGCAGCTGTCTGCGGCAAGAGGCTGACATGGCCATCCAGAACCAGGAAATCCAGGAACACCTGGCCCGGCGCTACGACGCCGGCTTCGTCACCGACATCGAGTCCGACACGCTGGCCCCGGGCCTGAGCGAGGACGTGGTGCGCTTCATCTCGGCCAAGAAGGAAGAGCCCGAGTGGCTGACCGAGTGGAGGCTGAAGGCCTACCGCCACTGGCTGACGATGACCCCGCCCGAGTGGGCCAAGCTCGACATCGCGCCGATCGACTTCCAGGCCGTGAGCTACTACGCCGCGCCCAAGGCCAAGTACGCCACCCTGGCCGACGTGCCGCAGGAGCTGCTGGACACGTATGAAAAGCTCGGCGTGCCGCTGCACGAGCGCTCGCGCCTGGCCGGCGTGGCGGTGGACGCGGTGTTCGACTCGGTGTCGGTCGGCACCACGTTCAAGAAGGAGCTGGCCGAGAAGGGCGTGATCTTCTGCTCGCTGTCCGAAGCCGTGCATGAGCATCCGGAGCTGGTGAAGCAGTACCTGGGCAGCGTGGTGCCGGCGGGCGACAACTACTTCGCGGCGCTGAACTCGGCCGTGTTCTCCGACGGCAGCTTCGTCTTCATCCCCAAGGGCGTGCGCTGCCCGATGGAGCTGAGCACCTACTTCCGCATCAACGCCCGCGACACCGGCCAGTTCGAGCGCACGCTGATCATCTGCGAAGACCGCGGCCACGTGTCCTACCTCGAAGGCTGCACCGCGCCCATGCGCGACGAGAACCAGCTGCACGCCGCGGTGGTGGAACTGGTGGCGCTGGAAGACGCCGAGATCAAGTACTCCACGGTGCAGAACTGGTACCCCGGCGATGAAAACGGCGTCGGCGGCATCTACAACTTCGTGACCAAGCGCGGCGAGTGCCGCGGCGACCGCGCCAAGATTTCCTGGACCCAGGTGGAAACCGGATCGGCCATCACCTGGAAGTACCCCAGCTGCGTCCTGAAGGGCGACGATTCGGTGGGCGAGTTCTATTCGGTGGCGCTCACCCACCACCGCCAGCAGGCCGACACCGGCACCAAGATGATCCACCTGGGCGCACGCACCAAGTCCAAGATCATCTCCAAGGGCATCAGCGCCGGCCGCGGCCAGAACACCTACCGCGGCCTGGTGAAGATGGAAAAAACCGCCGCCGGCGCCCGCAACTACACCCAGTGCGACAGCCTGCTGATCGGCAAGAAGTGCGGCGCGCACACTTTCCCGTACATCGAGGTCAAGCACCCGACCGCGACGGTGGAGCACGAAGCCACCGCGTCCCGGATCAGCGACGACCAGCTGTTTTACTGCCGCAGCCGCGGCATCAGCGAAGAGGACGCGGTGTCGATGATCGTGGACGGCTTCTGCAAGCAGGTGTTCAAGGAGTTGCCGATGGAGTTTGCGGTGGAAGCCAAGAAGCTGCTGGAAGTGTCGCTGGAAGGGGCGGTGGGCTGATGCGCCGCGTCCTGCCAATGCTACTGCTGGCCGCGCTGGCCGGCTGCGCCCCCGCCCCGTCGTCCACCGACGCCAAGCCCGACGCGGCCCGCCCGAAGCTGCACGCGTTTGCCTTCTTCGTCAGCGACCTGCAGGCGCGCGACCCGCGCATCACCGAGATCATCCAGTCCGACTGCGGCATGGTGGCGATTGCCCGCGTGCCCAGCATTCCGATCGACGACCCGCTGATCCTGCCTGACCTTGTGGTGCAGTACGACGAGGCCGGCGCGGAGATGCAGCGCTGGGCCAAGTCCTACTCCAGCCAGATCCTGGCGATCGCCGGCGACCAGATGTTCTTCGCCGCCAGCCCGGGCGGCGACGCCGGCCCGTTCCGCACCACGCCCGCGGGCGACGTCACCGTGGCCGTGCCGCTGGCGACCAACCTGGAGGCCAACGCCAGCTTCGTCGCCTGCCCCGAATCGCTGCACAGCTTCGCCGACATGTCCCTGGTCAGCTGCTACCGGACCACCGACGTTGCCGGCCGCCCGATCAACCTGGCCTGGGAAGCGGGCTGCCCCCAAGACGCGCTCGCCGCACCCTGACCGCCTGATGGAAACCACCATGCTGAAGATTGAAAACCTCCACGTCCGCGTCGCCGGCAAGGACATCCTCAAGGGCCTGTCGCTGGACGTGAAGCCGGGCGAAGTGCACGCCATCATGGGGCCCAACGGCGCCGGCAAGTCCACGCTGGGCAACGTCATCGCCGGGCGCGAGGGCTACGAGGTGGTCGAGGGCAGCGTGCAGCTCGAGGGCGCGGACCTGCTGGCGCTCGAGCCGGAAGAACGTGCGGCGGCCGGCGTGTTCCTGGCCTTCCAGTACCCGGTCGAGATCCCGGGCGTGAACAACACCTACTTCCTGCGCACTGCGCTCAACGCCCAGCGCAAGGCGCGCGGCGAAGCCGAGCTCGACTCCATGCAGTTCCTCAAGCGCGTGCGCGAGAAGCTGGCCGTGCTCGACCTCAAGGACGAGCTGCTGCACCGCGCGGTGAACGAAGGCTTCAGCGGCGGCGAGAAGAAGCGCAACGAGATCTTCCAGCTGGCGCTGCTCGAACCCAAGCTGGCGATCCTGGACGAAACCGATTCGGGCCTGGACATCGACGCGCTCAAGGCCGTGGCCGACGGCGTGAACCTGATGCGCTCGCCGGATCGCGCCTTCATCGTGATCACGCACTACCAGCGCCTGCTCGACTACATCAAGCCCGACGTGGTGCACGTGCTGGCCGACGGCCGCATCGTCGAAACCGGCGGCCCCGAGCTGGCCCTGCAGCTCGAGGAACACGGCTACGCCTGGGTGAAGGATCGCATCGCGCCGGGGGCGAAGGCCTGAGCATGAGTGCCCTGCTGGAATCGATGAGCTCGGGCTTCGACGCCCTGCCCGCTTCGCTGGTGGACGCACAGGGCCTGGGCGCGCCGCGCCGCGCGGCCCTGGCCGCGGTGTTGGCCGACGGCCTGCCGGGTCCGCGCAGCGAGGCCTGGAAATACACGTCGCTGCGCGCGCTGTCGGCGCGCCGCTTCGGCACCGCTGCCGCCGGCGCCACGGTGGATCCGACGCTGCTGGCGGCCATCCCGGCGCCGCGCCTCGTGCTGGTCAACGGCCGCTTCGATGCCGCGCTGTCGCTGCTCGACGGCCTGCCCGACGGCGTCGAGCTGCAGCCGCTGTCGCAGGCGCTGCAGGGCGACGACGCCCGCGCCGTGGCGGTGCTGGGCCGCCGCTACGAACGCCCCGACGAACTCTTCGCCCGCCTCAACGGCGCGCTGGCCACCGATGGCGCGCTGCTGCGCGTGGCGGCGGGCGTTGCGGTGCGCGTGCCGGTGCACCTGGTGTCCGTCGGTGCCGCCACCGAAGGCGACCTGGCGCTGCACCTGCGCCACCTGGTGGAGCTGCGCAGGGACGCATCGCTTACCGTGGTCGAACACCACCTGGCGCAGGGCGAGCATCGCCACCTCGCCAACCACCTGGTGCATGTGCACCTGGCCAGCGGCGCCAAACTGGTGCATGCCCGCGTCCAGGACGAAAGCCCCGCCGCCAGCCTGCTGGCCCGCACCGACGCCGTGCTGGCCTCGGACAGCGAGTACCGCCGGGTGGACCTGGAACTCGGCGCCGGCCTGTCGCGCCACGAGCTCAACGTCGCGCTGCAGGGCGAGCGCGCCACCGTCATCGCCGGCGGCATGCTGCTGGCCGACGGCCGCCGCCACCTCGACACCCGCCTGGGCATCGAACACCAGGCCCGCGACACCCGCTGCGAGCTTCCGTGGCGCGGCCTGGCCGACGAACGCGGCCGCGCGGTCTTCCACGGCGGCATCACCATCCACGCCGGCGCCGACGGCTCCGACGCCGCGCTGTCGAACAAGAACCTGCTGCTGTCCGACAGCGCCGAGATCGACACCCAGCCGGTGCTGGTGATCCATGCCGACGAAGTGAAGGCCGCGCACGGCGCCACCGTCGGCCGGCTGGATGAAACCGCGCTGTTCTACCTGCGCAGCCGCGGCATCGGCCGCGCGCAGGCACGCGCGCTGCTGATCCAGGCCTTCCTGCGCGAACCGCTGTCGGTGCTGGGCGATCCCGCGCTGGCCGAAACCCTGGGCGCGCTGGTCACCCAGCGCCTCGACCGCAAGGACCTGTCCGCATGACCACCCGCCCTGACTGGCTGCGCATCCGCGCCGACTTCCCGGTGCTCACGCGCCAGGTGCACGGCAAGCCGCTGGTGTACCTGGACTCGGCCAACACGTCGCAGAAGCCGCAGTCGGTGATCCGCGCAATGGACGAGTTCTACCGCGAGCGAAATGCCAACGTCTCGCGCGCGGTGCACACGCTCGGCAGCGAGGCCACCGAGGCGTACGAAGGTGCCCGCGCCAAGCTGGCCGCCTTCATCAACGCGCCGGCCGATGAACTGGTGCTCACCTCGGGCACCACCTTCGCCATCAACCTGGTGGCCTACAGCTGGGCGATGCCGCGGCTGAAGGCCGGCGACACGATCCTGCTCACGCTGATGGAACACCACGCCAACATCGTGCCCTGGCAGCTGGTGGCCGAACGCACCGGCGCCAGCATCCGGGTCGTGGGCATCACGCCCACCGGCGAACTGGACCTGGACGACCTGCACGCGAAGATGACGCCGGACGTGAAGCTGCTCGCATTCACCCACGTCTCGAACGTGCTGGGCACCGTGAACCCGGTGGCCGCCATCTGCCGGGAAGCCCGCAAGCGCGGCATCGTCACCGTGGTGGACGGCTCGCAGGCGCTGCCGCACCGCGCGGTGGACATCCCGGCGCTGGGCTGCGACTTCTACGCCTTCACCGGCCACAAGATGCTGGGGCCGACCGGCACCGGCGGCCTCTGGGCACGGCGCCAGCACCTGCGCGAGATGCCGCCGTTCCTGGGCGGCGGCGAGATGATCCGCGAAGTGCGCTTCGAGAAGACCGTCTACAACGAGCCGCCGCACAAGTTCGAGGCCGGCACGCCCAACATCGCCGGCGTGATCGGGCTGGGCGCGGCGGTGGCCTACCTGCGCGGCATCGGCATGGCCGAGATCGAGGCGCGCGAGCAGGCGCTGCTGAAGATCGCCGAGGAGCGCCTGTCGGCGATCAAGGGCCTGCGCATCGTCGGCACGGCGCCGGGCAAGGCGGCGGTCATCAGCTTCCTGGTGGAGGGCGCCCACGCGCACGACCTGGCCACGCTGCTCGACCTGGAGGGTGTGGCCGTGCGCTCGGGCCACCACTGCGCGCACCCGCTGATGGCGCACTTTGGCGTGCCCGCCACCTGCCGCGCCTCGCTGGCGTTCTACAACACCCATGTCGAGATCGAACGCCTGGGCGATGCGATCGAGAAAGTCCGCAATCTGCTCGCCTGACCGAGAACGTACCCGGTACATTTTCCGTTCTTTCCCCCACCGGAATGCCTGCATGAGTTGGCTGCCTCCGCTTGAATTTCGCGCCGCCGGACCCCGCGACGCCGACGCCGTGGTGGCGCTGGTGGAATCGGCCTACCGCGGCGACGCCAGCCGCACCGGCTGGACCACCGAAGCCGACCTGCTGGACGGCCGCCGCACCGGCACCGACGACGTGCTGGCCAGCATCGCGCGGCCGCTGAGCCAGGTGCTGCTGGCCGAGCGCGAGGGCCGGCTGCTGGCCTGCGCGCACGTCGCGGTGGACGAGGACGCCGGCTACTTCGGCATGTTCTCGGTGGTGCCGGGGCTGCAGCGCGCCGGCGTCGGCAGGCAGGTGCTGGCCGAGGCCGAGCGCATCGCGCGCGACGTCTACGGCCAGCGGACGATGCGCATGACCGTGATCGACGTGCGCGACGAGCTGATCGCCTACTACGAGCGCCGCGGCTACCGCCGCACCGGCATCAAGAAGCCCTTCCCTTACGGTGACGAGCGCTTCGGCCTGCCCAAGCGCGACGACCTGCGCTTCGAAGTGCTGGAGAAGGCGCTGTGACCGCCTGGACGCGGGTCTGCGCGACGGGCGAGCTGCTGCCGGGCGAATCGAAGGTGGCTTGGGACGGTGACACGCCCATCCTGGTGGTGAACCTGGACGGCGACCTGTACGCCCTCGAAGACAAATGCAGCCACGAAGACTTCGAACTCAGCGCCGGCGCCATCGACGGCGGCCAGATCGAATGCACCCTGCACGGCGCGCGCTTCGACCTGCGCACCGGCGCGGCACTGTGTGCGCCGGCCTATGCGCCGGTGCCCCGGTTCCCGGTGAAGGTCGAAGACGGCGCCGTCTGGACCCGCGACGACCGCTGATCGCTAGACCGGGCTGATCTTGGCCAACAGCAGTTCGCCGCCGCCGTCGATGATTCGGCGCGAGGGGCCGTCCGGGTCGGGCATCAGCAGGGCGCTGTCGCCCTGTTCGAGCCGCAGCGGCCGCGCCATGTCCTTGAAATGCGCCTGGCCCTGGATCAGGTGGACCAGCCACGTGCTGCCCGGCTCGGCGAAGAACACCATCGCCCCCACCAGCGGCCGGTGCAGCAGGGTCACCTGCACCGCATCGCGGCGCCAGATCAGGTTGAAGTCGTGGGTGGGGCCGTTCACCAGCTCGGCGGACAGCGGCCGCTCGCCGCTGAAGCGGATGCGCTCATGCGGCGGGTTCAGCGTCACCGTCTCGCCGTCGTCGAACTTCAGGTGCATGCCCTCGCCGGCCAGCAGCACCAGTTCGCGGTCGCAGCCGGGGAAGGCCGAGAACGGCGCGTCCTGGTCGATCTCGGCGATCGAGGCGCGCCACTGCCACTGCGCGCTGCCCTCGGGATGGCGGTGGATCTCGCGCGTCCAGCCGCGCTCGTTGCGCCAGCGCTCCCGGCGGTACTCGTGCGCCGGAAGGTGGACGATGCGCATCAGGCGGCCCCACCGACGGCACAGGCCGCGCCGGCCACGCCGCGCCCCGGCGCGGGGCCGTGGGCAAGGCGGACGCTGGGGCGACGGTACGAGGCGATCATGCCCCGAAGTCTAGCGCAGGCCCGCCCACGGCTGGATCAGGGGTCCTCGGGATCGAGCCAGGCCGTGTTCCAGTACGGGTAGTCGCCCAGGCGCTCGACCAGGCCGGCACGCAGCGGATTGGCCACCAGATGGCGCGCCGCCTGCATCGGGTCCTCGGCGGCCGGCAGCAGGCGATCACTGAAGCCGCGTCCCCAGAGCCACCCGTTCACCCGATGCCGGTCTTCCACGGCGCGCGACGTGATGGCCTTGAAGCGCCCGACCAGGGTGGACAGCGTGTCGCGCTCGCCCAGCGTCACCAGGCCATGCCAGTGGTCGGGCATCAGCACCCAGGCGCGCACGCTGGAATCGCGCCAGGGCCAGCTGGCCGTGTGGATGCGGCACACGGCGCGCGCCGCTTCGTCGTCGCGGAACACCGGGCGGCGATACAGGGTGGGCACGGTCAGCACATAGGTCTGGCCGGGAATCGAGCGCCGCGCCAGGCGCTGGGCGCGGTAGCTGCGCACGGGGCCGGCGGCGGCCGGAAGCGTCGCGGACATCGGCGTTCTCGGCTGGGTCGAAGGGAGTGGCCCGGCCGGAGCCGGGCCGCGGCGCCGGGCACGCCGCGTCAGTTCGACGCAGGCGCCTTCGGCTTGGGCTTGGCGGCGACCGCCGGTGCGCCGGCACGCGCGCCGGCGCCGACCTTGATGCGGTCGCGGTTCTGTTCGATGGTGGACAGGCCGATGCCCTTCACCTCCGCCAGTTCGTCGGCGCTGCGGAAGGCGCCGTGCTGCTTGCGGTGGGCGACGATGGCTTCGGCCTTGCTGGGGCCAATGCCGTTGAGCACGCGGTCGAGCGTGGCTGCGTCCGCCGTGTTGATGTCGACCGTTTCGGCGGCCAGGACGCTGCCGGCCAACAGGGCCGACAGCAGGATCGAGCGCAGGATCAGGGCAGTCTTGTTCACGGTGGTTCCTCGCTTGGTTTCAGGGGATTTGCCGGGGCGCGGTGGTCGCCGCGGGGCAAGGACAGTCTCGGTTGCCGGCCACGCGCGGCCCATCGCCATTCACCTGCGTGATGATCGGAACCGCGCTGCCACCGCTGTCGGCGCTTTCCTACCCTACCGCCGCGGCGGCGGCTCGAAGGGGGTAAAATCGAGGAAACGTGCCACTGAGGATCGCCATGGACACCGCCAAGACCGACCGCTTCATCGCCGACGCCTGGGACGGCGACATCGTCCCGCAGCTGGTCGAATACATCCGCATCCCGAACAAGTCGCCGATGTTCGACGCGCAGTGGAAAGAACACGGCTACATGGACGACGCGGTGAAGCTGCTGGCCAACTGGGCCAGGTCGCAGCCGATCGCCGGCATGCAGGTGGAAGTGCTGGAGCTGGAAGGCCGCACGCCGCTGATCTACATCGAAGTGCCGGGCAGCGAGGCGCCTGGCGCCGACGGCGGCGACGACTGCGTGCTGCTCTACGGCCACCTCGACAAGCAGCCCGAGATGACCGGCTGGGCCGACGACCTCGGCCCCTGGAAGCCCGTCATCAAGGGCGACAAGCTCTACGGCCGCGGCGGCGCCGACGACGGCTACGCGCTGTTCGGTTCGCTCACCGCCATCCGCGCGCTGAAGGAACAGGGCAAGCCGCACGCGCGCTGCGTGGTGCTGATCGAGGCCTGCGAAGAATCCGGCAGCTACGACCTGCCCTTCTACGTCGACCACCTGGCGCAGCGCATCGGCAAGCCGTCGCTGGTGGTGTGCCTGGATTCGGGCTGCGCCAACTACGACCAGCTCTGGTGCACCACCTCGCTGCGCGGCCTGGCCGGCGGCAACCTCAAGGTCAGCGTGCTCAGCGAAGGCGTGCACAGCGGCGACGCGTCCGGCGTGGTGCCGTCCAGCTTCCGCCTGCTGCGGCAACTGCTGTCGCGCCTCGAGGACGAAGCTACCGGCAAGATCCTCGTCGATGAGCTGTACGTGGACATCCCCGAGCAGCGCGTCGCCCAGGCCCACCGCGCCGCCGACGTGCTGGGCAGCGAAATCTGGGACAAGTTCCCGTTCCTGCCCGGCATGACGCCGATGAACCCCGACCTGGCCGAACTGGTGCTCAACCGCACCTGGCGCCCGGCGCTTTCAATCACCGGCGTGGACGGCATGCCCACGCTGCAGAACGCCGGCAACGTGCTGCGCCCGCACACCGCGGTGAAGCTCAGCCTGCGCCTGCCGCCGACGCTGGAGCCCAAGCGCGCCGGCGAAATCCTCAAGCGCGTGCTGGAAGCCAACCCGCCGCACGGCTGCCGGGTGGAAGTGGAGCTCGAGAAGGCGTCCACCGGCTGGAACGCGCCGGCGCTGGCGCCGTGGCTCGAACGCGCCATCGAAACCGCCAGCCAGGAGTCGTTCGGCGCCCCGGCGATGTACATGGGCGAAGGCGGCACGATCCCGTTCATGGGCATGCTGGGCGAGAAGTTCCCGGGCGCGCAGTTCATGATCACCGGCGTGCTGGGTCCGCACTCCAACGCGCACGGCCCGAACGAGTTCCTGCACATCCCCACCGGCAAGCGCGTCACGGCCGCGGTGGCGCGCGTGATCGCCGACCATTTCGAAGCCAGCCAGAAGGGTGAAACCCGCGGCGTGGGCGTGCACGAAGGCAAGGCCCACTTCGGCGACCACGGCTGCTGCTGAGCGCACCGCACTCCCTGCGCGCCGCGGCGCGCGGGGATCAGGCCGGCAGGCGCGCCACCAGGCCCCAGGCCATCAGTTCGCGGTTGTCGAAGCGCAGCTCCACCAGGCGCTCGACCGTGGCACCCGCGGGCGCCAGCAGCGCCGCCACCGCCGGCCGGTCCAGCGCGCACTCCACCAGTTCGCGCAGGCGCAGCTGGGATTCGCGCAGCTGCGTCACCATTGCGTCGAGCAGCTGCTGGCCCGCCAGCGCCGAGCCGGCGGCCCGGCTGGCCATCAGCGCGCGCGCGATGGCCTGCTGCGCGTCCACGACGACGTCCGGGCAGGGCGAGCGCTCGGCGCGGTCACTGGCCTGGGTCATCAGCGCGTTGTAGCTGGCACGCAGCGCGGCCGCCGCGGGATCAGCCTCGAGCCGCCGGATGCCTTCGGGCGTGGCCGCCAGCGCCAGCGCTTCGCACAGCTTGGCGCCGGTGTCGAACAGACCGGCTTCGTCCAGCATCCAGGCCAGGTGCCGCAGCTCCTCGCGGGCCTGGCGCACGATCAGCGATTCGCTGGCGTGCAGCACCAGCGCCACCGTGCCGCCGGGGCGCACGACGCGGCGCAGCTCGGCCACCGAACGCGCGGTGTCGGTGTATTCCAGGCCGAACTGGCTCACGGCCAGGTCGAACGCGGCATCGGCGAACGGCAGGCTTTCGGCCCGCACGCCCGGGTGGAACCGGGTGCGCTCGCGCGCCGCCGCCGGGGCCGTGGCCAGCCACGCGGGCTGCACGGCGGCCAGGTCCACGGCATCGACCTGCAGCGCGCGGTCGTCCGGCACGTCTTCGATGAACAGCGCCGGCAGCGCGCCGTTGCCGGTGGCGACATCGAGCAGCCGCGCACCGACCGGCAGCGTCGAAACGATCGCGCGCCAGAACCCACGCACCTCGCCCGCGTAGTTGCCGCCGAAGCTGCCAACGCACGAATGCAGCGCGCCGCTGGACCAGTAGGCGCTCCAGCTGCGGGCGCGCTCGGCCAACTCGTCGGACCTTGGCGTCACCCGGTCTTCCCCTGAAGTCATGGCGCGATTATAGCTTCCGTGCCGAACGCGATGGATAATCGCGCTTTCGCGACGGGCCGCCTGGCCACGGGAACGACATGAGCATTCCCACCCACCTGCAGGGCAAGGCGGCGCAGGCCGAACACTTCGCGCAGACGGGCCAGCCGGGCCAAGCCTCGCGGCTGTTCCTGGAGCTGGCGCAGGAAGCCCCCGGCTACTCGCGCGCGCCGTTCTTCCTGGCGATGCAGGCCTTCGGCACCGGCGACCTGGCGCAGGCGCGGCGCTGGATTGAACAGGCCATGGCCGGCGAGCCGCGCTCGGCCCTCGTCGAAGCCAGCGCCGGGCAGATCCTCAAAGCCTGCGGCGACCTCGACGCCGCGCTGGCGGCCTACGAGCGCGCACTGGCGATGGATCCGGACTTTCTGCCCGCGCGGCTCGACGCCGGCCACCTGCTGGCCGACCAGGGCCGGTCGCTCGACGCCAACCGCCACTACCGGACGGCGCTGAGCCAGGCGTCGAAACTCCCCCAACTGCCGATGGCGCTGCATGCCGCACTCGGCCGTGCGCGTGATTCGGTCCAACTCGAACAGACCGCACTGGAGCACCAGCTGCAGGAAGCGCTGCGGGATACACGCGCCGCCGTGCCCGCGGAAAGCAGCGAACGCTTCGAGGAGTGCTACGAGATCCTGATGGGCCGCAAGCGCGTGCAGCTGCCCAAGCCCGGCTTCATGCATTTCCCCAAGCTGCCGCCGCTGAGCTTCTACGGCCGCGAGCTTTTCCCGTGGGCCGCTGCCCTGGAAGCCCGCACGGCGGACATCCTGGCCGAAGTGCAGGCGATGTTGGCGGCGTCGGAAGGCCGCTTCATCGCCTACGTCCAGAAGGACGACGCGGACGTGCCCGATTCACAGGCCTGGCGGGACCTCAACAAAAACGACGACTGGGGCGTGTTCTTCCTGCACAACCAGGGCGAGCGCGTGGCGAACCACTGCGCGACCCTGCCGTTGACCGCCGCGGCGCTGGACGACGTGCCCATGGTGCGCATCCCCGACCGTGGCCCCACGGCATTCCTGTCGCGCCTGCGGCCGGGCACGCACATCCCGCCCCATCATGGCGCCACCAATACCCGGGTCATTTGCCACCTGCCGCTGGTCATCCCGGACAACTGCGCCATCCGGGTCGGCAACGACACGCGCACGTGGAAGCCGGGGGAGCTGATCATTTTCGACGACACCGTCGAGCACGAGGCCTGGAACCGCAGCGACCAGGACCGCATCGTGCTGATCTTCGACGTCTGGAACCCGTTCCTGACCCAGGCCGAACGCGAGCTCGTGACGGCGGCCACGGCCGCCTATGCCCGTTTCTACCCCGAACAGATGCACAAGCTCGACTGAGCCCAACGACCCGGCGCTAGCCGCCGAAAGCCTGGATCATCGGCTGCAGCGGCTGTTCGTAGACCTTCCAGACCTTGCCGCGGTCCTTGCGGATGCCGTCGCGCATCATCACGCTGCTGGCCGTGGCCACGGCGTCGCTGCGCTCCTCGATCTTCACCATCGCCGGCTCGAACGCCAGCCCGCAGAACTCGGCCATGCGCCGCGCCATGCCCTCCGGGTCGGCCACCAGGTCGTCGTACTCGACGTCCAGGATGCGGCCCGGGAAGATCGCGTGCCAATGCGCCATCAGCTTTTCATAGCGCTGGAAATAGTCGACGAAATCCAGCTGGTCGTAGGAATAGCCCGAGCCGGTGCCGAACAGCGTGCGCAGGTTCGAAAGGCCCACGTCGATCGGGTCGCGGCGCATCCGGATGAAGCGGGCCTGCGGCAGCGCCCTTGCGATGAAGCCGATGTTGAGGAAATTGGACGGCAGCTTGTCGGTGACGACGGGTGATCCGGCGGCACGCCAGCGCATGCCGTCCAGGTATTCCCTGCCGATCCGGCGGTAGTCGAAACCCGCGCGCGCGCGGACGATGCGCTCGTCGCTCTCGCCGCGGCAGTGGATGCCACTGGCACGGCGCAGCGCCGCGGTGATGTCGTAGGTTTCACCGCCGGCGGCCACGAGCGAATGCCCGCTGATGATGCGCTCGGCCAGCGTGGTGCCGGACCGGTGCATGCCAACGACGAAGATCGGCGCGACCGCCGGATCACTCCAGCCGTCCTGGAGGCTGGCTTCCTGCGCGGTCCACTCGTGCAGCGCCGAGAACAGCGCCTGCGTTTCGGCCGCCTGGTAGCCCAGCGTGGCGAGCTTGCTGCGGCAGCCCAGCATCAGCGCGTCCCAGGAACGGCCGTAGTCCTTCTGGTCGTGCAGTTCGTTGTGCAGCGCGTAGCCCAGGTTGGCCAGGGCGGCGGCATCCTGCGTCCGGGCGATCACCGACTCGATGCGCTCGATGCGCTTGCCGGCATTGGGCCGGCGCAGGCGCGACAGCAGCCAATGCGTGCCCGGATCGTCCGGGCTGATCTCAAGGCAGCGCTCGGCGTGCTCGGCCGCCTGGTCGATCCGGCCGAAGAACTCGTCCAGCCTGGCCATCACCGACAAGCTGGGGGGATGGCGCGGGTCGCGCGCCATCGCTGCCTTGGCAAATTCTTCCGCCATCGCGTGGGCGCCCACGAGGCTGAGCTGGTGCGCCATTTCCGCCAGCGACTTGGCCGACTCCCACATGGGTGTCGGCAGTTGGCGGGCAATGTCGAGGATGGTGCCCGATTCACTGATCTTGCCGAGCCTCTTCACCAGCTCGACCGCTACGCGCGGGCTTTCGATGTAGCCCGCCAGGGCCCGCATCACCTGTTCCCGGCCATCGTTGTGACGTCCGGCGGTGATGTGGATATCGGCGATGCGCAGCCGGGTCTCGACGTGGTCGGGATTGGCCTCGGTGGCCGCCAACAGGCTGGCCAGCGCCTCCTGCGGGGAGTGGGCCGCCAGGTAGAGGTCGGCCCGACGCAAGCTCTTGCGGAAGCGGCTTTCGGCAGCGGGCGACAGTGGCGTGGACATGGGCAAGAGGCAACAGCGTGGGGTTGGCAAGGATACCAAGAACCACGCGGCCGAGGCCTCCGCGGCGTTGCCGGTTGCCGGAAACACCAAAAAAAACAGGGGCCCCGAAGGGCCCCTGCAAGTCACGCAAACAGTCGAACTATTAGAACGACTGGCTGTAGCGCATGTACGTCACACGGCCGTAGCCGTCGTACAGGTTGAAGTCGAAGCCACGACCGCCGGAATTGAGATCATCCAGCGACGGGCCGCGGTTCAGGAGGTTGTTCACGCCCAGGGTGAGGCGACCGTTCCACGGCGCGGACCAGGTGGCCTGCACGTCGTGGGTGACGAAGGACGAAACTTCCTGCGCATAACCGGTGGTGTAACCCTGGTCGGCAGCGCTGGACTCGGTGCTGTCGATCAGGTTGATGTTCCAGGCGGCGCTGAAGTCACCCTTGGACCAGGTGTTCTGCAGCGAAGCGCGGAACTCCGGCACGCCCGGCTCGCCGATCGAGTCGCCGCCGCCGCCAACTTCGTAGCTGTTGACGTAGCTGATCTGCAGCAGGTTGCCGAACTCGCCCCAGGTGCCACCGTCGAACAGGGTGCGCATGCTGAAGTCAAGGCCGTCGGTCTCGATGGTGCCGAGGTTCGAGAAGCCGATCTGCGAGTACAGGATCTCGCCGGTGACCGGATCACGGGCCACGCCCAAGCCCAGCGACGGGATCGGCGGGGACAGGTTGGCCGGGAGGGCCGACACGCCGCCCGGGCAGCTCGTGCTCAGGCCGGCCAGGCAGTCCGACAGGGCCGCAGTGTCGAAGAAGGCGATCTGGTTATCGAGCTTGATGTTGTAGTAATCGAGCGTCAGGCTCAGCCATTCCGCCGCGTCCCACGCCACGCCCATGGAGTACTGGTCGGACTGCTCGGACGACACGTTCGGGTTGGCGATCGTGTACGAGGTGACCTGGGTCGAGCAACCCGCGACCTGGCCCTGCGCGATGCAGGTGCGCGGGTCGGCGATGCCGTCGGCGCCGAAGGCCGGCTGCTGGCCCACGATGTCCAGGGTCGGGGCGCGGAAGCCCTGGCCGTAGGACGCACGCAGGGTCAGCGAGTCAAGCGGCTGCCAGCGCATGGCGATCTTCGGAGCGAAGTCGTTGCCGTAGTCGCTGTATTCGTCGAAGCGACCCGCCAGGGTGACTTCGAACGTGTCGATGATCGGGAACAGGGCTTCGACGAACACCGCCCTGACCGTGCGGCTGCCGAACGCGGAGTTGCCGGCAGAGCCGGAAACGACGCCAGCGGCCGACAGGGAGTCGTAGACGTCGTCCCAGTTCTCTTCGCGGTACTCGCCGCCGACGGCCATGGCCGCCGTGCCTCCGCCCATCTCGAACAGGTCGAAGCTGGCCGTGGCGAAGGCTTCGCGCATCTTCGTGGTGGACTCGCGGTTGACCGTGACGATCAGCGAGTTGGCAACGTTCTGAGAAACCGCGAACGGGTTGAAGAGCAGGTAGGTGCCGTTGTTGACGGCGGCCTGCGCCGACGACGCGAGCACGTAGTTGCGACCCAGGACGATGCTCTTGGACTCGCTGGTGCGGGCACCGAAGTCGAGGTCCACGGCGCCGATGCGGCCCTTGAAGCCGGCAGTGAAGTCATACACGCCGTTTTCAATGGAGTCGTCGCGGTTGCCCAGCGCAGCGAAGCGGTGGCGCACGTAAAGGGTCTGGCCCGCCAGCGACTGGTAGTACGGGTCGGTCGGGAAGCGCACGGCCGGGTGGTTGATATTGCCCGGGGCAATGGCGACGCCGTTGCCGCCGTTGAGCCACGGCGAGCTCGGGACCGGGGCGTAGCGGCCGAAGGACTGGACGCGCGAGACCTGGGCGTTGAGGTAGGTCGACCAGTTGTCGTTGATCTGGTAGTCGCCGCGCAGGAACGTGGACTGGTTCTTGATCGAGGCCTCGTCAGCCGCCACGAAGGTGAAGTCGTAGGCGCAGCGGCCGCCGGTGCCGGTGCCCAGCTGGAAGAAGCCCGGGCTGTTCACGCAGTCGAAGCCCGGCATGCGCGCGCCGTTGGTCGGGTGCACGATGAAGCCGCCGGTCGGGCGGGTCATGATGTTGTTGCCGAACGACGAGGTGCCGCCGCGCGACCACGGACGGCTGCGCTGGAAGACGATGTCGCGGCTGTCGAGCGAGATGCCGCCCAGCAGGCGACCGCGCTCGGAGGCGGTGCCGAAGATGATCGAGCCCTGCTCGGTGTCGCCGCCGTCCAGGGTCGGGGAGCCGACGCCGTAGGTCATTTCGACGCCGTTGAAGTCCTTGCGGGTGATGATGTTGACCACGCCGCCGATCGCGTCGGAGCCGTAGATCGCCGAGGCGCCGTCGGAGAGGATTTCAATGCGCTCGACAGCGGCCAGCGGGATCGCGTTGATGTCCTGGAAGCTGCCGGTGGCGGCGGCGACCGGGGCGCGACGGCCGTCGATCAGGATCAGCGTGCGGCTTTCGCCGAGACCACGCAGGCTGACGCCGGCGTTCGCCTGGGCGGCGCTACCCGACTGCGGGCGGATCGAGCCGAAGCTGTTGAAGGTGGTGCCGCGCAGGTAGTCGGCCACCGAGACTTCGCCGGAGGCGTCGATCTGGGCGCGGTTGATGACGGTGACCGGCAGGGCGCCTTCAACGTCGGCGCGCTTGATACGCGAACCGGTGACCTCGATGGTGTCGAGGGTGGCGGCGCTTTCTTCCGTGTCCTGCGCGAAGGCCGGAACCGCAGCGAAGGTGGAAGCGGCGCCGGCGAGGAGCGCGAAGCGAATCGCGCCAGACAGCTGATTGAAATTAGACATTTATTCTCTCTCCAACGTCAGAGTGATGGTGACTCTAGATACCGGGACAAAGCCTAGAGGTCGATCGTCAGGATAACGGTCACCTTGGCCGTCGGGAGCATAACGCAATCTTTACGTCCCGCAAACCAGGTTAAAGCTCTGTAAAGACAGCGCCTGTGCGCTGGAACGGCCCAGCGATCCCGCCGGGCGTCCCGAGTTCAGAGTAAAAGCTTTATATTCCGGATACTTACTCGATCTCGACCCGGACGTCCCCGGAAAACGACTCCAGCCGGATTTCGCCGCCGCCCGAGCCCAGCCGGGTCTCCAGGTGCTTGCCGGGGCCGTACTGTTCGGTCACCACCTTGCCCACCGGGCTGCTGATGCCGCCGCTGAAGGTCTCCACGCGCAGCCGTGCCGAGGTGTCGGGGGCCAGGGACAGGGTGAGGCCGCCGCTGACCGAATCACTGGTGATCCGGCCACCGGGCGCCAGGGCCGCCCTGATGCGGCTGTCGCCTGAGACGCTGCTGAGCGTCAGCCGCTCCAGCCGGCCGGCGGCCAGGTCGGCGTCGCCCGACACCGTTTCGATGGCCACGGCCCCGGTGACGCGCCCCCGCACGCGGACGTCGCCGCTCACCGAGGCTACTGCCAGGCTGGCGGTCTCGAGGTCCAGGTCGAGGTCGCCGCTGACCGAATCGATATTGGCCTCGCCCGGGCGCGCCGCACGCACCACGACGTTGCCGCTGACGGTGTCCACGGCCAGCCTGCGGCCCGCCACGCCGGTCACGGCCACGCTCGCACTGACGCTGTCGACCTTGACGCCGGCGCGGGCGGGCACCGAGACCTCGATGACGCTGGGCTCGCCGCGCCCGCCGTTGCCGCCCCAGCCGAACCAGCTGCCGCCGCCGGAGGGATAGCGCACCTCGATCCGCAGGTCGGTGGCCGTGCCTTCGACCAGCAGCTTCTCGACGCCCTCGCCCAGCGTGCCGGTGATGGCCACTTCGTCCCGGTCCCAGGTCCGCACCACGATGCGGCCCTTGACGTTCTCGATGGACACGCTGCCATTGGCCGACAGCGGCCGGACCTGGTTGATGGGAGTGGCGGCGAGCGCCGGCGTACTGGCCATGGCCAGCAGTGCCGCGCAGTAGAGGGTTCGGGTCGTCATGGGAGGCTCCTTGGATATGTATAAATGAGGTGCGGTGTCAGCCGGTGGCCGCGCGCTGGGTCAGCGAAAGCCGGCGGGAATAGGTGCGGCGCAGTTGGTCGAGCAGGTAGCGGGCGCCTGGGTCGCTGTCCAGGGCCTGGCGGATCTCGCCAACGCTCCGGTCCAGCGTCGCCAGCGCCGGCTGGATCGGCGCCGGCAGGGGCGCGCCCTCGAACTGCAGCAGAGCGGCCTGGTATTCGCGGGTCAGGGCCTGGGCCTCGCGCTGCACCAGGGCAACCTGGGGGTCCGGCGACGGCGGACGGCCCTGCTGCCACGCCAGGCCAACGGCCAGGCACAGCGAAGCAGCGATGGCCAGCCCCGCCAGCCAGCCCAGGCCCCGTCGCGTTGGCCGCGCCGGCTGCAGGCGGGCGGCGATGCCGGGCCACAGGTCACGCGGCGGTTCGAGCTCGCGGGGGAGCTGGCGCAGCTGCCAGCGCAGTTCAGTCTCGCTCATGGTCTTCTCCCAGCCTGGCCCGGAGCAACTGCCGGGCGCGATGAAGTTGGGCCTTGGAACTGCCGACCGCCATGCCGAGTTCGATGGCGATCTCCTCGTGCTTCCAGCCTTCGATGTCGTAGAGCACCAGCACCGCGCGCGCACGCGGCGGCAGCGTGGCGATGGCGCGCTCCAGGTCCAGCCGCAGCGCCGTGCGCTGGCCGGCGCTGTCGGGCGTGGCGTGCGTGTCCAGCGCGTCGTCGTCGGTTTCCAGCGCCTCGCCGCCGCTGCGGGCGCGCAGCTCCATCAGCGCCGTGTTCACCGCCAGCCGGTGCAGCCAGGTGGAGAACGCACTTTCGAAGCGGAAGCCCGGCAGCGCCTGCCAGGCGCGCACGAAGGCTTCCTGCACCAGGTCTTCCGCCCTGGCCTCGTGGCCGCACAGCCGCCACAGCACCGCGAACACGCGCCGCGAATGCTTGCGGTACAGCTGCTCGAAGGCACGCACGTCGCCGCCGCCCGCGGCGCGGACCAGCGCATGGTCCTCCTCGCGGAGCGAAACGACGGTGTCGGCGGGGGTGGCGTGATGGTCCACGGCGGTAATGAGCATACCGACTCGGATGCGCGCGCCGGCCGAAAGGTTTACGCGGCCGTGCGCCCTTCGCGCCAATGGGCAGCGGCCAGCCGCACGGTGGCCTCGTGGATGTCCACTATGTCGCCTACATCAGGGGCATAGCCGCCGGCCATGCAGATCGCCAAAGGCAGGCCGTGGCGGCGGCAGGATGCCAACACCTGGCGGTCGCGCTCGGCCAGGCCGGGCTTGCTCAGGGCGAGGTGGCCGAGGCGATCCCCGACGAAGGGATCGGCGCCCGCGAGGTACACCACGACGTCGGCGCGCGCCCGCGCGATGGCCTCGGGCAGGTGCCGCGCCAGCGCGTCGAGGTAGGCGCCGTCACCGGTGCCGTCGGCCAGGGCCACGTCCAGGTCGGAGTCGGGCTTCACCGCCGGGTAGTTGCGGCCGGAGTGCATCGAGAAAGTGAAGATACTGGGGTCGTCGGCGCACAGCTCGGCCGTGCCGTTGCCATGGTGCACGTCCAGGTCCACCACCAGCACCCGGCGCGCCAGGCCGTGGGCCTGGACATGGCGCGCGGCCACCACGGCGTCGTTGAACACGCAGTAGCCGCCACCGCGGGCATGCCCGGCGTGGTGGGTGCCGCCCGCGAGGTTCACCGCCACGCCGTCGCCGGCGAGCGCGGCGCGCAGCGCCATGATCGTGCCGCCCGAGGATCGTCGCGACCGCTCCACCATCGCTTCCGACCAGGGGAAGCCGATGCGGCGCATCAGGGCGTCATCGGCGCTGCCGTCGACCATCGCCTGCACGTAGGCCGCCGCGTGCACGCGCAGCAGGTCCTCGTCGGTGGCCGCGGGGGGCTCCCGCAGCTCGATGCCCAGCGCGGGCGCCGCGTCGCGGACGCGCGCATGCAGCTGCTCGTACTTGGACATCGGGAACCGATGCCCGTCCGGCAGCGGCAGCACGAAATGGTGGCAATAAAATGCCTTCATCGCCGATCCGCGGGTCGCGGGAAGGCCATCGGGCCCTCCCGCGCGATCAGGCCAGCCGGGCCGCGATCTTGGCGCGCTCGGCCTTGAGCGCATGCGGGGTGCGGTCGCCGAAACCGTCGAGGTACTCGCCGATGCTTTCCATCTCGGCCTTCCAGCCTTCGCGATCGATGGTGACCAGCTGCTCGAGCGTGGCCTCGTCCAGGCCCAGGCCCTGCGTGTTGATGTCGGACGCCTTGGGCAGGAAGCCCACCGCGGTGTCCACCGCCTCGGCCTGGCCGGTGACGCGCTTGAGCATCCACTCGATCACGCGCAGGTTCTCGCCGAAGCCGGGCCACAGGAACTTGCCCGCGTCGTTCTTGCGGAACCAGTTCACCTGGAAGATCTTGGGCAGCTGTGCGCCCGGCTTGTCGAACGACAGCCAGTGGGCGAAGTAGTCGGCGAAGTTGTAGCCGGCGAAGGGCTTCATCGCCATCGAGTCGCGGCGCACGATGCCCACCGCGCCGGTGGCGGCGGCGGTGGTCTCGGACGCCATCGCGGCGCCCACCAGCACGCCGTGGGTCCAGTCGCGCGCCTCGAACACCAGCGGCACCAGCGACTCGCGCCGGCCGCCGAACATGATCGCGCTCAGCGGCACGCCCTGCGGGTCTTCGGCCATGGCGGTGTAGCTGGGGCAGTTCTTGGCGCTCACCGTGAAGCGCGAGTTCGGGTGCGCGGCCGGGCCGTTGGCCTTGTCATAGGAACGGCCCTGCCAGTCCTTGGCCGGCTCGCCGCCGCCGATACCTTCCCACCACGGCTGGTTGTCGGCGGTGACGCCAACGTTGGTGAAGATGGCGTCGTGGTTCAGCATCGCCATCGCGTTGGCATTGGTCTTCTCGCCGGTGCCCGGCGCCACGCCGAAGAAGCCGGCCTCGGGGTTGATGGCGTACAGGCGGCCGTCCGGGCCCGGGTGCATCCAGCAGATGTCGTCGCCGACCGTCCACACTTTCCAGCCGTCGCGCAGGTAGCCTTCGGGCGGGATCAGCATGGCCAGGTTGGTCTTGCCGCAGGCCGACGGGAACGCCGCGGCTACGTAGTGCGTCTCGCCCTGCGGGTTCTCGATGCCGACGATCAGCATGTGCTCGGCCAGCCAGCCCTCGGTGCGCGCCTGGTAGCTGGCGATGCGCAGCGCGTGGCACTTCTTGCCCAGCAGCGCGTTGCCGCCGTAGCCCGAGCCGTAGCTCTGGATGGCGAGCTCTTCCGGGAAATGCATGATGAAGCGACGATCCGGATCCAGCTCGCCGATCGAGTGCAGGCCGCGCACGAACGCGCCTTCGCGCTCGATGCGCGCCAGGGCGTCGGCACCCATGCGGGTCATGATGCGCATGTTGGCCGCGACGTACGGGCTGTCGGTGATCTCGACGCCGCAGCGCGACAGCGGCGAGTCGATCGGGCCCATGCAGTAGGGCACCACGTACAGCGTGCGGCCGCGCATGCAGCCGGCGTAGAGCGCGTCCATCTTGGCGTGGGCGTCGGCGGGCGCCATCCAGTTATTGTTCGGGCCGGCGTCCTGCTTGTCGGAGGTGCAGACGAAGGTGAGGTGCTCCACGCGCGCCACGTCGCTCGGGCTGGAGCGATGCAGGAAGCAGTTCGGGTGGGTTTGTTCGTTGAGCTGCACCAAGTCGCCGGTGGACAGCATCAGCGCGGTCAGCTGGTTGCTCTCGGCGTCGGAACCGTCGCACCAGTGGATGGCGGCGGGCTGGGTCAGCTGGGCGACCGAAGCCACCCAGTCGTTGAGCGCGGCAAGTTTGCTGGACATATCGGGGCCGTCTAAGGGGAAACCGGGGGCGGCGCGAGTACCCGGCGCCAGCGATGCAACCACATTCTATCGGGCCAGGGAGGTGCTGTCCCCAGGGACAGGACCGACCTGCCGCCCTTCACACCGGGATGAGCGTGCTCATCACGTGGCCCACGTAAGCCTCGAATTCATCGTGGTGAAGACGCGGCTGGCCCAGCTGCAGCGACAGCTGCAGGAAGCCGACGTACGCGGCATAGGTCAGGCGGGCGCGGTTCTGGGCGTCCAGGCGCGGCAGCCCGGCCTGGCGGAAGCTGGCCGTGAGGTAGTCCATGCGACGCTGTGACACCCGGTGCAGCACGGGCTGCACCACCGGATGGTCCAGGGCCTTGAGCAGCTCGGAATAGATAATGTGCGGCTTGAGTTCGTGCGCCACCAGCTCGAACAGGGCCTTGAGCCGGGCGCGGGGGTCGGAGATGGCTTCGAGCTGGCCGAAGACGGTTTCCTGCTCCATCACTTCCCAACGCTCCAGCGCGGCCACCAGCAGCGCCTCGCGCGACGGGAAGTGCCAGTAGAAGCTGCCCTTGGTGACGCCGAGGCGCCGCGCGAGCGGTTCGACCGCGACGGCCGCGAGGCCCTGCTCGGCGATCACGTCGAGGGCGGCGAGGGCCCAGTCTTCCGCGCTCAGGCGGGTCGGGCGTTCAAGCTTGGGTACGGAAGCGGCCATACGGTTGAGTCTACTGGCTGGGGGCGGGCCGGGTAAGCCGACGCGTCGGGGAATGATGCACCATACGGATTGGTATTGACAGGCCGAGGCCGCTTAGCCATACTCGGCCGTATGGTTATTTCCGCCGCCGCGCGCCCGCTGCCCGAACCGACGCCCGACTCGCTCACCGCGCGGGACGGTCTGGTGCTGTCGGCCGCGCGCGGCCACGGCGGCGGTCCCGGCGTGCTGCTGGCACACGGCTTCGGGCAGACCCGCCAGGCCTGGGTGCAAACGCAGCACCGCCTGTCGCAGGCCGGGCAGTCGAGCCTGGCGTGGGACGTGCGCGGCCACGGCCAGTCCGATCGCAACCCGGCCGCATCGCGCTATGCGGGCGAACAGTTCGTGGACGACGTGGCCACCGCCGCAGCCGCCCTGGGCCCCGCGCCGATCCTGGTGGGCGCCTCGATGGGCGGCCTGACCGGGCTGATGGCGCAGGCCCGCGACCGCCTGTTCTCGGCGATGGTGCTGGTGGACATCACGCCGCGCTGGGAAGCGTCCGGCGTCGAGCGCATCCTTGGCTTCATGAACGCCCATCCGGAAGGCTTCGATTCGTTCGAACACGCGGCCGAGCAGATCGCCGCCTACCTGCCGCACCGGCGCGGGAAGAAAACGCCGGCGCAGCTGGCGCACCTGCTCAACGCCCGCCCCGACGGCCGCCTGGCCTGGCACTGGGACCCGCGGCTGCTCAGCGAGTTCATCCCGTCCAGCAACGACCTCCAGCACCTGATCGAAGACGCCTGCCGCCAGCTCGACATCCCCGTGCTGCTGGTCAGCGGCGGCCGCAGCGACCTGGTCAGCAGCCAGACGGTCGCGCATTTTCTAGAGTTGGCGCCCCACGCGCACCACGTACAACTGCCCGACGCCACCCACATGGTGGCGGGCGACGCCAACGACGCCTTTACCGACACCCTGCTCCACTTCCTGCACGACCTGGCCACCCCGAAGGCCAACCACGGAGATCTTCGATGAGCATCCTTGCCCCCTTCCTCGCGCTGGCGCTGGCGACCCTGCTGGTGGCCTACCACCGCTGGAGCCTCGCGGTGTTCACCGCGCTTACCGCCACCCTGCTGGTCGCGGTTGCGCTGGCCGGCGCCAACGTCACCGCCACCATCGTCGCGGCGGTGCTGCTGGCCCTGGTCACGCTGCCGCTGCTGATCACGCCGCTGCGCCAGCCGCTGATCACCGCGCCGCTGCTCAAGTTCTACACCAAGATCCTGCCGCCGCTCTCGGACACCGAGAAGACCGCGCTGGAAGCGGGCACCGTCGGCTTCGAAGGCGAGCTGTTCTCGGGCATGCCCAAGTGGGAGCAGCTGCTGGCCCAGCCCAAGCCGGTGCTCACCGCCGAAGAGAAGGCCTTCCTCGACGGCCCGGTCGAACAGGCCTGCCGCATGGCCAACGACTGGGACATCACCCATGTCCGCAACGACCTGCCGCCCGAGCTGTGGGACTACCTCAAGAAGCAGAAGTTCTTCGGCATGATCATCCCGAAGGAATACGGCGGCCTGGGCTTCTCGGCGCTGGCGCACCACAAGGTCATCCAGAAGCTGGCCTCCATCTCGGCCACGCTCAGCTCCACCGTCGGCGTGCCCAACTCCCTGGGCCCGGCCGAACTGCTGCTGCACTACGGCACCGACGAGCAGAAGAAATACTATCTGCCGCGCCTGGCCGATGGCCGCGACGTGCCCTGCTTCGCGCTGACCGGCCCCACCGCCGGTTCCGACGCCACGTCCCTGCCCGACTACGGCATCGTCTGCGAAGGTGACTGGAACGGCGCCCGCGTGCTCGGCGTCAAGCTGACCTTCGACAAGCGCTACATCACGCTGGCGCCGATCGCGACCGTGATCGGCCTGGCCTTCCGCCTGTACGACCCGAACAAGCTGCTGAGTGAAGAAGCCGACCGCGGCATCACCCTGGCCCTGATCCCGCGCGAAACCGAAGGCCTGGTCATCGGCCGCCGCCACTTCCCGCTCAACTGCGCCTTCCAGAACGGCCCGCTGCACGGCAAGGAAGTGTTCCTGCCGCTGAGCCAGCTGATCGGCGGCGAAGACTTCATCGGCCAGGGCTGGCGCATGCTGGTCGAGTGCCTGTCGGTGGGCCGCGCGATCACCCTGCCGTCCACCTCCAGCGGCGCCTCCAAGCTCGCGGCCGTGGTCACCGGTGCATATGCCCGCATCCGCAAGCAGTTCGGCCTGTCCATCGGCCGCTTCGAGGGCGTGGAAGAGGCGCTGGCGCGCATCGCCGGCAACGCCTATGCCTGCGCTGCGCTGGCACAGGCCACCGCCGCCGCGGTCGATCGCGGCGAGAAGCCGGCCGTGCCCTCGGCCATAGCCAAGTACCACGCCACCGAGATGGCGCGCGCCGTCGCGGCCGACGCCATGGACATCCACGGCGGCAAGGGCGTCATCCTGGGCCCGATGAACTACATGGGCCGCGGCTGGCAGGCAGCGCCGATCTCGATCACGGTCGAGGGCGCCAACATCATGACCCGCAGCCTGATGATCTTCGGCCAGGGCGCCATCCGCTGCCATCCGTGGGTGCTCAAGGAAATGCAGGCCGCGACCCACCCGGATCCGGCCGTGCGCCTGCGCGAGTTCGACACCAACCTGTTCGGCCACATCGGCTTCGCCATTTCCAACGCGGTGCGCAGCTGGGTGTTCGGCCTGACCGGCGCGCGCAACGGCGCGGCGCCCGGCGACGCCTACACCAAGCGCTACTACCGCAAGCTCAACCGCTATTCCGCCAACCTGGCGCTGGTGGCCGACACGTCCATGCTGATGCTGGGCGGCAAGCTGAAGTTCAAGGAAAAGCTCTCGGGCCGCCTGGGCGACGTGCTGAGCCATCTGTACATCACCAGCGCGATGCTCAAGCGCTACGAGGACGAAGGCCGTCCGGCGGCGGAACAGCCGCTGCTGGCGATCGCCTTCCACGAGTCGGCGCACAAGATCGAGCTGGCCCTGTCGGGCGCGCTGCGCAACTTTCCGATCCGCCCGGTGGGCTGGCTGCTGTGGATGCTGGTGTTCCCGTGGGGCCGCCGCGCGCAGGCGCCGTCCGACCGCCTGGGCCGCCGCGCCGCGGCGCTGCTGATGTCGCCGTCCGACGCGCGTGACCGCCTGGCAGAGGGCATCTTCCTGACGCCCTGCGAGAACAACCCGGCCGGCCGCATCAACAGCTTCCTGCCCAAGGTGATCCTGGCCGAGCCGGTGGAGCGCAAGTTCCTCAAGGCACTCAAGAACAGCGACATCCAGGCGCTCGACTTCCCGGCGCAGCTGGCCGAGGGCGTCGCCGAGGGCTGGATCACGGCCGAGGAAAAGCTGCAGCTCGAAGAGCTGCGCACGCTGACCTGGGAAACCATCACCGTGGACGACTTCGACCCGGCCGACCTGGTGTCGGCCTCGCTCAACCGCGAGCAGCCGGCGGCCCAGCACCGCGCCGCCTGAGGCCCGCCCCGCATTGCCCTCCGCAGGAGGGCCGTCAGGCTCGATGCTTTCCGCCGAAAGGCATCGGGCCTGGCGGCCCTCCTGCATTGCTTATGGAGACACCGCGATGTCCGACGCACCGCTGCTCAAGCTCTACCGCAAGTTCACCCGCTACCCGGCCGGCCACTGGCTGTTCAGCCGTGCGGTGTGCTTCAAGGCGCCCTACTTCGGCAGCATCAAGCCCACCATCCATCGGCTGGAAAACGGCCGCTGCGAGGCCAGCTTCCCGCAGCGCCGCGCCGTGCAGAACCACATCGGCACCGTGCACGCGATCGCCCTGTGCAACCTGGCCGAACTTTGCGCCGGCGTGATGATCGACGCCTCGCTGCCCCACGACATGCGCTGGATCCCCAAGGGCATGACCGTGCAATACCTGAAGAAAGCCAAGGGCACGATGCACGGCGTGGCGACGCCGGTGGTCCCGATTGCCAGCGGCACCGCCTACGATCTGCCGATCAACGTGGACGTGGTGGATCCGGCGGGGGAGCGGGTGTTCAATGCGGTGGTGACGATGTGGCTTAGCCCGAAAAAATAGGAACTAGTGAAGAGGAACTGGGAACTAGTGAGGAGCGCCACGCTCGCGACCAATCGCTCTCCCTAGTTCCTAGTTCCTAGTTCCTAGTTCCTAGTTCCTAGTTCCTAGTTCCTGCTTCAGAAGTAGTGCACCGCCACCGCGGCCGAGATGGCCGGCAGCGCCTGCACGTACAGGATCGACCGCTTCACGGTGGCGGCGCCGAACAGGCCCGCGATCACGACGCAGCCCAGGAAGAACAGGCTGATGCCGCGGTCATCCAGCAGCAGGCCCCACACCAGGCCGGCGGCCAGGAAGCCGTTGTAGAGGCCCTGGTTGGCCGCCAGCTGCGCCGAATCACGCGCGCGTTGCTCGGTGAGGGCGAACACGCGCCGTCCCAGCGGCTTGGTCCAGAAGAACATCTCCAGCACCAGGAAGCCCACGTGCAGCAGGGCGACGAGGGCGGTCAGCACGATCGCGATCAGGGACATGGGCGGTGCTCCGGTCAGTCGGCCAGCGCGGCGGCGTGGTGCCGCAGGTGGTCCTCGATGAAGCTGGCGATGAAATAGTAGCCGTGATCGTAGCCGGCATGCCGGCGCAGGGTGAGCCCCTGCCCCGCCTCGGCGCAGGCGGCCTCGAAGCGTTCGGGCTGCAGCTGGGTGGCCAGGAATTTGTCGTCCAGGCCCTGGTCCACCAAGAGGGTGCCGCCGAAGGGGCGGCGCTTCACCAGCTCGCAGGCGTCATGCTCGGCCCAGGCGCGGTGGTGGTCCCCCAGGTAGCGCGAGAAGGCCTTCTGGCCCCACGGCACCTGGCTGGGCGCGACGTTGGGCGCGAACGCCGACACGCTGCGGTAGAGGTCGGGATGGCGCAGCGCCAGCACCAGTGCGCCGTGGCCGCCCATCGAGTGCCCGAAGATTCCCGAGCGGCCCGGAGCGGCCGGGAAGTGCTCCGCCACGGCCGACGCCAGTTCGTGCACCACGTGCGTTTCCATCCGGAACCGCGACGACCACGGCGCCTGGGTGGCGTCGAGATAGAAGCCCGCCGCCTCGCCGAACTCCCAGTCGCCGGTGGCGCCTTCGATGCCGGTGTCACGCGGGCTGGTGTCGGGCATCACCAGCATGAGGCCCAGCTCGGCCGCCAGCCGCTGCGCGCCGGCCTTGATGGTCGCGGTCTCTTCGCTGCAGGTCAGCCCCGCCAGGAAATACAGCACCGGCACGCGACCCGCGCGCGCCTGCGGCGGTTGGAACACCGCGAAGCGCATCGGGCCGCCGCAGGCCGCCGAGGCCATGCGGTAGAAGCCCTGCACGCCGCCGAAGCAGCCGTGCTCGCTCAGCAGTTCGATGGACATCAGTAGATGACCACGCTGCGGATCGACTCGCCGCGATGCATCAGGTCGAACGCGTCGTTGATCTTTTCCAGCGGCATCGTGTGCGTAATCAGCGAATCGATGTCGATCTTGCCTTCCATGTACCAGTCCACGATCTTGGGCACGTCGCTGCGGCCGCGGGCGCCGCCGAAGGCACTGCCGCGCCAGTTGCGGCCGGTGACCAGCTGGAACGGCCGCGTGCTGATCTCGGCGCCGGCCGGGGCCACGCCGATGATCACGCTGGTGCCCCAGCCCTTGTGCGCCGATTCCAGCGCCTGTCGCATCACTTTCGTATTGCCGATGCATTCGAAGGTGTAGTCGGCGCCGCCCTTGGTCAGCGACACCAGGTAGGGCACCAGATCGCCCTCCACTTCCGCCGGGTTCACGAAGTGGGTCATGCCGAACTTGCGCGCCATCGCCTCGCGGCCCGGATTGAGGTCCACGCCCACGATCATGTCGGCGCCGGCCAGGCGCGCGCCCTGGATCACGTTCAGGCCGATGCCGCCCAGGCCGAACACGATCACCTTCGAGCCCACTTCCACCTTCGCCGTGAAAATCACCGCGCCGATGCCGGTGGTGACGCCGCAGCCGATGTAGCAGACCTTGTCGAACGGCGCGTCTTCGCGGATCTTCGCCAGCGCGATCTCGGGCACCACGGTGAAGTTGGAGAAGGTGGACGTGCCCATGTAGTGCAGCACCGGCTTGCCGTCCAGGCTGAAGCGGCTGCTGCCGTCGGGCATCAGGCCCTGGCCCTGGGTGCTGCGGATGGACTGGCAGAGGTTGGTCTTGGGGTTGAGGCAGTACTCGCACTGGCGGCACTCGGGCGTGTACAGCGGGATGACGTGGTCGCCCTTCTTGAGCGTGGTCACGCCCGGGCCCACGTCCACCACGATGCCCGCGCCCTCGTGGCCCAGGATGGCCGGGAACAGGCCTTCGGGGTCGTCGCCCGACAGCGTGAACTGGTCGGTGTGGCAGACGCCGGTGGCCTTGATCTCCACCAGAACTTCGCCATGGCGCGGGCCGGCGAGGTCGACGGTTTCGATGGTCAGCGGCGCTCCGGCCTTGTGCGCGACGGCGGCCCTGGTCTTCATGCGGTGGTCTCCCGAGGTGTGGCGCGAAGGTTACCGCAGCCGGCCCGGGCGGGTTGTCGCCAGCGCGCGAAGGCAGCGTCCCGCCGGGAGACTTGCCAGCCGCGGCCGGCGACGACCGATCAGGCCCTTTCGTCAGGCAGCTTGGCCTGCTCGCGGATCAGGCGCCAGGCGCCGAAGGTCATCGCGCCAGCCACCAGCACGCCCGCGCCGAACACCACGGTGGAACCGAATGCAGCCAGGAACTTGTGCAGCCAGACGAACGACAGGTCGCCGAACCGGTACACGGCCGTGTCGATCACGGCCTTGCCCTTGTAGCGCGTCTCGCGGTCCACGCGGGTGTAAATGGTTTCGCGGCCCGGCTTGGCCAGCGAGAACTCGCCTGCACGCGTGGCGATCTGTACCAGCGCGACCAGCATCGGCAGCGGCGAGGCGGTGAGCGCCGCGAAGCCCAGCAGGATCGCCAACGCCGGCAGCAGCAGCACCGGGCCGACGCCGTAGCGCACCAGCAGTGGCCGGGTCAGGAACATCTGCACCAGGATCGTCACCAGGTTGATGGCCAGGTCGATGTTGGCGTAGAACGCCGTGCGCGCTTCATCGCCCGGGTAGAACTCGCGGGCGATCGCCGCCTGTTCGTTGTAAAGCAGGGTGCCCACGCCGACGCCGAAGAACATCAGCACCGCCATCGCCCGCAGCAGCGGCTGGTCGCGCAGCAGGCGCAGGCCGGCCAGCATGCTGCCGCCCATGGCCGCCTCCGCCGCCTCGGCCGCGGGAGCGCCGCGCGACAGCTCGCGCGCGCGCGCCCAGCGGGCCAGCTTCAGGATGCAGCCCACGCACACCGCCAGCAGCGCCGCCGACACCAGCAGCAGGTTGGCCACGCCGATCTGGTGCACCAGCACGCGGGTGATGACCGGGCCCAGGAAGGCCCCGGCCGTGCCGCCCACGGCAATGAAGCCATAGAGCCGGCGCGCCTCGATGTCGGTGTAGATGTCGGCCATGAAGCTCCAGAACACCGACACCGCGAACAGGTTGAACACCGCCACCCAGATGAAGAACGCCGCGCCCCGCCCCGGCACTTCGCGCCCGAACACCAGGTAGAAAACCAGCAGGCAGGCGATGAACACCAGGTACAGCAGCGGCAGGAACACCCGCCGCGGGAACCGGCTCACCAGCGCCCCGTAAACCGGCTGCAGCAGCACCATCGCGATGAAGGTGCCGGTGAACAGCAGTTGCAGCGTCAGTTCGCCCAGCGCCCAGCCGCGCGCCGCCGCCCATTGCACCAAAGCCAGCGGGAACACCGCTTCCACGTCCGCCGATGCGCCCATGGCGTCGCGCACCGGACGCAGCACGTAGTAGCCGGTCAGCAGGAAAAAGAAGTACAGGAACGACCACAGCAGGGGCGGGAATTCCCGCAGCGCGCCGCGAAGGTGGTCGAAGCGTCCGGCGGTGCCTGCGGCAAGGGTCATGCGCTATCCCTGAGGGTCGCGGCACCATAGCCAACCCGGCCGCCGGAGGCCAGCCCGTGAGGCTTGCGTGAGCGCCGTCACGCTTGCGCAGCGGCACTGTCGCGCTCCGAGTGTTTGCTCTAGAACGGGAGCCTAGCCTCGGCCCGTCATCGAATAAAGAAGTCCCCGTGTACGACTACATCATCGTGGGTGCCGGCTCCGCCGGCTGTGTATTGGCCAACCGCCTGAGCGAAGACCCCGGCACGCGCGTGCTGCTGCTCGAAGCCGGCCCCAGCGACTGGCATCCCTTCATCCACATGCCCGCCGGGCTGGCCAAGCTGGTCGGCAAGAAGGGCGTGAACTGGGATTACAGCACCGCGCCCGAGCCCGCGCTGGGCGGCCGCCTGCTGTGGTGGCCGCGTGGCAAGGTATTGGGCGGGTCGAGCTCGATCAACGCCATGTGCTACATCCGCGGCAACGCCCGCGACTACGACGAATGGGCCGAACTGGGCGCCGACGGCTGGCACTGGGACAACGTGCTGCCCTACTTCAAGCGCAGCGAAGGCAACGAGCGCGGCGGCAGTGAATTCCACGGCGGCGACGGCCCGCTGGGCGTTTCCGACCCGCGCCACCGCAACCCACTTTCGGAAGTGTTCCTGGAAGCCGCCGTGCAGGCCGGCCATGCACCCACCGACGACTTCAACGGCGCCCGCCAGGACGGTTTCGGCTGGTACCAGACCACCACCCGCGACGGCGCCCGCAGCTCCAGCGCGCAGGCCTACCTCAAGCCCGTGCGCAACCGGCCCAACCTCACGGTGATCACCCGCGCCACCGCCAGCCGCGTCACCATCACCGACGGCCGGGCCACAGGCGTGGTGTACGCCGTGGATGGCAAGGGCGCGTTCTGCGAAGGCGCCGCGAAGGAAGTGATCCTGTGCGGCGGCGCGATCAATTCGCCGCAGCTGCTCATGCTTTCGGGCGTCGGCCCGGCGGCGCACCTGCGCCAGCACGGCATCGACGTGGTGAGCGACCTGCCGGGCGTCGGCGGCAACCTGCAGGACCACCTGGACGTGTGCACGCTGCAGCGCTGCGTGCGCGAGCTCAGCTACGACCATCTGAGCGATGTCGCGGTGGGCCTGCAGTACTACCTGTTCAAGAAGGGCCCGGGCACCAGCAACATCGCCGAGACCGGCGGCTTCCTGCGCAGCGCGCTGGCGCAGGACGAGCGCCCCGACATCCAGTTCCACTTCGTGCCGGCCCAGCTCGACGACCACGGCCGCAACGTCCTGCCCGGCTACGGCTACACCCTGCACGCCTGCGGGCTGCACCCGCGCAGCCGCGGCCGCATCCACCTGGCCAGTGCGAGCGCGGCCGACAAGGTGCGCATCGAGGCCGGCTACCTCAGCGACCCCGAGGGCTACGACCTGAAGGTGATGCTGGAAGCGCTGCGGCTGTCGCGCGAGATCCTGGCCCAGCCGGCCTTCGCCGACTACCGCGGCGAAGAGCTGCAGCCGGGCTCGCAGGTGCAGGACGAAGCCGGGCTGGTGGATTTCATCCGCCGCAAGGCCGAATCCATCTACCACCCGGTGGGCACCTGCCGCATGGGCCGCGTCGGCGACCCGGACACCGTGGTGGACCCGCAGCTGCGCGTGATCGGCGTCGCCGGGCTGCGCGTAGTGGACGCCTCGGTGATGCCCAAGCTGGTGGGCGGCAACACCAACGCGCCCACCATGATGATTGCCGAACGCGCCGCCGACCTGATCCTGGGCAAGGCCGCCTGAGCCACGCGCCGCGGTTTACGCGGCGCCCGCCAGCATCGGCGGCAGCGGGCAGTGCAGCGAGGCGCAGACCACGCGCAGCAGCTCGGCTTCGGCCACGCAGATGCGGCCGTCGTGGCTCACGGCGGCGACCAGGCCTTCGATCAGCAGCTCCTTGCCGCGCGGCTCCAGGCGGTCCAGCACCGGCCAGGCCTCGTCCATGGCCCGCATCGGGTCGGTCGGCGGGCGGTAGGGCGCATTCGCCCGTGGGAACACCCGCGCCATGCCGGCGAGGTAGGCGCGCATCGCCGCGCCCGAATCGTCGTGGCCGGCCTGGGCCAGCAGCGCCATCAGCGTGATCGCGTGGTCGGCGCAGTTGGCCAGGCGACGGTCACCGGCCACCCAGGTGCCCGCCGGGTCGAGCGCGTCGTGCACCTGCACGCGCAGCAGCCGGCCCAGTGAATACTCGAACAGGCTGACCTTGCCGTCGGCGTGGGTCAGCGCGAAGCAGCCGTCCATGAACCTCTCGAGTTCGGCCCGCGGGCGCCGGCGCAGGGCCGGCATCGCCATCGCGGCCAGCGGCAGGCACAGGATGCGCGGCAGCTCGGCCAGGCGGTCGGCGTAGTCCAGCGCCTGGCGCGACACGCGCTCGTCCTGGCGCGCCGACAGTTCGTACTGCTGGGCATCGCGCACCTTGCCCGGCGGCGCCAGCAGCAGGCCGTAGAGCAGCGCCACGGCCTCGTCGCGCTCGTGCGCGGCGCGCCTGAGCACGTCCGGGATCGCGTTCACCAGCGCACCGGCGCGGACGTAGTCGTTGGCCTGCGGCGCGCCCACCTGGGCGACCACGGCGGGCGGCGTGACGCTCATCTCGGCGCGGTCACCGGGCAACGGCGCCGGGGTCCGCGCGTCCAGGCCCAGCGCCTGGTCCTCGTCCAGCCCCGACGGCGGGTGCATCTGCCAGCGCGCGGCCAGGTCCACCATGGCCCCGGCCTTGAACGAAGGCTCCAGCGCCTGGATGCGCGCCACCAGCGGCGGGTGGGTGGCGAACAGCGACGAATAGCCCACTCCGTCGCCAAACAGCATGTGCGCCACTTCCTCGGCGTCGCGGCTGGCGAGCTTCGAGCCTTCGCCCACGCCGGCGATCTTCTTGAGCGCGCCGGCCAGGCCCTTGGTCTGGCGGGTGAACTGCACGGCCGACGAATCGGCCAGGAACTCGCGCTGCCGGCTCACGCCGGCCTTGATCATGCGGCCGAACAGCATGCCGATCGAACCGATCACCACCAGCCCCAGCGCCACCGCCATCACCGGCAGCGCGCCCTTGGAATCGCTGCCGAAACGGCCGTGCTGCAGCACCTTGCGACCGACGATGCCCAGCACCAGGATGCCGAACAGCACGCCCATCAGGCGGATGTTGAGCCGCATGTCGCCGTTGAGCACGTGGCTGAACTCGTGCGCGACCACGCCCTGCAGTTCGTCCCGGTTGAGCTTGTCCAGCGCGCCGCGGGTGACGGCGACGGCCGCGTCGCTGGTGGCGTAGCCGGCGGCGAAGGCGTTGATGCCCGCCTCTTCCTCCAGCACGAAGATCTGTGGCACCGGCACGCCCGAGGCGATGGCGATTTCCTCGACCACGTTGCGCAGGCGGCGGTAGTTGAAGTCGTGGGTGTCCTCGGGCACCGGCGTGCCGCCCAGCTGGCGCGCCACGGAGGCGCCGCCGGCGCGCAGGCTGGAGATGCGGTACAGCGAGGCGATGCCGATGACGCCCAGCGTGGCCAGCGTGATCGCCACGACGGCCGCCAGCCGCGCACCCGGCAGGGTGTCTTGGCTGAAGCCGCCGCCGACCAGCAGCACGATGAAGTTCACCGCCAGCACGATGGCCACCACGGCCAGGACGAACAGCAGGACCAGCCGCTTGGACTGGCGCCGGGCCTGGTCCTGGCGCTCGAAGAAATTCATGCGCGTCCAGCCTCCGGGAAAACGCCCCCGCCGATGGGCGGGGGCGGCGACGTCAGAAAGAAACCTTGGGCGCCTGGCGCTGGGTCGGGTCGGTGATCTCGAGCAGCGCGGCGGCGATGAAGTTGAACATGCCCGCGACGATGTTCCCGGGGAACACCTCGCGCCGGTTGTTGTAGGCCATCACGCTGTCGTTGTAGGCCTGGCGGGCGAAGGCGATGCGGTTCTCGGTCGAGGTGAGCTCCTCGGTGAGCTGCATCATGTTCTGGTTGGCCTTCAGGTCCGGGTAGGCCTCGGCGACCACCATCAGCCGCGACAGCGCGCCGGCCAGTCCGGACTCGGCGCCGCCGAGCGCCGCCATGGCCGCCGGATCACCCGGGTTGGCCTTGGCCGCCGCCAGCCCGCTGACCGCGGCGGCGCGCGCCTGGATCACGGCCTCGAGTGTCTCGCGCTCGTGCTTGAGGTAGCCCTTGGCCACTTCCACCAGGTTCGGGATCAGGTCGTAGCGGCGCGTCAGCTGCACGTCGATCTGGGCGAAGGCGTTCTTGAAGCCATTGCGGGCGGTGACCAGGCCGTTATAAATACCCACGCCCCAGAACAGGCCGACGGCTGCGATCACTACCAGCACGAGCAAAGTCATCATGTTCGATCTCCCCTTCATTCAGGCCACCGCGCGGTTGCCGCGCTAGAATGGACTGGTTCAGCAAGCATACGTCGGTCATGCCCCTCAAGAAAGCCAGCCCTACCGGGCGCCTCGCCATCATTCTCTTCTGCGCTTCGCTCGCCTGGGCATCGGCGCTTGCCGCCGCGCCGGTGGCCACGCCCACCCCCAGGCCGGGCAAGGCGCCCGACTTCAGCGCCCAGGCCAAGGAAATCGAACACCTGGCCGAGATCGTGGTGCAGCAGTCGCGCATCCCCGGCATGGCCATGGCGATCGTGCAGGACGGCAAGGTGGTGTCGGCGCGCGGCTACGGCGTGGTGGACAGCCGCAACCCGCTGCCGGTCGGCCCCGACACGGTGTTTCGCATTGCCTCGCTGTCGAAGGCCTTCGCCGGCACGCTCAGCGCCATCCTGGTGAGCGAGGGCGCCATGGCCTGGGACAGCCCGGTGTCGAACCAGCTGCCCGCGTTCGCGCTTCGCGACGTGCAGGGCGCCCAGCGCCTGACCGTGCGCGAGATCCTCAGCCACCGCGTTGGCCTGGGCTACAACACCTACGACCGCGACCTGGAAGCCAACCAGCCCTACCCGCTGCTGGCCGAAAAACTCTCCGAAGCGCCGATGACCTGCAGCCCGGGTGACTGCTACGCCTACCAGAACATCGCCTTCAGCCTGGTCGGCGACATGGTGTTCGCCACCACCGGCGACTTTTATTCCCACCAGGTGGAAAAGCGGCTGTTCCACCCGCTGGGCATGTACGGCGCCACCTACGGCCGCGACGGCCTGGAAGCCAGCCCCAGCTGGGCCCGCCCGCACGTGCGCAGCGGCGGCAAGTGGCTGGCCGTGCGCCCGAAAGAAACCTACTACCGCATCCCACCGGCCGCCGGCGTCAACGCCAGCGTCAACGACATGGCGCAGTGGCTGATCGCGCAGATGGGCCACCGGCCCGACGTGCTGTCGCCGGAAGTGCTCAACGAGATCCAGACGCCGCAGGTGTCCACGCCCGGCGAGATCCGCGGCGGCGGCTGGCGCCGCGAACGCCTCAAGAGCGCTTACTACGGCCTGGGCTGGCGGATCTATGACTACGCCGGCCACACCCTGGTCTTCCACGGCGGCGCCGTGCAGGGCTACCGCGCCATCGCCGCCTTCCTGCCCGACCGCGACATCGGCGTGGTGATCCTGTGGAACAGCGAAAGCGCCATGCCCAACGGCCTGTTGCCCACGACCCTCGACCGCGCCCTGGGCCTGCCCAAGCGCGAATGGCTGGCGCCCGAGCCGGTGCGGCCTGCGCCGCGCCGCCGGCGCTGACGCCCGCGCCACCGCGCCTCAGCGGCGGCATTCCCGCAGCGCGGAAACAAGAACGCCGGCACAAGGCCGGCGTTTCTGATTGGTGCTTTTGGTAAAGCCTCTCTCCCCGCCTGGGCAACACGGGGAGAGAGCCCAGATTTACAGCGTTGGCAGACCCGTCTTACAGCGACGGAGCAACCGGGGCGGCCGGCATGGCAGCCGGCTTCTTGGCGGCGGGCTTCTTGGCCGCCTTCTTCTTGGCAG
>JANOJQ010000142.1:0-27628 GCA_031418815.1 Lysobacteraceae bacterium
CGACCAGCGCAAGGGCCGCTGCGGCCGCATCGCCGCGGGTGTTTGCTACCGGCTGTATTCCGAGGACGACTTCAATACGCGTCCGCGCTACACCGACCCAGAAATCCTGCACGTTCCCCAAGCCCAGGGTGAGCATGCGCAGGATCACGCCGGCCAGCGACGCGCGCAGGATCTCCGGGTCGGTGTAGCGCGGGCGCGAGTTGAAATCGTCCTCGGAATACAGCCGGTAGCAAATGCCCGAAGACGTGCGGCCGCAGCGGCCCTTGCGCTGGTCGGCGCTGGCCTGGCTGACCGGTTCGATGTGCAGGCGGTCGAGCTTGCCGCGCGGGCTGTAGCGCTTCACGCGGGCCGCGCCGGGATCGATGACGTAGCGGATGCGCGGCACCGTCAGCGAGGTTTCCGCGACATTGGTGGCCAGCACGATGCGGCGTCCCGGCCCGGGGTTGAACACCTTGTCCTGGTCGCGCGCCGACAGCCGTGCATACAGCGGTATCACTTCCGTGGACCGGTATTTGCGGCGGTTGAGCGCGGCGTGCGCGTCGCGGATTTCACGCTCGCCCGGCAGGAACACCAGCACGTCGCCCTGCGGGTCCTCGCGCGTGATCTCGTCCGCCGCCGCCACGATCGCCTCGGCCATGGAGGCAGGAACAGGAGCGGGGTCAGAGCCACTTATCCGGGGTCGGCTGCGGCCATTGCCGGGCTGCTCTCCGGATAAGTGGATCTGACCCCGCTCCTGTTCCTCGGCGGGGCGGTAGCGCACTTCGACGGGAAAACCGCGGCCTTCGACGTTGAGCACCGGCGCGCCGTCGAAGTGGCGGGCGAAGCGCTCGGTGTCGATGGTGGCCGAGGTGACAATCAGCTTGAGGTCGGGCCGCGTCTTCACCAGCTGCTTCAGATAGCCCAGCAGGAAGTCGATGTTCAGGCTGCGCTCGTGAGCCTCGTCGACGATGAGGGTGTCGTACTTGGACAGGAAGCGGTCGGACTGGATTTCCGCCAGCAGGATGCCGTCGGTCATGAACTTGATGTAGGTGTCGTCGCCGACGTTCTCGGTGAAGCGCACCTGGTAGCCCACCGCGCCGCCCATCGGCACCTGCAGTTCTTCCGCCACGCGGCGCGCCACCGCGCGCGCGGCGATGCGCCGCGGCTGCGTGCAGCCGATCATGCCGGCGCTGCCGCGGCCTGCGGCCAGGCACAGTTTCGGCAGCTGGGTGGTCTTGCCGGAACCGGTTTCGCCGGCCAGGATCACCACCGGGTGCTTGCGGATCAGCGCGATCAGCGTCTCGGCCTCGCGCGCCACCGGCAGGCTGTCGTCGAAGGTGGGCTTGGGCGCCTGGGCGGCGCGGCGCTCGCGCACGGCGGCGGAGGCGGCCACGGCCTTGTCCCAGGCCGCGCGCGCGGCCGCGTCCTCCGGCGCCTTGCGCAGCGCGCCCAACAGCCGTTTGAGGCGGCCATGGTCGCGGCTGAGCACGGTGTCGGCGGGGAAACGCGGGGTCGGGGCGGGGCGCTGTTCCATCGGCGGCCATGGTAACAATCCCGGCCCGTTCATTTGCGCGAAACGCGTGAGGGCGTAGATTCGCATCTGAACTTCCGAGGAGAGTCACAGATGGCATCGAAGAAGGCTTCCACCCCGGCCGCGGCCCCGCAGGGCGCGCCCAAGATCGACATCGGCATCAGCGAGAAGGACCGCCGCAAGATCGCCGACGGCCTGTCGCGCTTCCTCGCCGACAGCTACACGCTGTATCTCAAGACCCACAATTTCCACTGGAACGTGACCGGGCCGATGTTCAACTCGCTGCACGTGATGTTCATGACCCAGTACACCGAACAGTGGACGGCCCTGGACGAGATCGCCGAGCGAATCCGCGCCCTGGGCTTCAACGCGCCGGGTTCCTACGCCCAGTTCGTGAAGCTGGCCAGCATCAAGGAAGAATCGGGCGAAGGCGCGATGCCCGCTTGGGAGGAAATGGTCCGCCAGCTGGTGGCCGGCAACGAAGCGGTCTGCCGCACCGGCCGCAAGGTGCTGGAGATCGCCGACGACGCCGACGACAATCCCACCGAAGACCTGCTGACCCAGCGCCTGCAGACCCACGAGAAGTACGCCTGGATGCTGCGTTCGCTGCTGCAGTAGGCCCAGCGGCCGCCCGGCGGGTGGAACTCGCACGGCCGCGGCGGCGAACATCCATTCCCGCCCGGCCGCACCGGCCCGGTAAACTGGCGCCATGACGTCCCCCGCCCACGAAGTCCTCCGCCGCGTCTTTGGCTACCCCGACTTCCGGGGCGAACAGGCCGCCGTGGTCCAGCACATCGTCGCCGGCAACGACTGCCTGGTGCTGATGCCCACGGGCGCCGGCAAATCGCTTTGCTACCAGGTGCCGTCGCTGCTGCGCGAGGGCACCGGCATCATCGTCTCGCCCCTGATCGCGCTGATGCAGGACCAGGTGGAGGCGCTGGAGCAGCTGGGCGTGCGCGCCGCCTTCCTCAACTCCTCCCTTTCCGGCGAAGCGGCCGCCGCGGTCGAGGCCCGGCTGCTGGCCGGCGACCTGGACATGCTCTACGTCGCCCCCGAGCGCCTGCTCACCGACCGCTTCCTGCGCCTGCTCGACCGCAGCCGCATCGCCCTGTTCGCCATCGACGAAGCGCACTGCGTCTCGCAGTGGGGCCACGACTTCCGCCCCGAATACCGCGAACTCAACCTGCTGCACGAACGCTGGCCGGACGTGCCGCGCATCGCGCTCACCGCCACCGCCGACGCACCCACCCGGCGCGAGATCGCCGAGCGGCTCGGGCTGGAGGAGGCGCGCCAGTTCATCACCTCCTTCGACCGCCCCAACATCCGCTACCGCGTGCTGCAGAAGGACAACGCGCGGCGCCAACTGCTCGACTTCCTGGGCGCCTACCGCGGCGACGCCGGCATCGTGTACTGCCTGTCGCGCCGCAAGGTGGAGGAAACGGCTGAATTCCTGGTGCAGCAGGGCATCGACGCCCTGCCCTACCACGCCGGCCTGGACGCCGCGGTGCGCGCGCGCAACCAGCGCCGCTTCCTGCGCGAAGACGGCGTGGTGATGGTGGCCACCATCGCCTTCGGCATGGGCATCGACAAGCCCGACGTGCGCTTCGTGGCGCACATGGACCTGCCCAAGTCGCTGGAAGGCTACTACCAGGAAACCGGCCGCGCCGGCCGCGACGGCGAGCCCGCGCAGGCCTGGCTGTGCTACGGCCTGGGCGACATGGTGATGCTGCGCCAGATGATCGAAAACTCCGACGCCGGCGAAGAGCGCCGCTGGCTCGAGCGCCGCAAGCTCGACACCCTGCTGGGCTACTGCGAGTCCACCCGCTGCCGCCGCCAGGTTCTTCTGGACGCGTTCGGCGAAGCCTACCCGCAGGCCTGCGGCAACTGCGACAACTGCCTGGAGCCGCCGCGCACCTGGGACGCCACCGTGGCGGCGCAAAAGGCGCTGTCCTGCGTGTACCGCAGCGGCCAGCGCTTCGGCGTCACCCACCTGGTGGACATCCTGCGCGGCGCCGGCAACGAGCGCATCAGCCAGCTCGGCCACGACAAGCTCAGCACCTACGGCATCGGCGCCGACCTCGACGCCCGCCAGTGGAAGGGCGTGTTCCGCCAGCTGGTGGCGATGGGCCTGCTGGAGGTGGACGTCGAAGGCCACGGCAGCCTGCGCCTGACCGACGCCAGCCGACCGGTGCTCAAGGGCGAACAAACCGTCGCCCTGCGCGAGGAATCCACCCGCACCCGCGAACGCGAGCGCGGCAGCCGCCGCAGCGCCGGCCCCGCCGCCGTGCCGCTGTCGGCCGCCGGCATGCCGCTGTTCGAAGCCCTGCGCGCCCTGCGCGCCTCGCTGGCGCGCGAACAGTCCGTGCCCGCCTACGTCATCTTCCACGACGCCACCCTGCGCGCCATTGCCGAACGCCGCCCCGAGTCGCTGGGCGAACTGGGCACCATCAGCGGCGTCGGCGCCGCCAAGCTCGAACGCTACGGCGAGCAGGTGCTCACCACCCTGCGCGAGTCCGTCGACGCCTGAGCTGGCGGCCGGTTTTTCCAAGCCATTTCGTTTCGTCCGGAACGGACGGACACGTGCTTGCAACGGCCGGCCGTGGCGTTCAGCCTTGGCGCATCGCCGTCCCAGGGGAAAGGGTCTTGGATACCAAAGCCTCGATACCGCTGCAGCAGTCGGAACGACTGATTTCGCTCGACATCATCCGCGGCGTTGCCTTGTTCGGCATCCTGATGATGAACATCACCAGCTTCGGCTTGCCCAACGCCTACTCGGACCCCACCAACTACGGCGGCGCACAGGGTGCCGACCTCTGGGCCTGGTGGATCATCACGATGTTCTTCGAGGGCACCCAGCGCGGGCTGTTCTCGCTGCTGTTCGGCGCCGGCATCATCCTGCTGACATCGCGTATCGAAGCGCGCGGCGGCGACAGTGCCGACATCTTCTTCCGGCGCAACCTCTGGCTGGTCGTGTTCGGCCTGGTGCATGGCTTCGTGCTGCTGTGGACCGGCGAGATCCTGTTCTACTACGGCGTTACCGCGCTGTTCGTCTATGCCTTCCGCAACGCCCGGCCACGCACGCTGCTGGCGATCGCCCTGGCCGGCCTCCTGTTCAACGCGGCCTGGAACCTGGCCGACGCCCGCGCCGGCATCGCCACCCACGACGCCTGGCAGCAGGCGCAAGCGGCCAAGGCGGCCGGTGCCAAGCTCACGCGCGAACAGACGGCGGCGGTGGAGGAATGGGAGCAGATGGCCGATGAAATGAAGCCCGGCGCCGCCAAGATCCAGGCCACCATCGACGCCAAGCGCGGGTCCTACCTGGACGTCATGGCGCACCAGGCGCCGGAACTGGTGCACAACCAAAGCTGGTGGCTGTACCGCTATTTCTTCGACATCTTCTCGGTGATGCTGATCGGCATGGCGGCCTTCCGGCTGGGCCTGCTGCAGCTGGGGCACGCGCGCAGGCCGTACTACTGGATGATGGCGCTGGGCTACGGCATCGGGCTGCCGGTGAACTACATGGAAACCAGCCACCTGCTCGCCTCGGATTTCAGCATCCTGTCGCGGCTGCAGGTCGAGGTCAGCTACGACCTGGGCCGGCTGGCGATGATCAGCGGGCACCTGGGCCTGCTGATGCTCTTCTGCAATTCCAGGCTGCTGGGCTGGCTCAAGCGCCGGCTGGCCGCGGTCGGCCAGATGGCGCTGACCAGCTACATTTCGCACTCGATCATCTGCGCGTTCGTCTTCTACGGATTTGGTTTTGGCCTCTATGGCCAATTGGCGCGGCACGAGCTCTACTTCGTGGTGGTCGCCATATGGATCTTCCAGCTCGCGGTCAGCCCGATGTGGCTGGCGCGGTTCCGTTTCGGCCCGCTGGAATGGCTGTGGCGCTCCCTGACCTACGGGCAGCGCCAGCCCATGCGGCGTGGCAAAGAGCCCGCGGGGCCTGACGCGGGCACGGTCCCGGCGAGCTGAAGGGGCAAGGCATCAAGCCCCGGACCCGGCCGCCGTAGTGCCGGCCCGGCCGCGGGGGTCGCGCTGGCCTCAGGCCAGCCGCCACGCCATGGTTTCGCCCGCGCGGAACGGCACCAGCGCATCGGGGCCCTCGCCGAACTGCGCCGGCATGCGCCATTCCTCGCGGCGCAGCATGATCGTGTCGGTGTTGCGCGGCAGCCGGTAGAAATCCGGGCCGTGGAAGCTGGCGAAGGCCTCGAGTTTATCCAGCGCACCGGCCTGGTCGAAGATGTCGGCGTAAAGCTCGATGGCACCATGCGCGCTGTAGACGCCGGCACAGCCGCAGGCCGACTCCTTGGCCTGGCGCGCGTGCGGCGCGCTGTCGGTGCCCAGGAAGAACTTGGGGCTGCCGCTGGTGGCCGCGGCCACCAGCGCCAGCCGGTGCTCTTATCGCTTGAGCACGGGCAGGCAGTAGTGGTGCGGGGTGATGGTGGCGGCGATCACGTCGCCGGCCGCGGCCACGAACTCCGCCGCCTGGCGCGTGGTGATGTGCTCGAACACCATGCGCAGGCGCGGGAAGCGCGCATGCAGCGGGCGCAGGTGCCGCTCGGTGAACTCGGCCTCGCGGTCGAACACGTCCACCGACGCATCGGTGACTTCGCCGTGCAGGAGCAGCGGCAGTTCGAGTTCCTGCATCGCCTCGAGCGCGGCCTCGCAGCGGCGGATGTCGGTGACACCCGAATCGGAATTGGTGGTGGCGCCGGCGGGATACCACTTGACGCCCTGCACGCAGCCGCTGGCCTTCGCTGCGGCGATCTGCGCGGGCGTGGTGTCGTCGGTGAGGTAGAGGGTCATCAGCGGCTCGAACACCAGCCCGGCGGGCACGGCGTCGAGGATGCGCTGGCGATAGGCCTGGGCGCGTTCGGCGGTGGTCACCGGCGGCACCAGGTTGGGCATGACGATGGCGCGGCCGAAGCGGCGCGCCGTGTCGGGCACGACGCGCGCGAGCATGTCGCCGTCGCGGAGATGGATGTGCCAGTCATCCGGGCGGGCGATCACCAGTTCCGCCACAGCCGCCGAAGTGATCATGCCTAACCCCCAACCCATAGCCCAGGACGGTGCCCATGGTCGGTGCGCGGGTGAGTGGTGGGCCGTGATGGATTCGAACCATCGACCAAAAGATTAAAAGTCTTCTGCTCTACCAACTGAGCTAACGGCCCAACGACAGCGGTGCTACCCGGCACGACATGGCGCGCGGGCGGTGATTCTAACGCATCAGGCCCGCGGCGCGTAGCGCGTGGGGTCGGCCAGCCCGGCGGCGGCGAAACCCTCGGCGCGCAGGCGGCAGGCGTCGCACAGGCCACAGGCGCGACCCTGGGCGTCGGCCTGGTAGCACGAGACCGTGCGGCTGAAGTCCAGGCCAAGGCGCTGGCCCTCCAGCGCGATCTGCGCCTTGCTCATGCGGATCAGCGGCGCGTGCACGCGCAGGCGATGGCCTTCCACGCCCACCTGGGTGGCCAGGTTGGCGAGTCGCTCGAAGGCTTCGATGAACTCGGGGCGGCAGTCGGGGTAGCCCGAATAGTCCACGGCGTTGACGCCGCAGAACAGGTCGTCGGCGCCCAGCACCTCGGCCCAGCCCAGCGCGATCGACAGCATGATGGTGTTGCGCGCCGGCACGTAGGTGATCGGGATGCCCTCGCCCGCCGCTACCGGCACGGCACTGTCGGCGGTGAGCGCCGAGCCGCCGATGCTGCGCAGGTCGATGGTCACCACCTTGTGCGCCGCCGCGCCCTGGCTGATGGCCAGCTCGGCCGCCGCGGCCAGCTCGGACGTGTGCCGCTGGCCGTAGGACACGCTGAGCGCATGGCACTGGAACCCCTGCTCGCGCGCCAGCGCCAGCGTCACCGCCGAGTCCATCCCGCCCGACACCAATACGACTGCTTTCTTCATCTCAGCGCCCCTTCGCGTCACCCCACAGCTGCTTGTGCAGCTGCATCTGGAAGCGCACCGGCAGCCTGTCGGCCAGGATCCACTCGGCCAGTTCGCGCGGCGCCACCTGGTCGAACGACGGCGAGAACAGCACTTCGCAGCGCGCGGTGAGGCCGTGTTCGGCCACCATGCCCCGCGCCCAGTCGTAGTCGGCGCGGTCGCAGATGACGAACTTCACCTGGTCGTGGGCGGTCAGCAGCGGCAGGTTCGACAGCAGGTTGCGGTGCATTTCCAGCGAGGCCGGCGTCTTGAGGTCCACCACCCGGCTCACGCGCGGGTCCACCCCGGCGATGTCGATGGCGCCCGAGGTTTCCAGCGACACCTCGCAACCGGCGTCGCACAGTTTTTCCAGCAGCCCCAGGCAGCGCTTCTGCGACAGCGGCTCGCCGCCGGTGACGCAGACGTGGCGCACGCCGTGGCGCGCCACTTCGGCCAGGATGGTTTCCATGTCCCACCATTCGCCGCCGTGGAAGGCATACGCGGTGTCGCAGTACTGGCAGCGCAGCGGGCAGCCGGTGAGGCGCACGAACACCGTGGGCCAGCCCACCGTGCGGGCCTCGCCCTGCACGGACAGGAAGATTTCGGTCAGGCGCAGGCGCTCGGCGGCCGGGGTGTCCATGGCGGTCGCCGGCACGGGGCCGGGTTCAGCGGTTTTCGAGGGCGAGCGTGCGCAGGCGGCTTTCGGCCTTGCCGGCGGCGTCGGTGCCCGCGTGGCGCGCCGACACATCGCGCAGGGTGGCTTCGCCGGCGGCGCGCTGGCCCTGGGCGATCTGGCAGTAGCCCAGCTTCAGCAGCGCGTCGGCTTCCTTGCGCGAACCCGGGTGCTGCGACAGCAGGGTCTGGAAGGCTTCCTGCGCGAGGTCGTAGTTCTGGGTGACGTAGTAGCTTTCGCCCAGCCAGTAGTAGGCGTTGGGCACCAGGGCGCTGGCCGGGTAGTCGCGCAGGAAGGCCTGGAACAGGCGCGCCGAATCGGCGGCCTCGAAGCGTTCCACCAGGGCGTCGAGCGCCGCCTGGTAGGCGGCTTCCTCGGCGGCCGGATCAACCGGCGCGGCCGGGTCGGTGGACGCGGCGGCGGACGCGGCCGGCTCGACGTCGCTGAAGCCGGCACCGGCGGGTGCAGGCGGCTTGGCCGCGGCGGCGGGTGCCGTGGCAGCGGGGGATTTGGGGGCGGCGGCGGAAGGATTGCCCTCGATGCGGCCCAGGCGGCCGTCCAGGTCGAGGTACTGTTCGCGGCTGCGCTGCTTGAGCTGTTCGATTTCGTTCTGCAGGGTCTCGACCACGTTGCGCAGGGACTGCACTTCGGTCTGGAGCTGGACCATGCGGTTCTGCTGTTCCAGGTTGGACTGGCCAGCGGACTGGTTCTCGACGTTGCCCTGGTTCTCGAGGCGGGTGACCCGCTCGCCGAGGCTCAGGCGCTGCGCCATCGCCGGAGTGGCGGCCACGAGGGCCGCCACCACGGTCACAACGCAAAGGATGCGCTGGCTTCGCATCGCTTACTTCGCGGTGTACACGATTTCGACGCGACGGTTCTGCTGCCAGCAGGACTCGGCGGTGTCGTTGCAGGTCGGACGCTCTTCACCGTAGGAAACCACGGTGATCTGGCCGGCCGAACCACCCGCACCCTGCAGGGCGCCGGAGACGGCGTTGCCGCGGCGCTCGCCCAGGCCCAGGTTGTACTCGCGGGTGCCGCGCTCGTCGGCATTGCCTTCCAGCGTGACGCGCGACTCGGAGCGGTCGTTCAGGTACTTGGCGTGGCAGGCCATGATGGCCTGGAACTCCGGACGCAGGGTGTCCTGGTCGAAGTCGAAGTACACGGTGCGCTGGCGCAGGCAGGCGTCGGTGTCCAGGTCGGCCGGGGTGTAGCGACCGTCGGTGACCGGAGCGGTGGTGGCCGGGCCGGTGGTCTCGGCGACGGCGGTTTCTTCCTTGACCTTCTTCGAGCAGGCGCCGAGGGCGAGGACGATCGAAGCGGCAAGCAGCACGCGAGTGGTGTTGTTCATGGGGAACCCTTTGTTGGTCTGGTTACAGGTTTATCGGAGACAGTAGTGGATCTAGTTATGTTTGCAGCGGTACTTCAGGCCCGTCCTGGCTTATCTCTGCCGATACGGTGACCAGGCGGGCTCCCGGACGTCACCATCAGCCAATACCAAACGCTGTCGAACGTTGCCGTCGGCCGAAACGGCATACAGCACGCCACGTCGACCTTCCTTCGTGGCGTACAGCAGCATGCTGGCGTTGGGCGCGAAGCTGGGCGACTCGTCGAGGTTGCCCGGCGACAGCGTCTGCCAGCGCCCCGCGCCGCCAAAGCTGCGGTCAAGAACGGCAATACGATAAACGTTTCCGCCGCCCTGCGCCATAGCTATCTTCTTGCCGTCAAAGGAAATAGTGGCCTTGGCGTTGGAATCGCCCTGGAAGCTCAGGCGGGTCGCGTCGCCGCCGGAAGCCGGCACCTGGTACAGCTGGGGCTTGCCGGCGCGGTCCGAGGTGAAGACCAGGCCCTGGCCGTCGGCGGTCCAGACGGCCTCGGTGTCGATGCCGTAGTGGCGGGTGATCTGGGTCAGGTTGCGGCTGGCCAGGTCCATCACGTAGATCTCGGGGTTGCCGGTCCGGGACAGGGTCAGGGCCAGGCGGCGGCCGTCCGGCGAGAAGTTCGGGGCGCCGTTGATGCCCCGGAAGCTGGCCAGGACCTCACGGGCACCGGTGGTGATTTCCTGCACATAGATGGTCGAATTGCCGCGCTCGAAGCTCACGTAGGCCAGCTTGCGGCCGTCCGGGCTCCAGGCAGGGGACAGCAGCGGCTCCTTGGAGCGCACCACCACCTGCGGGTTGAAGCCGTCCGAATCGGCCACCATCAGGGCGTACTGGGTGTTGCCGCCCAGGCCGTTGGCGGTGACGTAGGCGATGCGGGTCCAGAAGGCGCCGCGCACGCCGAGGATCTTTTCGTAGATCTGGTCGGCGACCTGGTGGGCCACGTCGCGCATGCCGCGCGCCCGGCCACCCACGGCCAGGCCCAGCAGGCGCTCCTGCTTGGCCACGTCGTACAGCTCGTACTCGACGCGGTAGCCGCCGTCGGGGTTGTCCATCACCCGGCCGACCACGACGAAGTCCTGCTTGAGCACGCGCCAGGTCGGGAACTTGATCTCGCTGCCGCGGATGGGCTTCTCGATCACGTCCTGCTCGCTCAGCGCCCGGAACTGGCCCGAGCGGTTGAGGTCGGCGCGGATGACCGCGGCGATGTCGGTGTCGGGGGCGACCGAGGTGCCCAGGTAGGGCATCGGGACCACGGCGATGGGCAGGGCGGACTCATTGCCGGTGACCAGGCCGATGTCCAGGCCCTGGGCGCGGACCAGCCCGGCGGGCAACAGCAGCGCGAGCGCCAGGAAGGAAAGGAAACGTCTCATCGTGGGCAGGCCTCTTCGGGGTAGCAGAATGTCAGGTCGATCTGGCGGGCGAACACCGGCTCGAAGCCGGAGTAAGGCATGGGCGATCGGCGCAGGGCGCGCTCGACCGATTCACGGGCCTGGGCGTCGAAGCCGCAGGACAGGAAGCTGACGTCGATCACTTCGCCGCCGGGGATCTGGGTGAAGCGCACCTTGCACGGCACCCGCTCGGGCACGGTGGCACGGTTCCAGTTCGATTGCGCGGTCCGCTGCATGGCCAGGGCGTATTTCGCCGCCAGGTCGGTGTCCACGCCGTTGTTGCCGCCGGCCTGCACGGCTTCGCGCGCCGGTTCGGGCTGCGGCCTCGGCGCCGCCTGGCGGTCGGCCAGCTGCTGCAGGCGCTGTTCTTCCATCTTGGTCTTGCGCTCGGCGGCCTCGCGCTCCTTGCGCACGGCGTCGAGCTGCTCGCGCAGGCGCTGCTTGCGCTCGGCTTCGGCCACGCGCTCACGTTCGGTCAGGTCCACCTGCTGCTGGCGGATGCGGGCTTCCTGCTCCTCCAGCTCCTTGGCCTGCTCTTGTTCCAGCGCGAGGCGGGCCACGGCCTCCTGGTCCACGGTGTCGGGCTCGGGCGGCATTTCCTGCGGCGTGGGCTGGATTTCCTCGGGGGATATCTCGGGCTCCGGGGCGGGCAGCGGCTGCGGCGGCGGCGCAGCTTCCTCGACGGCGGGCTTGGGCGCTTCCTGCATGGCGCGCTCGGCGGCCACGATGTCCGACGGCGACACCACCAGCGACGCCTCCACCACCGGCCCGGCCACCGACACCACCACGGGCGCGGGCTGCCACCAGCCTGCGAACAACAGGATCGCCACCAGGGCCGCGTGCAGGGCCAGCGCCATCAGCACCGGCCGCGTCAGGCCCTCGTCGCCTTCGTGCTGGCGGAGGGTGTCAGCGTGCATTGCTCGGGGGCTGGGTCATCAGCGCGACCTTCGGGGCACCGGCCTGCTGCAGCAGCACCATGGTGTCGATGACGGTCTGGTACTGGGTGACGCCCGGCGCAGCCACGAACACCGGGGCGTCCGGGTTCTGGCGCACGAAGGCGGCGATCTTGGCCTTGAGCGTGGTGGCGTCGATCTGAGTGTTCTCGCCGCCCTCGACCTTGAGGTAGTAGCGGCCTTCCTCGTCCACGGACACGATCACCGGGTCCTTCTGCTGCTGGATCGGCTTGGCCTTGGACTGCGGCAATTCGACGTCCACGCCCAGGTTCAGCAGCGGCGCGGTGACCATGAAAATGATCAGCAGCACCAGCATGACGTCGATGTAGGGCACGACGTTGATGTCGGCCTTGAGCTTGCGGCGCTTGCGATGGCGGGTGATGGTGGCGGACATGCGTCAGTACTCAACGTGTGGTCGATGCAAACGGGGTTGGCCGTTCACTCCTCGACGTGGGACTGCCGCTGCAGGATCGAGGAGAATTCCTCGGCGAAGCTTTCGTAGCGCACCGAAAGCCGTTCGACCTTGGTGGCGAAGCGGTTGTAGGCCCAGACCGCCGGGATGGCCACGAACAGGCCGATGGCGGTGGCGAACAGCGCCTCGGAGATGCCCGGGGCGACGGCGGCGATGCTGGCGCTTTCCTGCGAGGCCAGGCCATGCATGGTCACCATGATGCCGAACACGGTGCCGACCAGGCCGACGTAGGGCGCGGTGGAGCCGATGTTCGCCAGCAGCTCGAGGTTCTCTTCCAGGCGGTCCACTTCGCGGGCGAAGGTGGCGCGCATGGCGCGCTGGGCACCCTCGAGCTGGGTGCGCGAATCCAGGCCCTTCTTCTGGCGCAGGCGGGCGTACTCGCGGAAGCCGCCCTCGAAGATGGCCTCCAGGCCCGACACCACGCGGTTGCGGTCGGTGGCCGAGCGATAGAGCTGGGTCAGGTCGACGCCGGACCAGAAGCGGCCCTCGAACTCGTCGGCGTCGCGCATGGCGTGGCTGTAGATGCGGTTCTTGCGGAAGATGATCACCCAGCTCAGCACCGAGCCGATGACCAGCAGCAGCACGATGAACTGCACCGGCAGGCTGGCGTGCAGCATCAGCTGCAGGTAGCTCAGGCTGCTGCCGGCCTGTTCGGCGGCGGCTTCGGCGGCGGCCGGGATGACCTCGGCGGGCAACTCGGACACCGGCGCGGCGGCGGCGAGGATCAGGGCGTTGAGGTCGAGCATGGATTCGGAACTCCGGCGATCTTGTTGTTGTCGGTGACGCTCATTGCCCGGTGGCCAGCCACTCGGGCAGCGGCCGCGGACGGAAACTGGAGGCCACCAGGCAGGCCACGCGAACGCTCGCGCGGACCAGGGCCTGGTCGCCCCGGGAAATCACCTGCTCGATCAGCAGGCTGGCGTGGCGGCGCTCGGTCATGACGACGCTGACCTGCAGTTGATCGTCGAGCCGGGCGGGTTTGTGGAAGTCGAGCTTCATGTCGCGGACCACCAGCACCAGGTCCTCGCTTTCGCGCAGGGCCTGCTGCCCGAACCCCTGGGCGCGCAGCCATTCGGTGCGCGCGCGCTCAAGGAACCGCACATAGCTGGCGTGGTAAACCACCCCGCCAGCGTCGGTATCCTCCCAGTAAACCCTTATCCCGAAGCTGAACGGAACCGGGTCAGGTTTGCTTCCGCCCACGAAATCCGTGCTTTTGCGCAAATCCGTCACGGCGGAAGTGAACCTGACCCCGTTCCTTCCCCGGGCTCGAACAGGTCGGGGTCGAGCGGTTTGCGCGGGGATTTCAGGCCCAGCAGCGCGTAGGCCTTGTGGGTGGCCATGCGGCCGCGGGCGCTGCGCACCAGGTAGCCCTGCTGGATCAGGTAGGGCTCGATGACGTCCTCGAGGGTGCCGCGCTCTTCGCTCAGGGCCGCGGCCAGGGACTCGACGCCGACCGGACCGCCTTCGAAGTTCTCGACGATCATCCGCAGCATGCGCCGGTCGAGCTGGTCGAAGCCCTCGCCGTCGATCTTGAGCATCACCATGGCCTGGTCGGCCACGTCGCGGGTGATCATGCCGTTGGCGCGCACCTGGGCGAAGTCGCGCACGCGGCGCAGCAGGCGGTTGGCGATGCGCGGGGTGCCGCGGGCGCGGCGGGCGATTTCGGCGGCGCCGTCCGGGGCGCATTCAATGCCCAGGATGGTGGCCGAGCGCCGCACGATGCGCGTGAGTTCCTCGGGGCTGTAGAACTCCAGCCGCTGGACGATGCCGAACCGGTCGCGCAGGGGCGCGGTGAGCAGGCCGGCGCGGGTGGTGGCGCCGATCAGCGTGAAGGGCGGCAAATCGAGCTTGATCGAGCGGGCCGCGGGGCCCTCGCCGATCATGATGTCGATCTGGAAGTCCTCCATCGCCGGGTACAGCACTTCCTCGACCACGGGCGAGAGGCGGTGGATCTCGTCCACGAACAGTACGTCGTGCGCCTGCAGGTTGGTCAGCAGCGCCGCCAGGTCGCCGGCGCGCTCGATCACGGGGCCGGACGTGGACCGCAGGTTGACGCCCAGTTCGTTGGCAATCACGTGGCTCAGGGTGGTCTTGCCCAGGCCGGGGGGCCCGAAGATGAGCACGTGGTCCATGGCTTCGCCCCGGCCCTTGGCGGCTTCGATGGCGATCTTGAGCTGTTCGCGGACGGCCTGCTGGCCCAGGTAGTCGTCCAGCCGCTTGGGCCGGATGCTGGCCTCGGCCATGTCGTCTTCGCGGGTGGCCCCGGGGGCGATGACGCGGGTGTCTTCCATGCCCGCGATTATGGCAGGGAATGTGTCGTTTTCCGCGGCTTTTTGGGGCCTGCGGCCGGGGTTGTGTGTCGCAGCGCCGCCGCAATGCGTGGGGGCATGTCTGCCCGGCGTCTTGCTAACGCCATCCCTGGCAGCAAACGCCGGCCGTTCCGGGCTCCTGCCCTCCACTTCAGACATGCCCCCACGCATCACGTCGTCGCCCCCGAAGTCCACGGCGGCCGCAGGAAGATCGCCCCGTCGCAGCCCGCCACGTCGCCCCACCCTGATCGCGTGCGCGGACAACCAACAGCCGAGAGCCGAGAGCAGAAAACCAACAGCAAAGGCGCCAGCACAATGCAGTGCGGGTGCGGGTGCGGGCGCCAGAGCAGCATCACGGCTGCGGCCTTGCGGCGGCAAGCCACGGTCTTCGCGAACAACGCCCTCGCACGCGTGCTGCTGTGCCCGCCGCCCGCGTGGACGATCGGGGCGGTGACGTGATGCGGGGGGTCATGTCTGAAGTGAAGGGCAGGAGCCCGTAACGGCCGGCGTTTGCTGCCACGGATGGCGTTAGCAAGACGCCGGGCAGACATGACCCCCCGCATCGCGGCGCCGCTCGCCGAAGATCCACAGAGCGGCGGGTGCTTCAGTGCGAGAACCTCAGATGACCACCTGGGTGCCGAGTTCGACCAGTCGGTTGCCGGGGATGTGGAAGAACTCGGTCGCCGGCGTGGCGTTGCGCGACATGAACAGGAACAGCTTGTCGCGCCACAGCGCCATGCCCTGCCCCGGGCGCGCGGTGAGCGATTCGCGGCTGGCGAAGTAGGTGGTTTCCATCACTTCGAAGGCCGGGCCCGGGATCGACCACTGCTTGAGCGCCCGCGGCACGTCCGGGTCTTCCAGGTAGCCAAAGCGCAGCGTCAGCCGGCTGAAGCCGTGGCCCAGGTCGGTGTAGACCACCCGCTCGGCCAGCTCCGCCCGCGGCACGCCCAGGATCTCCACGCTGAGCAGAACGTTGCGGGCGTGCAGCACCTTGTTGTGCTTGAGGTTGTGCAGCATCGCCGGCGGCATGAACTGGTTGGACGGCGTCAGGAACACCGCCGTGCCCGGCACCCGCACCGGCGGATGCGCCACCAGGTTGCCGACGAAGTGTTCGATGCGCAGGCTGTCGCGGTTCATCTGCGTCTTCACCAGCTCGCGGCCGCGGCGCCAGCTGCGCATCATGGCGAAGGCCACCACGCCCAGCGCCAGCGGGAACCACGCGCCCTCCACGAACTTGATCACGTTGGCCGAGAAGAACGCCCCTTCGATCACCAGGAACACCGCCGCCAGCGGCCACACCTGCCAGCCCGGCAGGCGCCAGCGCACGCGGGCCAGGATCACCAGCAGCATCGTGCTGATCAGCATCGTGCCGGTGACCGACACGCCGTAGGCGATCGCCAGGTTGCTCGAACTGCCGAAGCCCAGCACCACCGCGATCACCGACAGCAGCATCGCCCGGTTCACCAGCGGGATGAAGATCTGGCCTTCCGTGCGGTCGGAGGTGTGCACGATCTGCATGCGCGGCAGGTAGCCCAGCTGGATCGCCTGGCGCACCACCGAGAACGTGCCCGAGATCAGCGCCTGCGAGGCGATCACGGTGGCCATCGTCGCCAGCACGATCATCGGGTACAGCGCCCAACCCGGCACCAGCTCGTAGAACGGGTTGGTGACTTCACCGGGATGCGACAGGATGAAGGCACCCTGGCCGAAGTAGTTCAGCACCAGCGACGGCAGCACCAGGCCCAGCCAGGCCATGCGGATCGGCACGCGCCCGAAATGGCCCATGTCGGCGTACAGCGCCTCGCCGCCGGTGACCGCCAGCACCACCGCGCCCAGCGCCAGCCAGGCCATCACGCCGTGTTCGGCGAAGAAGCGGATCGCCCAGATGGGATTGGCCGCGGCCAGCACGGCGGGGTTCTGCACGATCTCCACCACGCCCAGCAACGCCAGCGCCGCGAACCACAGGCAGGTGATCGGCCCGAAGATGCGCCCGACGCGCTCGGTGCCGTGCTTTTGCACCGCGAACAGCGCCACCAGCACCGCCAGGGTGATCGGCAGCACGAAGCGCTTGAGGTCGGGCGCGGCGACTTCCAGGCCTTCCACCGCCGACAGCACCGAGATGGCCGGCGTGATCACGCCATCGCCGAAGAACAGCGCCGTGCCGAAGATGCCCAGGATGCCGACCGTGTACGACAGCGGCGCCGCCACCGGCAGGCTGCGCTGCACCAGCGCGGTGAGCGCCAGGATGCCGCCTTCGCCGCGGTTGTCGGCGCGCATGAGCACCGCCACGTACTTGAGCGTCACCACCAGGATCAGCGACCACAGGATCAGCGACAGCACGCCCAGCACGTTCGCTGCGTCAGCCTCGAGGCCGTAGTGCGGCCCGAAGGCTTCCTTGAGCGTGTACAGCGGGCTGGTGCCGATGTCGCCGAAGACGACGCCGACGGCGCCGATCACCAGCGGCCAGGTGCGCGGCGTCGTGGTGCCGTCGTGGGCTTGGGTTGTCATGGAATGGCCGGGATGCGAAAGGTAAAGGATTCAGCCGCGAAGGACCGAGGTGAGGGCCTTGCGGATGATCTGTTCGGCGCTGTCGCCGGGTTCGGCCTGCTTGAGCATGCGCTGCACTTCCACCGGCTTGTAGCCCAGCTGCGTGAGGGCCACGCTGGCTTCCGACACCGGGTCGGCCGGCACCGCACCGGCCTTGCCGGTGACCACGGCGATACCGCCGGTGGCGAAGTCGGCCGCGCGGTCGCGCAGCTCCACCACCATGCGCTCGGCGGTCTTCTTGCCGATGCCGGGGATGCGGCACAGCGCGGTGAGGTCGCCGGTCTGCACCAGCCGGGCGAAATCGTCGACGCTGGCACCCGACAGCACGGCCAGGGCGATCTTGGCGCCCACGCCGGTCACCTTCTGCACTTCGCGGAACAGGCGCCGCTCGGATTCGGTCAGGAAGCCGTACAGCGCCACGCCGTCTTCCTTCACCGCGTAGTGGGTGAACAGCGTGACCTCGCGTCCCACCTCGGGCAGGTCGTAGAAGGTGGACATGGGCGCGGACAGTTCGTAGCCCACGCCGCCCACGTCCACCATCAGCGCCGGCGGCGCCTTGTAGACCAGCAGGCCTTTCAATCGACCGATCATCGACGGCGTCTCCGGAGCAAGAGTGAAGGGTCGATGTTGCTGCGACCGGCGGTGGCGCTGGTGTGCGCGTGGGTCAGGGCGACCGCCAGGGCATCGGCGGCGTCGGCCTGCAGTTTGCGCTCCCCCAGGCTGAGCAAAAGCTTCACCATGTGCTGCACCTGCAGTTTGTCGGCGGCGCCGGTGCCGACCAGGGACTGCTTGATCACGCGCGGCGCGTATTCGTGCACCGACAGGCCGCGGCGCACCACGGTGGCGATGGCGGCGCCGCGGGCGTGGCCCAGCTTGAGCGCCGACATGGCCGACTTGTCCATGAACACGGTTTCAATCGCCACCACGGTGGGCTGCCAGGTCTCGAGCACTTCCTCCAGGTCGAACACCAGCTTGCCCAGGCGCGCCGGGAAGTCTTCGGTGTCGACCAGCAGGTTCAGGGCCTGGGCGTGCACGTAGGTGCACTTTCCCGCGCCGTCGACGTCGATCAGGCCGATGCCGGTGCGCTGCGAGCCCGGGTCGATGCCGAGGATGCGCGTCACTGGAACGCGTCGGCGCCCAGGTCAGCGTTGGAATAGACGTTCTGCACGTCGTCGAGGTCCTCGAGCATGTCGAGCATCCTGGCCACCTGCTGGCCCACTTCGCCCTCGACCTTGATGTCGTTCTCGGCGCGAAGGGTCACTTCGGCCTGCAGCGGCGGGAAGCCTGCGGCCACCATGCCCTGCTTCACCGCCTCGAACGCTTCGGGCGCGCACAGCACCTCGATGGCGCCATCCTCGGGGTAGACCACGATGTCGTCGGCGCCGCATTCGATCGCGGCTTCGGTGATGGCGTCTTCGTTCGAGCCCGGGCCGTAGCCCAGCACGCCCTGCTTCTTGAACATGAAGCTGACCGAGCCGTCGGTGCCCAGGTTGCCGCCGCACTTGTTGAACGCGTGGCGCACGTCGGCCACGGTGCGCACCTTGTTGTCGGTGAGGCAGTCGACGATCACGGCGACGCCGCCGGGCGCATAGCCCTCGTAGCGGATTTCTTCGTAGCTGACGCCTTCGAGTTCGCCGGTGGCCTTCTTGATGGCGCGCTCGAGCACGTCGCGCGACATGTTCACCGACAGGCCCTTGTCCATCGCCAGGCGCAGGCGCGCATTGGCCTTGGGATCGCCGCCGCCCATGCGGGCCGCGGTGGTGACTTCGCGGATGACCTTGGTGAACACCTTGCCGCGCTTGGCGTCCTGGGCGCCCTTGCGCCCCTCGATGACCATCAACCTGCCCATGGAGCCCAACCCTTCGATGCGATGGCGCGATTATACGGCCGGCTCAGTCCGGGAAGCGGCCGTGGCGCAGGAAGCCCGCCGCCAGGCCGGCGGCGGCCCGCGACAGGATCAGGCCGGTGTGGCTGACCGGCAGCACGCGGTGGTCGGCCAGGCCCGGCAGCTGGGTTTCCCAGACGCACACGGTGCCGTCGCCGGGGCCGTCCAAATCGTTGAACAGCCGGCCCAGGCCGGCGGCGCGCGAGCCCGCCAGCACGCCCACTTCGCGACCCCGCGGCAGCTCCGCCAGGCCGCTGCGCAGCAGGGTGCCGCTGCGCCCCAGCAGGGCCGACAGATGATGGCGCGCCAGCCCGCGCGCGGCTCCGCTGCCCGCCAGCGGCGAGCCCAGGCAGACCACGCGCCCGGGCGGCAGGCCGTGGTAGCTGGCCACGGTTTCCAGCGCGACCAGGCCCCCCAGGCTGTGGCCGACCAGGTGCACGGGGCCCGGGCCCAGGCGGGTCATGAACGCCGCAAGGCGATCCACCGACGGCGCCGGGCCCGAGAGCAGGCTCGCGTAGTCGAAGCGATGCGGGATGAAGCCCTGCGCCTGCAGCCGGCGGGCCAGCGGCACCAGGGTCAGGCCGCGCATCCAGACGCCGTGCAGCAGGACCACGTGTTCGGCGGAATCGTTGCCCAGGGCCATGCTCGCAGGGGAACCAGCGCCGAGCATAAGCCGGCTAGGCGGCTTTATCGCGGCGCAGGGTGAATTCGCGGTCCACCACCCGGCCCACCGGGAACGTGTGCTCGCCCACCTTGGCGAAACCGTGGCGGGCGTAGAAGCGCTGCGCGCCGAGGTTTTCCGACCACACGCCGATCCACAGCGTGCGCGGCCCGTCGGCCAGCAGCCAGTCCAGCGCCACCTCGAACAGCCGCCCGCCCCAACCCGAGCCCTGGAACGCGGCCAGCACGTACAGCCGCTTGAGTTCGCCGTCGCCCGGCTGCACGCCGGGGTTGGGCAGCCCGCACGGCCCGGCCGCCGCATGCCCCACCGCCACGCCTTCGTGCTCGAGCAGCCACACCGCGTACCCGGGCGTGGACAGGATGACGCGCTGCCGCTCGACCGAATACGAGGCCTCGATGAAGTCGCGCAGGTCCTGGTCCGGGTACAGCTGCCCGAAGGCCTCGGTGAAGGTCTGTTCGGCCAGCGCGGAGAGCGTGGCGGCGTCGGCGGGGGTGGCGGGGCGGATGCGCATGGGGGCAGGAACTAGTGAAGAAGGAAATAGAAACTAGTGAGGAGCTGGGTGTCGGAAACTGGAGTTGGCGCGCGTCGAAGCATTGCTTCCACTAGTTTCTATTTCCTTCTTCACTAGTTCCCTTTCTCCAAACTACGCCTTGTCGGGCTTGGCGCGCACCGACACATGCACCTCGGCCAGCTGCTTGTCCGGCACCGGCGACGGCGCGCCGGTCATCAGGCACTGGGCGGTGGTGGTCTTGGGGAAGGCGATGACGTCGCGGATGGATTCGGTGCCGGCCATCAGCGCCGCGATGCGGTCGATGCCGAAGGCGATGCCGCCGTGCGGCGGCGCGCCGAAGCGCAGCGCGTCGAGCAGGAAGCCGAACTTGGCCTGCGCTTCTTCGGCCTCGATGCCCAGCAGCTGGAACACCGCGCTCTGCATGTCGCTGCGGTGGATGCGGATGGAGCCGCCGCCGATCTCGTTGCCGTTGAGCACCATGTCGTAACCGCGCGACACCGCGATGCGGGCGTTGGCCTTCAGGTCGGCGATGTCGTCCACCGCCGGCGCGGTGAACGGGTGGTGCAGCGCCACGTAGCGCGACTCCTCGTCGTCCCACTCGAACATCGGGAAGTCGGTGACCCACAGCGGCTTCCAGCCGTGCTGCACCAGGCCCAGGTCCTTGCCGACCTTCAGGCGCAGCGCGCCCATGAAGTCGCTGACCACCTTGTAGGTGCCGGCGCCGAAGAAAGCGATGTCGCCCTTCTCCAGCCCGATGGCCGAGACCAGCGCGGCGAACGCCGCTTCGTCGAAGAACTTGCTGATCGGCGAGCTGATTTCGCCGTTTTCGCCCAGCTTGATGTAGGCCAGGCCCTTGGCGCCGTACTTGGCCGCGTGCGCGCCCAGGTCGTCGATCTGCTTGCGCGACAGCGCGGCGCCGCCGGGCACGCGCAGCGCGGCCACGCGGCCGTCGGGGTTGGTCGCCCAGTCGGTGAACACCTTGAACTGCGAGCCTTCCACCAGCGCCGCCACGTCCACCAGCTCCAGCGGGTTGCGCAGGTCGGGCTTGTCCGAGCCGTAGCGGCGCATGGCCTCGGCGTAGGTCAGGCGCGGGAACGACGCATCGAGCTCGACGCCGATCACTTCCTTGAAAATCTGGCGGATCATGCCCTCCACTTCGTCCTGCACGTCGGCCTCGCGCACCCAGGCGAACTCCATGTCCAGCTGGGTGAACTCGAGCTGGCGGTCGGCGCGCAGGGCCTCGTCGCGGAAGCAGCGGGCGATCTGGTAGTAGCGGTCGAAGCCGGCCACCATCAGGATCTGCTTGAACAGCTGCGGCGACTGCGGCAGCGCGTAGAACTCGCCGGGCGACATGCGCGCCGGCACCAGGAAGTCGCGCGCGCCCTCGGGCGTGGCCTTGGTGAGGATGGGCGTCTCGATGTCCTGGAAACCGCGCTCGTCGAGGTAGCGGCGCAGGGCCTGCACCAGCTTGATGCGGGTGCGCATCATCTTCTGCATCTCGGGGCGGCGCAGGTCGAGGTAGCGGTACTTCAGGCGCGATTCCTCGCCCGGGTTCTCGTGGGCATGGAAGGGCAGCGGCTCGGCCTTGTTCAGCACTTCGATCAGGGTGGCCAGCACCTCGACCTTGCCGGTGCGGATCTTGTCGTTCACCGAGTGGCGCGCGCGCACCACGCCGGTGATGCGCAGGCAGTCCTCGTAGCCGACCTTGGCGGCGGCGGCCACCACGGCCGCATTGCCGGCGTCGTCGGACGGCTCGGCCACCACCTGGACGATGCCCTCGTGGTCACGCAGGTCGATGAAGCAAAGGCCGCCCAGGTCGCGGGCGACGTCGGCCCAGCCGCAAAGGGTGACGGTCTGGCCGATCATGGACTCGTCGACGAGGCCACAGAAATGGGTGCGCATGCTTGCTCCGGAAGGATCGTCGCGCCCCGGACGGGGCGGCGGAAACCTTTGAATTTTAAGGCCCCCGGGGGCCTGCGGGCAAATCGCTGCAGCCCTGCCCGCCCGTCGCGGGCAGCGTTATAGTCGCCGGACCGTCCCAGACCCGAGGAGTTCCCCATGTACAGGCTTCTGCTGGCCGCGGCTCTCGCCGTCGGCATGGTTTCGGCGGCCCCCGTGGCCCAGGCCCAGTCCGGGTCGCGCTCGTACGCCCCCGAGGACCTGCGCCAGCTCTCCAGCCGCGACCGCATCCGCGTGCTCGAGACCGAGTACGAAGAACAGTCCAATGGCCGCCGGCTGCCCGGCGACCAGCGCGACTTCTACCTGGCCCAGATCAACTCGGGCTGGACCTTCAGCCGGATCAAGTACGACATGGCCCAGTCCCTGCGCGGCAGCGGCGGCTGGGACGGCGGTGACCAGGGAGGCTACCCGGACGATGGCGGCAACGGCCGCGGCGTGCGCTGCGAGAGCGTGAACGACCGCTACCGCGAGTGCATCACCAACTTCCGCAGCCGGGCCGAACTGGCGCGCACCTTCTCCAAGGCCAGCTGCCGCGAGGACTACAGCTGGGGCCAGCGCCGCGGCACGGTGTGGGTGAGCCGCGGCTGCCGCGCCGAGTTCGTCGAGTCGCGATCGGACTGGGACCAGGGCCGTCCCGAGAACAATTACAGCGTCACCTGCAGCAGCGAAGACGACCGCTACCGCACCTGCGCCTGGCAGTCGCGCTTCGGCCGGCCCTACCTGATCGAAACCCTGTCGCGCACCGCCTGCGTGCAGGGCCAGACCTGGGGCTACACCGGCAACAACGCGATCTGGGTGGACCGCGGCTGCCGCGGCCGGTTCGCGCCGCGCAACTGATCGCCCCCGGGGCGATCGGCGCCAACGAAGAAGGCCGCCATGGGGCGGCCTTCCTTTTTCCCGCGCGCGCTGGATTTCAGTTGGCGGCCGCGGTCACGCCCCAGGGCGCGGGCGGCGGCGGCACCGGCCGGGACAGGTCGAACTCCACCTGGAACAGGCGGCCACCCGGCCGCGAAAGTTCGTAGACGAACTGCTTGCCGGGCACGATCTCGATCGCCCAGGTGTTGGTGACCGAGGCGGGCATGCCCTGGCGGCCGAACATCGCCACCGACTCGGCGTCCACCGGGAAGGCCTGCCGGATCGCGGTACCGGCCTGGGCGGTGTCGCCACCGTACATCGTGGATTCGTCGGGGCTGCCGTCTTCGTGGCGATGGTCGTGCTTGAGGCGAAGGCCGGTGGCGGTGCGGGTGATCACCCACGTGCGGGAACGATCTTCGCCGACGTGGAAGGGAATCCTGATCTCGCCCGGGCGGCACTCCCGGACGTGCATCACCATGGCCTTGCCCGCGAAGGCATTGTCGGCTGTCTCGGGCACGTCCACGCGCACCTTGCCGGCGAAGGCCTGGCCGCAGTGGCTGGCCAGCGCGGCCATGAAGGCGTCCGCGGGCGCCAACGCGGGCTCGTCGATGCCGGGCGGCGAAAGCGGCTCGGGCAGGCCGAGCGCCGCCGACGTGGACGCGCCGGGGGGCGACGTGGCCTGGCCCGCGCAGGCGGCCAGCAGGAGGGCGGTGGCGAGCAGGCTCGCAGTGGGCAGGCGGTTTTTCATGCCCCGACCCTACCCCGCACGCGAAGTGCAGGGCAACCCGGCGCCGCTCAGGTGGACGGCGTGGATTTGGTTTCGGCCGGCTTGGCGGCGGGCACGGGCTTGGATTCTGGCTTGGACTCGGGCTTGGCGTCGGGTTTCGCCTCGGGCTTGGCGCCGCCACCCTCCGCGAGGTTGCGCTTCTTGTCGCCGTCCTTCTTGAAGTCGGTCTCGTACCAGCCGGCGCCGGCGAGCCGGAAGCTGGGCGCGGTCAACTGGCGGCGCACCTGGGGCTGGCCACAGGCCGGGCAATCGGTCGGATCGGCATCGGACAGTTTCTGCAGGCGGTCGAACGTGTGGCCGCAGTGGTCGCATTCGAAGGCGTAGATGGGCATGGCGGGCTGGAGACTCGTGCGGCCGGGGGCCGAGTGCGCGCATTAGTGGCTATCGCCGGCCAGAGTTCAAGCCCGGCGACGCCGCCCCGCGGCGGCAGCGACCCGGCGCATGGCCAATTGACCATGCGCATCAGGCGCTTGCAGGCCAGCCCCGGCGGCGGGGCAAGCCGGTGCCAGGCTAGTTCAGGCGGAAGCCCGAGCCGCCGAACAGGCCAATCAGGCCAATCACGATCAGATAGATGGCCACGATGTAGGCCAGCAGCCGCGGCCGCACCAGGATCAGGATGCCGGCAAGCAGCGCGAGGATCGGTGCGAGGGTGAGTTGGATGTTCAAGGCGTGGCTCCTTGGGTTGGGTTTGACGGCCCCTGAATGTCGGGCATGGCCCGCCTCCGGCTCCGTTCGCTGGAGCACATAGCGTGGCACGGCCGCACGCCAGATGAACGGCCACGCGGCTGGGTGTGCTGGCGAACATACCGGTACCGGCAAGCCTGACAAGGTTCACTCACTCGGCAACCTTGCCGTTGGAGCACGCCATGTCCGCCAACACCCTCAGCAAGCTTCTCCTGTCCTGCGCGTTCGCGCTGGGCGCCATGGCGTTCTCGCCGCCGTCGGCGGCGCAGGGCGGTACCCGCGACCAGGTCCGCGCCATCGAGCAGGAATACGCCCGCCAGACCAACGGCCGCAGCATCTCCGACGAACAGCTCGAGTATTACCTGGACCGCTCCAACGCCGGCTGGCCGATGAGCCGCATCAGCCAGGACATGGCCGATGCGCGCCGCTCCGCACCCGGCAATCCGTGGAGCGGGCAGCAGGGCTGGTCGGCCACCGCGGTGGTTTGCAGCAGCGTGGACAACCGCTACCGCGAATGCGCCGTGCCGTTCCGCGGCCGCGCCGTCATCAACCAGCAGATTTCCCAGTCCGCCTGCATCGAGGGCCAGAGCTGGGGCCAGAAGCAGGGCCTGGTGTGGGTCAATCGCGGCTGCCGCGCCCGCTTCACCATGGTGCCCGACGCCATGGGCAACGCGCCCGGCAACCGCCCGAGCATCGTCTGCAAGAGCCGCGAGGGTGCGCGCGTGGTGTGCAACACGGGCATGAACGGCCGCATGCAGCTGATCAGCCGCTTCAAGAACAGCGGCGCCTGCATCGAGGGCCGCACGTGGGGCCAGCGCCCGAACCAGGTGTGGGTCAGCGACAACTGCCGCGCGCGCTTCGCAGCCGCCAACCGCCAGCGCCCGAACAATGGCGTGGGCTATGACAGCCGCGACGAGCAGGGCGACCGCGACTATCGCCAGGACGACGACTACAACGGCGGCAACCGGGGCTGGATGGGCGACCCGAACTACGCGGTGAGTTGCGCCAGCAATGGCGGCCAGCAGCGCTGCAACTGGGACGCGCGCTACGGTTCGCCGCGCCTTGTGCAGCGCACCTCGCAGGCCGACTGCGTGCAGGGCCGCACCTGGGGCTGGAACGAAACCGATGGACTTTGGGTCAGCGGTGGTTGCCGCGCCCGCTTTGCCGCCCGCTGAATTAATCGCTTTGGTGGTGCTTAGGGACAGCCCCGGCCTCGGCCGGGGCTTTTTTTGTTCGCAGCCCACGACATCCTGCACTGAATCGCGCCGGCGTTGATGCGCGGCGGCAACTGACCACTCCATCGCACGGCGGAATGATCAAGGGATGGGTCGGGTGTCTTCTACCCACGCCCCCGCGCGCATTCAACCCAGCAGGGAGCAACCAGCTCAGCGTTTCCTTCTTGCTGAACACTTGTTGCGAGTCTGTCTTCCAGGCTGCCCGACAGGTACACGTTCTCGTGCGTGGTCTGGCCGCCGGTGGCGGGCAGCTTGGACGAGAACAGCATCTGGCCATTCTGGGCGTACATCCACAGCGTGCGAACGCCGCCGGTCCTTACCGCCTGACCTGATTCTTCGATATGCAAATCTTGTGGACATCGCTTTGTGATTCCACGAACGGCCCATACAGGCTCTCCGGCCCGGCGTGATCCAAAGCGCGGTTGGAGAGCGCAATGATCATTTCATAGCAACCTGGAACAAGCTGATATTGCTCGGCGAGCATTGACTTCGGGAGGGACCATCCCATTCCATTGCCTATCGGGAACCACTGTATCGATTCGCCGTCTGTTCTAGCGTACCTTTTCGCGATCGACCGATATTCAACTCCACGGCGTCGGAAAACGATCTCCAGGTCGCCGGTTCCCTGTGCTGCCCGGTACGACCCGTTTAACCTCACATTGCTAACGCCCGTGTTGAATATCGATATGTTAACGCGCTCGTTGTCCGTACTGGGATTTACTTCTATCTCAATAGACGACTGGTACTCGTTGCCGTTGCCAACGCGTGCGTGCAGCGCGTACCAGGCAGTACTTGAGGCGATCGCGATCAACAAGAAGGCAATAACTGCGGGAAACAATTTCATTTCAATCTCCCGAACAATATGCAGTTGCACATGACTGTCCAGCGTCAATAATTTCCTTGTTGGCTGCGTTGGCAGACCTATAGAACTCACCTAAGTAAAACTCCACATGTTTGAGATAAGCCTCAGACAATCTCGACCGGAAGGGATTCACCGGACTGAGTTCCGCAGAGAACGCATTGTGTTCAAGAACATTCCTTGCGTTGGTATGCTTCAAACTTGTGTAGTCAGAGATGGATTCTGCCTGCCCCTCATGACCTGGCCCGCCCTCGTGAATCAGAATGCTGCCCAGGTCAGCAGCGTTCGGGAAGCTGAACGCCGAGGGGCCGATTTGTTTTGATCGTGAATTCTCGTCGTAGGATCCAGGGGCTTTTTGGGTCGGCTCATAATCAGGAACAGTCCCGGTGAGCCGATTGCGTTTGTGCATTCTCTTCACGAATGCGTCCCGCTTCTCGGGATTCGCCTGGGCTTCCTCGTAGTCGGCCTGTTGCTCTGCCTCTGCCCGACTTCTTCCTCCACTCCCTCCACTGCCGCCTAGGCAGGCGCCCACCATCGCACAGAATCCCTTATGGCGAGTCATCGCAAATCTGCCGTCGGGGTCCATGAATTTGTAAGGGCTGTTGTTGGCGTACCAATAGCGATTGAAGTTCCCGCCGTTGATCGAGCTAACGGTCACGGGATCGACGGACAGGAACCGCCCCACGCCCTGATCGTAATAGCGCTGCTGCATGTAAGTCAGCCCCGTCGCCGGGTCCATGACGTGGCCGGTGTAGCCGATGCCGTCGACCGCCTTGCCGATGGCGCCGCCGTAGGGGTCGAAGTTCGTGCGCTCGATGACGGCACCGGACTCGTTGGTCACGGCCACCGGGCTGCCCAGGGCGTCGGTGTGCTGGTACTTCGTTGCCAGGATGGCGTTGCTGGGCCACGCGTGGTCAATGGTGGCCACCAGGCTGCCGCCCAGGTACACGTTCTCGTGCGTGGTCTGGCCGCCGGTGGCGGGCAGCTTGGACGAGAACAGCATCTGGCCGCTCTGGGC
>JANOJQ010000143.1:0-10237 GCA_031418815.1 Lysobacteraceae bacterium
CCACCCCCGGTGGGCCCCCAAAAACCCCCCCCGCGGCCCCCGCGGCGTACGGGGGGGCAAGTCCGTGCTAAAAAACGTTTACAGTTCGCTGCCGGGCCCCCCGGATGCGGGGGTGCCCACGGCGCATCCGCGGTGTCGTCAGAACTCCCAGCGGAAGCCCAGCGTCGCGCCCTGCTGGGTGATGCCCGAGCGCGCCAGGATGCGCTCGTAGGTCAGGAAACCGGAGCGGCCCTGCGTGAGCACCATCGAAAGCCCGAGACTGATGCGCAGGTAACTGCTGTCCAGGTCCTCGCCCAACACCAGGATCGGCGTCGCGGTCGGGTCGTCGACGAAGAAGCCGCGGAATGCCTCGGCATCGCTGCCGTATTCCTTGACCCACTCCACGTCGAGCTGCGGCACCAGCACGCCCCAGGACGCGCTGTGTGCGAACGACGCCTTGCCGCCCAGCGTTGACGAGAGCCCGCTCACCGAACGCGACTCCACCCGCAGCGCCAGACCGTTGCCGTTGAGCGACGAGTCGACTTCCTCTTCGAAAGCGTCGAATCCAAGCCGGCTGTACGCGGCGCGGCCGTAGGCACCGAAGGTCCAGCCGCGGACCGCGAAATCACGGCCGAAAGTGACGGTGGCGCTGAGGTTGGTGCCATCCGAACTGGCCACCGCCGTCTGGTTCACCACCTCGCCCGGCAGCACGTAGGCGATGCTTCGCTCGTGTTCGTAGCGATTGGCGCCGAAGGTCAGCGCGCTGTCGAGGTACCAGTCGTTGCCGCGATACCAGGTGCTGTAGCCCGAGATGCTGAAGCCCTGCATCTCCACCGCGCCCAGCCCGTCGGCCAACTGCGTGTCCTGCCGGGTGTAGCCCAGCGCCACGCCCAGCACCAGGGTGTCGCTCCAGCGATAGTCCAGGCCCGCCGTGAGGCCGGCGACGTCGAAGTCGTAGCGCGGCGTCAGCTGGGTCGGGTCGAACTCACCGCGGCCGATGTTGCCCGACACGAACAGGCCCCATTTCCCGAAGGTGGTCTCCTCCTGCGCCGGCGTCGAATCGATGGCCAGCAGCGCGGCACCGAGCTGGCCCAGCGGCAACCGACCTCCCGACAGGGCCATGGTCAGCCCTGCGAACGAGAACGACGGCATCGGTGCGCCACTGCGAAGCCCGGCCATCCGGCTGTTGAGGTTCTCGAACTGCGCGCCCGCGGCCGCGCGGCCGGCATCGGCCTGGGTCTGGGCGACGTCGGGAAGCATCGCGGTGAGTGCATCGCCCACCGCCGCCGGATTGCTGGTGGACGCGGCGGTGAGGGCCAGGCACTGGTCCAGCAGGTCCTGCTCGTCCGGCGTGAGGCCACCGGATACCTGCAGCAGCGCGCAAGCCGCGTCCAGGGCTTCGGCCACCGACACTTCGTTGATCGACAGTGCCGGCAGCGCCGCCAGGCCCGAGGTGTGGGTGAAGGTGACGGTGGAGCCGACGAAGGCCGCGAAGGTCGGGAAGCTGGCCGTCACCACCGTGGTGCCGGCCCCGGTGACCGTGACGGTGTTGCTGGTGCGTCCGTTGACGTCGGTGACCGTGGTCGGGCTGGCGAGCGTGCCGGCCGACGTGCTCCAGACGACCGTTTGGCCGACGACCGGCACGCCGTTGCCGATCAGGTCGATCACCATCGGCGCCGATGGCACGCCGGGCGTGAGGGTCTGGGCGCTGCCGGCGCTGGCGGTGATGCCGGTCACCACCAGGGTGCCGGTGACGTTGGCGTTGAACTGCGTGACCACGCCGCCGGGAGCGGTCGCCTGGATCACCACAGGACCCGGCGTGAGGCCCAGGGTGACTATGGTGCTGGCCTGGCCCAAGGCATCGGTGAGGACGAAGGCCGGCGACAGCGTGGCGCTGCCCGACAGCACCGTGAACGTCACCGGCACGCCCGACAGGTCGGGCGCGGGGTCCACCAACTGCACCACCAGCGGCAGCGGCAGCACGTCGCCGGGATTGCCGGTCTGGCCATCGCCTCCCGCGGTACCGATGCTGCCGGGCGGCAGGCCCTGGGCATTGGCGGTGACGCTGACGCCGTTGGCGAAGGCCGAGGCCTGGATCACCACCGGGCTGGGGAAGCTGCCATAGCTGAAACCGACGCTGGCGATACCCGCGCCATTGGTGATCGAGATAGTCGAGTTGAGCGTCGCCGAGCCTGACAGCACCAGCCAGGACACGGTCTGGCCCGCCATGGGCACGCCGTTGCCATCCAGCAACAGCACCTGCATCGGTGTCGACGCCTGCTGGCCGGACAGGCCAACCTGCCCGTTGCCGGCGACGACGGCCAGGGACGGTGGCGTCACGTTGAGCGTGAACTCCACCCGCAGGGTGGGCTGGTCGCTGCGGAAAGCGGTCACGACCACCGGGTCGAGCCCCAGGCCCATGCTGGTGACGGTGACATTGGTCAGGCCGCCCGCATCCGTAGTCGTGCTGCCGGCGCTGAGCAGGGCGCCGCCTGTGGCGGACCAGAGGATAGTGATGCCCGGATCGCCCACGCCGCTGTTGGTTGCCAGCACCGCCAGCGGCGTCGGCAGGGCGGTGTTCTGCGCCCCGCTCTGGCCGTCGCCGCCGACGATGGCGAGGGCGCGCAACTCCAGCGCATTGACCGTGAACAGTTGCACCAGCAGCGGCGAATCGGCGCGCGCGGCGCGAACCGTCACCGTGCCCGGCAGCGGACCGACAGCCACGAACGCCTGCGCCAGGCCGTTGGCATCGGTGACCGCGCTGGCGCCGCTGATCGCGCCGTTGCCGCTGAGCACCTGCCACTGCACCGTCACGCCCGCCTGCGGCGCGCCGTTGAGCAAGGCGCGCACCACCAGCGGCAAGGCGGTGGTGGTGTTGACGGGCGTGCCCTGCAGGTCGCCCGACACTTTGTTGAGGGCGGCGATGTTGATCGTCAGCGTGAAGGCCACGCTGGCCGTGGCCTGGTCCGCGCGCGTCGCGGTCACACTGACCGGACCGGGGCCCGGACCGAGGCTGGAGACGCTGACGCTGGCCCGGCCATCGGCACCGGTGACGCTGCTGGACGCCGAGATCACGGCGCCGCCGGCGACCACCCACTGGATGGTCACGCCGGCCGCCGGGCGGCCGCCGTCCAGGGCCAGCACGGTCAGGGGCTGGGGCGGCGCGGTGTTGGCGAGGCCGCTCTGGCCGTTGCCGGAAAGTATCGCCAGCGTGCGTGCGGAACTGCTGCCGCCGCCGTCGGATCCGGTGGTGCTGGCGACCGCCGCCAAGCCGGCGGCGCCGGCGGCAATGAGCGCCAGGTTGCGGTGGCCGCCCGAAGAGGACGGGTCCGCTGCCGGGGACTCCGTGGTCTGCACGACAACCACCAAGCGGTGCGCGACCCTACGGCAGTCCGCACCCACGCAGGCAGGATCATCCAGTGAAAGCACCCGCACACCGTGCGTGCCCGTTCTTGCCGGCGTGAAGCGCGCCCGCCCGGAACCCGCCTCGACGCCTTCCGAGGCCGCCCGGGTTCGGGCATCGAGGACTTCGAGTTCGCCGGATTCGGGATCTTCCAGCGCCCACTCCAGCGCCTCGTCGATGGCCGGCTGGCCGTCGCGCTGCTTGACTATCGCCAGGTCGAACGGTTGTCCAAGGCGAGCCGGCGGGGCGTCCGCCGGCGCGGCCAGCGGTTCAAGCCGGGTCACCGGCGACGGATCAGCCTGGGCCGCGAGTGCCGCGGCAGGCAGCAACGACAAGGCAAGCAGGACACCAAGGATGCGCAGGCTGCGCAACGGCCGGAAATGCGGATTCATCATGGTGCCCCCTGGTGCACGGCTCGCCGGGCGGCAGGGCGCCCGGCAATCACGCGCTGGCATAGGGAAACAACGAACCCGGGCACATTGTCCGGACACGCGTCGGCCGGCGCCCTGTTTGCCGGTGTTCAAGCCAGGGCCGCGCCGAATTGCGGCGAAAGTCACGCCAGGGTCACGTCCAAGGCCCCGATCGGCTAGAATTCCGGCGTTTGATTGCCCCCGGAGAGACCCATGAGCGCCACCCCCCTCAAGTACCGCCGAATCCTGCTCAAGCTGTCCGGCGAGGCCTTGATGGGGAACGTGGATTACGGCATCGACCCCGAAGTGATCAAGGCCCTGGCCGCCGAGATCGTTGCCGTGCAGCAGGCGGGCGCCGAGATCGGCCTGGTGATCGGCGGCGGCAACATCTTCCGCGGCGCCGGGCTGGCGGCGGCCGGCATGGACCGCGTCACCGGCGACCACATGGGCATGCTGGCCACCGTCATCAACGCCCTGGCGATGGCCGACGCGCTCGAGAAGCAGGGTGGCTTCGCCCGCGTGATGAGCGCCATCAAGATCAACGAAGTGTGCGAGGACTATATCCGCCGCCGCGCCATCCGCCACATGGAAAAAGGCCGGATCGCCCTGTTCGCGGCCGGCACCGGCAACCCCTTCTTCACCACCGATTCGGCTGCCGCCCTGCGCGCCAGCGAGATCGGCGCCGACCTGCTGCTCAAGGCCACCAAGGTGGACGGCATCTACGACAGCGACCCGAAGAAGAACCCGGGCGCCAAGCGCTTCACCCGCCTGACCTACGACGACGTGATCAGCCGCAACCTGCAGGTGATGGACACCGCCGCGTTCGCCCTGTGCCGCGACAACCAGGTGCCCCTGCGCATCTACGACATGATGCAGCCCGGCGCGCTGATGCGGATCGTCCAGGGCGAAGACCTGGGCACCCTGGTTGCCGCCTGAGCGGCACCGGCGCCCTGCGCTTATAATCACCGATTGCCTGGATTCACTGCGGAGCCCGCGATGCTGAACGAAATCAAGAAAGACGCCACCACCCGGATGACCAAGAGCGTGGACGGTTTCCGCCAGGAACTCACCAAGCTGCGCACGGGCCGCGCCAGCACCGCGCTCGTGGACCACCTGAAGGTGAACTACTACGGCTCGGAAATGCCGCTCTCGCAGGTGGCCACGGTGTCGGTCGCCGACGCCCGCTCGCTGCTGATCACGCCGTGGGAAAAAGGCATGGTCTCGGCCGTGGAGAAGGCCATCCTGTCCTCGGACCTGGGCCTGAACCCGAACACCGCCGGCACGGCCATCCGCATCAACCTGCCGCCGCTCACGGAAGAGCGCCGCAAGGACCTCTCCAAGCACGTGCATGCCGAAGGCGAGACCTCCAAGGTCTCCATCCGCAACATCCGCCGCGACGCGATCCAGCAGGTGAAGGAACTCCTCAAGGACAAGAAGGTCACCGAGGACGAGGCGCACCGCTGCGAGGACGAGATCCAGAAGCTCACCGACAAGCACGTCAAGGACGTGGACGAGGTGGTCCGCGCCAAGGAACAGGAACTGATGGCGGTTTGAACCTCGCCGCCGGCATGTCGTCGCCCTCGCCCACTCCGCGCAAGCCCCGGCACCTCGCCATCATCATGGATGGCAACGGGCGCTGGGCCGAACGCCGCCAGCGTCCGCGCACCCTGGGCCACCGCGCCGGGGTCAAGGCGGTGCAGGTCTGCATCGAGTACTGCCTGGCGCAGGGCATCGAGGCGCTCACCCTGTTCGCGTTCTCCAGCGAAAACTGGAACCGCCCGCAGGAGGAAGTGGGAGCGCTGATGAAGCTGTTCCTGCGCATGCTCGACTCGGAAGTGGACGAACTGCACCGCCGCGGCGTGCGGGTGGCCTTCATCGGCGACCGCCCGGGATTCCCCGATGCGATCCGCGCGCGGATGGAAGCGGCCGAGGCGCTGACGCGCGGCAACGCGCGGCTCGTGCTGACCATCGCGGCCGGCTATGGCGGCCGCTGGGACGTCACCCAGGCCTGCCGCCAGCTCGCCACCGAAGCGGCGGCGGGCAGGCTCGACCCGGCCAGCATCGACGAAGCCCTGCTGCAGTCGCGGCTGGGCCTGGCCGACGTGCCCGAACCCGACCTTTTCATCCGCACCGGCGGCGACCTGCGCATCAGCAATTTCCTGCTGTGGCAGCTGGCCTACACCGAACTGTGGTTCACCGAAACCCTTTGGCCCGACCTGGACGCGTCCGTGCTCGACGCCGCCCTGGCCGCCTTTGCCGACCGCGAGCGTCGCTTCGGCCTGACCAGCGCCCAGGTGGCCGGGAGCCCTGAATGAGCCGCAAGCAACGCGTCACCACCGCCCTCGCGCTGGCACCGTTGCCGATCCTGGCGGTGCTGTTCCTGCCCACGCCATGGCTGGCCGCGGCGGTGGCGGCGGTGTTGCTGGCCGGCCTGTGGGAATGGACGGCATTCGCCGGGCTGGAAGAAAAACCGGCGCGCCTGCTGTTCCTCACCGCCAACGCACTGCTGATGGTGGCGCTGGTGTGGGGCGGCGGGCCCGGCCTGTTCACGCTCAAGGTGGCCAGCCTGGTCGGCGTGGCGTGGTGGGGCTTGGTGCTGCTGTGGCTGGCGCGCCCGCGCCTGGGCGCCGCCGACAGCCATGCCGCCCGCAGCTTCAAGCTGCTCGCCGGCAGCCTCTGCGTGGTGCCGGCCTGGTGCGCGCTGGGCTGGCTGCACTCGGAAGACCCCATGGGCCCGCGCTGGACTTTGTTCGCGCTGGCGCTGGTGTGGGCGGCCGACAGCGGCGCCTACTTCACCGGCTCGAAGTTCGGCAAGCACAAGCTGGCGCCCACCATCAGCCCGGGCAAGACCTGGGAAGGCGTATTCGGCGGCCTGGCCACCAGCGTGCTGCTGGGCGTGCTGGCGCTGCCGCTGCTGGGGCTGTCGTGGTCGTCGCTGCCGGCGCTGGCGCTGCTCACCGTGGTTACCGCCGCCATCTCGGTGGTGGGCGACCTGTTCGAAAGCCTGATGAAGCGGCATTCGGGCGTGAAGGATTCCGGTGCGCTGTTCCCCGGGCACGGCGGCCTGATGGACCGGCTCGACAGCCTGCTGGCCGCGCTGCCGGTGTTCGTGGTGGGCAAGGCATGGCTGGGCCTCTGAAGACGATCGCACTACTGGGGGCCACCGGCTCGATCGGCGGTTCGGCGCTCGACGTCGTCGCGCGGCATCCCGACCGGTTCCGGGTCGGCGCACTGAGCGCGCACTCGAGCGTGGACGAACTGCTGGCGCTGTGCGCGCGGTTCCGTCCCGATTCAGCCGTCGTAGCAGACCAGGCCCGATACCCCGCGCTGCGCGACGGCCTGCGCGCCCTGGGCCTGCCTACCCGCGCGCTGGCCGGACCCGAGGCCCTGGTCGAAGTGGCCACCGACCCGGCCAACGACACCGTCATCGCCGCCATCGTCGGCGCCGCCGGCGTGGCGTCCACGCTGGCCGCGGCGCGCGCCGGCAAGCGCCTGCTGCTGGCCAACAAGGAATCGGTGGTGCTGGCCGGCGACCTGCTGGCGCAGGCCGTCGCCGAAGGCGGCGCCACGCTGCTGCCGATCGACAGCGAACACAACGCCATCTTCCAGTGCCTGCCCGCCGACGGCGGCCGCGGCGGCGTGCGCCGGCTGCTGCTCACGGCATCGGGCGGCCCGTTCCGCGGCCGCCAGCGCGCCGAGCTGGCCGACGTCACGCCCGACCAGGCCTGCGCCCACCCGAACTGGGTGATGGGCCGCAAGATCTCGGTCGACTCCGCCACGCTGATGAACAAGGGCCTGGAGGTGATCGAGGCCCGTTACCTGTTCGGCGTGCCGGCCTCGCGCATCGAAGTGGTGGTTCACCCGCAAAGCGTCATTCATTCGCTGGTGGACTACGTGGACGGCTCGGTGCTGGCGCAGTTGGGCAACCCGGACATGCGCACGGCGCTGGCCTACGGCCTGGCCTGGCCCGAGCGCGTGGAATCGGGCGTCGCGCCGCTGGACCTGGCGGCGCTGGCCCGTTTCGATTTCGAGGCGCCCGATCTGGCCGCTTTCCCCTGCCTGGGCCTGGCGTTCCAGGTGCTGGAGGCCGGCGGCCGCGCCCCGGCCATCCTGAACGCGGCCAATGAAATCGCTGTTTCAGCCTTTCTTCAGGGCCGATTGGGTTTCCTAGGCATCCCGGACCTGATCCAGGCCTGCCTCGACGCCCTGCCCGGCGGCCCGGCCGGTGACCTGGCGCAGCTGATGGACACCGACGCCGAGGCCCGGCGCATGGCCGAAGGACTGATCCCAAGGATGCGCGCATGACGGAGTTCTTCGGTTCGGTGTGGTGGCTGCTGGTCAGCCTGGGCATCCTGGTCACCTTCCACGAGTTCGGCCACTACTGGGTGGCGCGGCGCTGCGGCGTGCGCGTGCTGCGCTTCTCGGTCGGCTTCGGCAAGCCGCTGTGGACGCGCGTGGGCAAGGACGGCACCGAGTACGTGCTGGCCATGCTGCCGCTGGGCGGCTATGTGAAGATGCTCGACGACCGCGAGACCGAGGTCGCCCCGGCCGACCGCCACCTGAGCTTCAACGCCAAATCGGTCTGGCAGCGCATCGCCATCGTCGCCGCCGGCCCGATCGCCAACCTGCTGCTGTGCATCGCCCTGCTCTGGCTGATGTTCGTGATCGGCAAGCCCGACTACGCGCCCGACCTGGGCCGGGTGCAGGGCATCGCCGCCGACGCGGGCTTCCAGCCGGGCGACCGCCTGCTGTCCGTGGCCGGACGCGAAACGCGCACCCTCACCGAGGCCGGCATCGCCCTGTCGAACGCCGCCATGGACCGCGAATCCACCCCGGTGCGGGTGCGCACCGCCGCCGGCGACGAGGTGATGCGGGTCCTGCCGCTCGACCAGCCCGGCCTGGTGATCAGCGAACAGCAGCCCTTCCGCGACCTGGGTCTGGCCCTGGCCGACCCTCCCGTGGTCGGAGCGGTGCAGCCCGGCAGCGCCGCGGCGGGTCGCCTGGAGCCGGGCGACCGCATCCTGGCCATAGGCGGCCAGGCCATCGTCAGCTACGGCGAGGTTGGCGACGCCGTGCAGGCGGCGGCCCGCAATGGCAAGACCCTGGACGTGAGGATCGAGCGCGGCGGTCGCACCGCGATGGTGCAAGTGGACCCCCGCCTGGCGGACGTCCAGGGCACGCCGCGCTGGATCCTGGGCATCACCGGAACGGCGCCCGCCCAGGACGCGGTGCTGCGCTTCGGGCCCCTTCAGGCGGTACCCGAGGCCCTGTCCCAGACCCGCCAGATGGCCGCGGACGTGCTGAAGATGCTGGGCCGGATGGTCACCGGGCAGGCTTCCCTGCAGAACATTTCCGGCCCGATCACCATCGCCCGGGTCGCCAACGGCAGCGCCAGCCTGGGCCCGGCCTGGTTCCTGAACTTCCTCGCGATCCTGTCGCTCAGCCTGTGCATCATGAACCTGCTGCCCATTCCGGTCTTGGATGGGGGGCACCTGCTGTATTACCTTATCGAACTGGCCAAAGGCAGCCCGGTCGGGGAGCGAGCGCTCATGGCGGGCCAATACATCGGACTGGTGTTCCTCGCCGGCCTGATGGGCCTGGCCTTCTATAATGACTTGTTCCGACCCAGCTTCTGACCCCACCCTTTTCGCGGACGCCGCCACGGCGTCCGTCACCAACGGATTGATGATGACGCGACCCACTGTTCGCCGCTGCCTCCTGAGCCTCGCGCTTGCCGCCGCAATCGCCGGCCCCGTCCAGGCCCAGAATTTCGAAGCCTTCACCGTGGCCGACATCCGCGTCGAGGGGCTGCAGCGCATCTCCGCCGGCACCGTCTTCACCTACCTGCCGGTTGAAAAGGGCGACACGCTCGACCGCAGCCGGTCGTCGGAAGCCATCCGCGCCCTGTTCAAGACCGGCTTCTTCAGCGACGTAAGGCTCGAGCGCCAGGGCGGCATCCTGGTGGTGGTGGTCAGCGAGCGTCCCGCGATCAACGCCATCACGCTGACGGGCAACAAGGACATCAAGACCGATGACCTGCTCAGTGGCCTGCGCAACATCGGGCTGACCGAGGGCGAGACCTTCAACCCGCTCAACCTCGACCGCGTCACCCAGGAACTGATCCGCCAGTACAACAACCGCGGCAAGTACAACGTCTCGATCACCCCGACCATCGCCAACCTCGACCGCAACCGCGTCGACATCACCATCGTGATCGCCGAGGGCAAGGCCGCGCGCATCCGCGACATCAACATCGTCGGCAACCCGACCTTCAACGACCTGGACATCCGCCAGGGCTGGGAATCGGGCACCAGCAACTGGCTGTCCTGGTACCGCCGCGACGACCAGTACTCGCGCGAGAAGCTCTCGGGCGACCTGGAGAAGCTGTCCAACTATTACCTCGACCGCGGCTACGTCGACTTCAACGTCGAGTCCACCCAGGTCG
>JANOJQ010000144.1:0-5191 GCA_031418815.1 Lysobacteraceae bacterium
ACCCCCGGGGCGGCCCCCCCGCCGGGGCCAGTCGCCCGCGCGCCCCCCCGCCGCCGCGTGGGCCCCAACGTTTTGGTTTCACCATTTTAAACACCCCGTACGCGACCCTCGCCTCCGCGGCGCGCCCGGTACGTATCAGCCGGTTCGATTGACGAAGGGCCCGTGGCGATGCGCTTCGGTGCTTGCGCAACACGATCCGGACCAAGGCCAGGCATCTTTCCTGCGGATCCGGCTGGGCTAACCCGGACGAGGCGTCTCCGTTCTCCTCGCCCATCGCGGCGCGTCCCTTCGGACACTGGAATGGCGGCCTGGTCAGCTTGGAAGGTGGCCAGCGTGAGGGTCCTATCCGCCCGGCGGCGGGGGTGAGTTCCACGCGCGCACACCGTGGCATCCCTCGTCAGGTCGGATGCGCAGGCACATCGGCAGTTTCAGCAGTGTCGGCGGCGCCACCCATGCCCCGGTGCAAGAGTGGATTTCTGCGCAAGCCGTCGGTTGGAGACACCGGAAGCTTTGCGATTACCTCGTCTTCGCCTGCCCGCCCCGTCGAACGCCGGAGGTGACGTCGTGCGCGCGACGAACTCACACCCGCCGCCGGGCGGATAGGAGTTTCGTACTGGCCACCTTCCACGTTGGCCAAGCCGCCATTCCAGTGTCCGAAGGGACGCGCCGCGATAGGCCAGGACAGGGTTCGTGCCACGGCCGGGTTAACCGAGCCGGATCCGCAGGAAAGATGCCTGGCCTTGGTCCGGATCAGGACGCGGAAGCACCGGCGCCAGTCACGGGGTCGCCGGCGCCAGTCCCGGACTTGGGAGAAGCATCTGCCGCTCCGGAGGGGCTCAGGCGGAAGGGGCGCTGTCCAGGAACCACACGTCCACTTCGCCGCTGGTCTTGATGGTCATGGCGTTGCCGTGGCGGTCGAGCGACTTGCCGACCGGCAGGCGCACCCAGCCTTCGGAAATGCAGTATTCCTCGACGTTGTTGCGCTCGATGCCCTTGAAACGAATGCCGATGCCACGCTCGAGCACGGCGCCGTCGAAGAACGGGCTGCGCGGGTTGACGGAGAGGCGGTCGGGCGGCGTGGTGCTCATGGCGGTTTCCTTGGGGATGAGCGCGCCATGATACCGGGCCGGCGCGCGGGTAGACTGGCCGCATGAGCCAGACTGCACTCAATGTCCTGGGCCGTCCGCTGGCGCCGTGTGGCACCGCGCCGATGACCGGCTACTTCCGCGACGGCTGCTGCCGTACCGACGCCCACGACCGCGGCCTGCACGTGGTGTGCGCGGTGGTGACGGCGGAGTTCCTGGCCTTCTCGCGCCTGCGCGGCAACGACCTGTCGACGCCGCGCCCCGAGTACGACTTCCCCGGCCTGCGCCCGGGCGACCGCTGGTGCCTGTGCGCGAACCGCTGGCTCGAGGCGTGGGTGGAGGGCGTGGCGCCGCGCGTGGTGCTCGAAGCCACCCACCTCAACGCGCTGGGCGTGGTGACCCTGGACCAGCTGAAGTCGCAGGCGCTCGCCCCCGACCCCTCCTGAAGCGGCGGCAACGGCCATTGCGAAATGCATGGTCACCGGCGGGCAGACCATGCAAGATGCTTGGGAGCGCCGTCCCCCGCGGGCGGCCCGACGCGCTCTGACGCGCCTCCGGCGCATGGCACGGGCCTTGCAGCCCGGTCTCCATCCCCTCTGGAGCCACCCTTGGCCGACCACACCGCCAGCCCGGTTGGGCGAATCCTCGCCATCGACGACGACGTGCGCCTACTCGAGAACTTCGGCCTTTGCCTGGAGGGCGCGGGCTATCGCGTGTCCGTGGCCACCGCGCTGCAGGACGGCATGAAGCTCGCCGCCGCCCAGCCCTTCCACGTTTGCCTGCTCGACCGCAACCTGGGCCACGAATCGGGCATGGACGCGCTGCCGCGCCTGCGCGAGTTGGCGCCGCAGATGCGCATCATCATGGTCACCGCGCATTCGCGCGTGGACGACGCGGTGAAGGCGCTGTCGGAAGGCGCCAGCGACTACCTGGTCAAGCCGTGCTCGCCCGAACAGCTGCGCATCGCCGTCGCGCGGCAGATGGACACGCTGCGCCTGCTCGACCGGGTCGAGCGGCTCGAGCGCGAAACCGCGCCGGCGCAGGCGCCGCGCCTGGCCAGCAAGAGCCCGGCCGTGGCGCAGCTGCTGGCCACCGCCGAACAGGTGGCGCGCACGGACGCCAACCTGCTGCTGCTGGGCGAAAGCGGCACCGGCAAGGGCGTGTTGGCCAATGCCATCCACGGCTGGAGCGCGCGCTCGGCGTCGTCCTTCGCCACCATCAACTGCCCGTCGCTATCGGCCGAGCTTCTGGAAAGCGAGCTGTTCGGCCACGCCAAGGGCTCGTTCACGGGCGCCACGCAAAGCACCCCGGGCCGGGTCAGCAATGCCGACGGCGGCACCCTGTTCCTGGACGAAGTGGGCGATTTCCCGCTGGCGCTGCAGCCCAAGCTGCTGCGCTTCATCCAGGACAAGGAATACGAGCGCGTGGGCGACCCGGGGACGCGGCGCGCCGACGTGCGCATCGTCTCGGCCACCAACCGCGACCTCCAGGCGATGGTGGCCGAGGGCAGCTTCCGCCTGGACCTGCTCTATCGCCTGAACGTGATCAGCCTGCGGCTGCCGGCGCTGCGTGACCGCCCGGAAGACCTCGAGGACCTGGCGCTGGGCTTCCTGCGCCGCTACGCCGCCAGCTACCACCTGCCGGCCACCGGCCTGTCGCCGGAGGCGCTGGCGCGCATGCGCGCCTATCCGTGGCCGGGCAACGTGCGCGAACTGCAGAACGTCATCGAGCGCGCGGTGATCCTGTGCCCGCTGGCGCTGGTGACGCCCGACTACCTTTCGCTGGGCACGGTGGCGGCCGCCGACGCGGGCGTGGCCGCGCCGGCCGTCGGCGACCCGGTGACGCTGGACGTGCTTGAGCGGCGGCACATCGAGGCCGTGGTCGCCAACAGCGAGACGCTCGAGGCGGCGGCGCGCACGCTGGGCATCGACGGCTCAACCCTGTATCGCAAACGCAAGGCCTACGGACTGTAGGCGGGCAACAACCAACACAGCGGGTGAAGACAGTGCGGCGTTTCCACGGCAAGCAGGCAAGTTTCGGGCGGGTGGGCTACGGCAAGGGCTTCGGCCAGGGCCGGCGCGAGTCTGGCCTGCATTCCACGCTGATGCTGATGGCGCTGGTCGGCCTCACGCTGGGGCTGGGGGCGGGCATGGGGCTGCTGTTCGGTCCCGGTGCCGACTTCCAGGCCCTGCAGAAACCGACCTGGAACCCGCCCGGCTGGCTGTTCGGCCCGGTGTGGACGCTGCTGTACGTGCTCATCGGCGCCAGCGCCTGGCTGGTCTGGCGCGAGCGCCGCGTGTCGTCCAGCGAGCGCCGCACGGCCTGGATGGCGTTCGCACTGCAGGCGGTGTTGAACCTGGCGTGGACGCCGCTGTTCTTCGGGCTGCATTCGCCCGGCCTGGCGTTCCTGGACATCTCGCTGCTGTGGCTGGCGGTGCTGTGGACGACGGTGGCTTTCGGCCGCATCCGTCCGCTGGCGGGCTACCTGCTGGTGCCGTACGTGCTGTGGGTGTCATTCGCGTTGGTGCTCAACGGCACCATCTGGCTCATGAACGACTGATTCGTCCGCGGCGTGGCCCGGGGGATCGGGAAGGGAGTGAAGGTGGGCAACAATCCGGCCAGTTTCCGCTATCGGGTTTACAGCGGCCTGCTGCTGTTCGCGGTGCTGGTGATACTGGGCACGTCGGTGCTGTCGCTGCGCACCACCGGCAACCTGCAGGAATCGGTGACGCGCGCCAGCCAGACCCAGCAGGTGCTCGAGCAGATCACCCGCTTCTGGGGCCTGCTGGGCGACAGTGAATCGCATGCGCTGCACTACACGCTCACCGGCCACGACGAGTTCCTGGTCGCCTACCGCACCAACGTCGACGAGATGGCCAGCGCAGTGGCGATTCTGGGCGAGCTGACCCGGGACAACCCGGGCCAGTTCGAGCGCGTGGCGCGCATGGCCGAGCTGCACATCGAGCGCGCGCACTACCTGGGCACGTCCATGCAGCTCAAGTCCGACGCGATGCGCGGCAAGTCCGGCGCGGCGCGCGCCGTGGCCGAGCGCGCCGTTGCCGGCGACGACTTCAGCATCCTGGTGGACCTGCGCGGCACCATCGGCGAGATGATCCTGGAAGAGAATCGCCTGCTGGCCCAGCGCAACCAGGAGCGCAACCAGATGATCCGGCAGAACTGGGCCACGGTGCTGATCGCCAACAGCCTGGCCCTGGTGGCGGGCATGGTGGGCTACAGCGCCACGCGGCGCATGCAGCGCAACGACCAGGAGGCGTTCCGCGCCGCGCTGCTGGCCGACCAGGTGCGGCGGTCGAGCCAGGACAAGTCGGTGTTCCTGGCCAGCATGAGCCACGAAATCCGCACGCCCATGAACGCCATCTTCGGCTTCACCAGCCTGCTCGAGGAGCGGGTGACCGAGCCCACGCAGGTCGAATACGTGGCCTCGATCAAGAAGAGTGGCCAGGCGCTGCTGTCGCTGATCAACGACGTGTTGGACCTGTCGAAGATGGAGGCGGGCAAGCTCGAGCTGCACGAGGAGCCGACCAGCCTGCACGAGATCGTCGACCAGGTACTCACCATGTTCCGGCAGACCGCCGCGGCCAAGGGCATCGACCTGCGCGCCGAGTTCGAGGGCCGCGCCGAGCGGCCGCTGCTGGTGGACCCGGTGCGCCTGCGCCAGGTGCTGATCAACCTGGTGGGCAACGCCATCAAGTACACCGAGGTCGGCGGCGTGGTGGTGCGCATCTGCTGCGTGCCCAGCGCGCTCGATGGCCACTGCGACCTGCAGGTGGAGGTGATCGACACCGGCACCGGCATCGCCGAGCACGAGCTGGCCCTGATCTTCGACCCGTTCACGCAGGGCGAAAGCCCGGACGGCAGGAGCCGCGAAGGCACCGGCCTGGGCCTGAGCATCGCGCGCCGCCTGGCCACGCTGATGGGCGGCGAGCTGCGCGCGCAAAGCACCCCCGGGCAGGGCTCGCGCTTCATGATGGACGTGCCGCGCCGCGCCATCCATGTCGACCCGGTCCGCCAGCCGGCCGCCCCCCCCCCCCCCCCGGGGGGGGGGCCCGGGGCCCCCCCGGGCCGGCGGGGGGGGGGGGGGGGGG
>JANOJQ010000145.1:0-5401 GCA_031418815.1 Lysobacteraceae bacterium
GCCGCCGGGCGGATAGGAGCTTCGTACTGGCCACCTTCCACGCTGGCCAGGCCGCCATTCCAGTGTCCGAAGGGACGCGCCGCGATGGGCCAGGAGCAAAAAGGCGCCGAGGCCTGGTTAACCCAACCCGATCCGCAAGAAAAATGGCAGGCCTTGGTCCGGATCGGAACGCGCAAGCACCGGAGCGCAGGCTCACCCGAACTCCGTTGGGTGCTCAAGTCGGAATGCACCGGCGGCGCCAGTCCCGGACTTGGGAGAAGAACCCAAAAAAACGCCCCGGCAAGGCCAGGGCGCTGAATTCCCACTGACGGGAGGGAGACGGGTGCGGCTCAGGCGCGCTGGCGGGTGCGCTTGGCGGCCGGACGGGCGGTGCGGGTGGTCTTGCGAACGGTGCGCTTGGCCGGGGCCTTCGCGCCGAGCTTCACCAGCACCGGGGCGAAACGGGTTTCGAATTCGGCCTGGGCCTGCTGGGCGAAGCCGGCGACCTGCTTCTTCACCGGCGCGAGCTTGGCCTTGGCCTGCTTGCGGAACTTGGCCACGCTCTTGCCGGCCTCGCGGGCGGCATCTTCGGCGCGCAGGCGCAGGGTCTCGGGCAGTTCCGCCAGGTCGTCGATGGACTTGATGGCCTGCTTGCGGCCCAGGGAGGCGGCGCCGATGCCGGCCAGCACCACGTTGCGCGGAGTGACTTCGATCTTGCGGGGGGTGCGGCGGCGGATCGGGGTCGAACGGGTCATGGGACACCTCGTTACTGCGGGCCGGGATGGCCGTGATCGGGTTCGAGTGTGGTCGCGGTGGCTTGAGCAATCACACTAGGCCCGGTGCCGCGCGCTTGCGGCCGGCCAGAGGGCGGGCGATGCTGGCGCTCTTTGCACGGAGACCGCTTCGATGGCTGCCAAGAAGTCCAGCTGGGCCAAGTTCCCGCACGACGCCAAGACGTTCGACTACGCCGGCGACAAGCTCAAGAAGGCCTGGCCCGCGCTGCACGCCGGCGACACCGAACCCTTCCCCGACGACAAGCGCGCCGCCGCCCTGCTCAAGGCCGCCGGCAAGGCCGCGCCCAAGGGCCTGGACGCCGCCGCCCTGGCCGAAGCCCTGCAGGACGCCTGGCGCGGCTTCCATCGCGGTGATTTCCACCAGGCGTTCGAAGCCGGCGAGGCCCTGGGCCCGGTGGGCGCTTCGGTGGCGTGCAAGGCGCTCGGCATCCACGCCACCTACCTGGTGGATGACGAGGACGAACAGCTCAAGCGCTACGACCAGGTCGGCAAGCTGGCCGAGGCCGCCATCGCCGCCCTGCCCGGCGAAGCCAACAGCCACTACCGTTTCGCCTTCGGCATGGGCCGCTACAGCCAGGGCATCAGCATCGCCAAGGCGCTCAAGCTGGGCCTGGCCACCAAGGTGCGCAAGGCGCTGGAGGCCACGCTGGAACTGGCGCCCAAGCACGCCGAGGCGCACACGGCGCTGGGCCTGTACCACGCCGAGATCATCAACAAGATCGGCACGCTGGTGGGCGGCGTGACCTATGGCGCCAAGGCGTCCGAGGCCGACAAGCACCTGGCCGCCGCGCTCAAGCTGACGCCCGACTCGCCCATCGCCCACCTGGAGTACGGCAACCTGCTGCTGCTGCTGCACGGCGGCAAGCGCGAGGACGACGCGGCCGCCGCCTACGAAAAGGCCGGCAAGCTCAAGCCCCGGGATGCGATGGAAAAACTGGACGCGGAGTTCGCCAAGGCGCAGCTCGAGTAGTCCGCGGCGTCAGCGCCGGCAAAGGCGGAAAAGAAAAAAGCCACCGCGAGGGTGGCTTCTTCTTGTTCGCACCGGGGCGCGACCCCGAAGGGATTTGGTGGGCGGTACAGGGCTTGAACCTGTGACCCTCGCCGTGTGAAAGCGATGCTCTACCGCTGAGCTAACCGCCCGGAAGAGAGCGCAAAGTTTACGCGGACGGCCCCGAGGCGGTCAACCTCGGGCGCTCAGCGCAGTTTGCTGGCCTGCATTTCCCGCGCCTTCGCCGGGGGCGCGAAGCTGTCGGGCCGGGCCTGGTCCCAGAACACCTGGAACACTGGGTGTTCCGGCACCGTCACCAGCAGCTCGCCCGGCCGCACGAAGTGGTGCAGCCTGGCCAGCGACCGGACTTCGGTGGACGAGACCCGGCGGATGATGTGCTCGGGGCCCATTTCCGACGGGTGCTGCAGGCCGGCCGCGGCCAGCAGGTCGCGCAGGGCCAGCAGGGTGTTGCGGTGGAAGTTGAAGACCCGGGTGCCTTTGTCCTGCGGGTCCAGCGCGGCCTGGCGGTTCGGGTCCTGGGTGGCCACGCCGGTGGGGCAGCGGTCGGTGTGGCAGCTCTGGGATTGGATGCAGCCGAGCGAGAACATGAAGCCGCGCGCCGAATTGCACCAGTCCGCGCCCAGCGCCAGCGTACGGGCCATGTCGAAGGCGGTGACGATCTTGCCGGCCGCGGCCACGCGCACCCTCGAGCGCAGGTCCAGGCCCACCAGGGTGTTGTGCACCAGCAGCAGCGCCTCGCGCATCGGCGCGCCCACGTGGTCGGTGAACTCCAGCGGCGCCGCGCCGGTGCCGCCCTCGCCGCCGTCCACCACGATGAAATCAGGCAGCAGGCCGGTGTCGTTCATGGCCTTGGCAATGGCGAACCATTCCCAGGGATGGCCGATGGCCAGCTTGAAGCCGGTGGGCTTGCCGCCCGACAGCTCGCGCAGCCGATCGACGAACTGCAGCAGTTCGATGGGCGTGGAGAACGCCGAATGCGACGCCGGCGAATGGCACTCCACGCCCTGCGGCACGCCGCGCGCCTCGGCGATCTCGGCGCTCACCTTGGCCGCCGGCAGGATGCCGCCCTGCCCCGGCTTGGCGCCCTGGGACAACTTGAGCTCGATCATCTTCACCTGCGGGTCGCGGGCGTTGGCGGCGAACTTCTCCGCGTCGAAATGGCCGTCCGCGGTGCGGCAGCCGAAGTAGCCCGAGCCGATTTCCCACACCAGGTCGCCGCCGTGCACGCGGTGGTGGCGCGAGATCGAGCCCTCGCCGGTGTCGTGGTAGAAGCCGCCCTGCTTCGCGCCGCGGTTGAGCGCCAGGATGGCGTTGGCCGACAGCGAGCCGAAGCTCATGGCCGAGATGTTGAACACGCTGGCCGAATACGGCTGCGCCCGGCCGGCGCCGATGGTGATGCGGAAGTCGTGCGATTCAAGCTTCGACGGCTGCAGCGAATGGTTCATCCACTCGTATTTGTCGCCGTACACGTCGCGCTGGGTGCCGAACGGGCGCTTGTCCAGCACGTCCTTCGCACGCTGGTAGACGATGGCGCGCTGCTGGCGCGAGAACGGCAGTTCCACCGTGTCGGCCTCGATGAAGTACTGGCGGATCTCCGGCCCGATCGATTCAAGCAGGTAGCGAAAGCGCGCCGTGAGCGGGAAGTTGCGCCGCAGCGCCTGCTTGCGCTGCACCAGGTCCGACAGCCCGAACAGAGACAGCGTGCCGAACGCGGCCACGCCCCAGACGGCGGTGGGCGACCACGTCATCGCCCAGGCAAAGGCCAGCGTGAGCAGCAGCACGGCGGCGAAAGGCCAGTAGCGCGAAGGCAGCATGGCGCGGGCTCCGGATTCAGGCGGCGGGCGGCGTGACGGTGCGGGCCTGCTTGAGTCGCCGGTAGATGTCCCAGAAACCGGCGACGCCGACCGCCATCACGGCGATGAAGACCAGTTGCGCCACCACGTTGATCATTTCGAAGTCAGCGCTGTCCGAGAACCGGAAGATGTAGGGTCCCACCCACCGCAGCCCGATGCCCAGCACCACCGACGCGGCCACCCACAGGAAGCCCCGGATGCGCGTGTGCTGCCAGGTGGCCACCAGCAGCACCGCCGCCAGCAGGTCAACCGCGAAATAAAGGAAGCCGATCAGCAGCGTCATTCTTGTTCCCCTGTGGCGACGTGGTGCCCGGGGTGGGGGTCGAACCCACATGGCCTTGCGGCCGGGGGATTTTAAGTCCCCTGCGTATACCAGTTTCGCCACCCGGGCCTGCCCCGGATGGTGCCGGAACCACCGCGCCGCCGCCAGCGGCCCGGGGGAATCAACCTCATGTTGGCCACGGATTTACGCGGATGCACACGGATGAAGAAGCCAAAAGGTTTCCGCTCCAATCCGTGGAAATCCGCGTAAATCCGTGGCCAAAACAACGCCGGAAAACAAAAAGCCCCGCCGGAGCGGGGCTTTCGGTTTGGAGGCCGAGGTCGGAATTGAACCGGCGTACGCGGATTTGCAGTCCGCTGCATAACCACTCTGCCACCCGGCCGGGGAAGCGTTGCGGGAAGCTTAGCGCGCCCCGCGGCGGTTGCCACCGCCCTAAAAAACAAAACCCCGGCGGGCGGGGTTTTGTCGAAACTGGAGCGGGAAACGAGACTCGAACTCGCGACCCCGACCTTGGCAAGGTCGTGCTCTACCAACTGAGCTATTCCCGCAGTAGGCGCGCATTTTGGGGGAAACGGACCGGGGGTGTCAACACCCCATTTGCCTTCAGCCCTTCTTCTGCATCGTCGGCCACGCCGCATGCAGGTAGTCAAAGCCCGACCACAGGGTCAGCGCGGCCGCGATGGCCAGCAGCCATTCACCGATCCGGAAGATCGGCAGTCCCAGCAGGCTTTCCTCGAACAGGAGGCAACTGATGGCCACCATCTGCACGATGGTCTTGAGCTTGCCCAGGCTGGCCACCTTGACCAGGCCGTGCGCGCCCATCTGCGCCATCCACTCGCGCAGCGCCGAGATGGTGATCTCACGGCCGATGATCACCGCGCTGAGCAGGGCCATCCACGGGGTGTCGTGGCGTTCGACCACCAGCAGCAGCGCGAACGCCACCGAGAGCTTGTCGGCCACCGGGTCGAGGAAGGCGCCGAAGGCCGAGTACATGCCGTAACGCCTGGCGATCCAGCCATCGAGCCAGTCGGTCAGCGCGCCGACGATGAAGACCGCGGCGGCCGCCACGTTGGTCCACGCGTACGGCAGGTAGAAAACCACCACCAGCACCGGGATCAGCAGGATCCGGAACAGGGTCAGCATGGTGGGAATCGTCAGGGTCACGGGGTCCGGGCTCAGGCTTGCGTCGGGGGAGATTGTGGCTCAAGTCCATGCAGCGCGGCGTAGATGCGCTGCGCCAGGGCCGCATTGACGCCCTCGGCCCGGGCGATTTCCTCCACGCCGGCCGATTTGAGGCCCGCCAGGCCGCCGAAATGCTTGAGCAGGCTCGAGCGGCGGCGCGGGCCGATGCCCGGGATGTCTTCCAGGCGGCTGGTCTCGCGGGTCTTCTGGCGCTTGCCGCGGTGGCCGGTGATGGCGAAGCGGTGGGCTTCGTCGCGCACCTGCTGCACCAGCTGCAGGCCGGGCGACGCGGCGCCCGGTC
>JANOJQ010000146.1:0-4749 GCA_031418815.1 Lysobacteraceae bacterium
CACCGATGACACCAGGATGGCCTGGCGTGCGCCGAGGTCACGGGCGATGTCGGCCAGCCGCAGCACCAGGTCGCGGTCGACGGCGAGGAAGGCCTCGCTCGAACCGGCCTTCTTCAGCGTGCTGCCCAGGCAGCAGACGAAGGCATCGATGGCCGGGGCTTGGCTGCGCAGGCGGTCCCTGAGGCCATCGTCGTCGGCCGGCGCCAGGTCCGACACCAGCGCCACCAGCCGGGGCGAGGACGCGTCCAGCGCGCGGCGCACCGGTGCCAGGATGCGGGGGCCGTTGCGGCGCTCGAGCAGCTGCGTCAGCACCGCCCGGCCCACCAGCCCCGAAGCGCCGGCCAGCAGCACGGTGTCGACGCGGCTCACGGGCTCACGCCCATTCGGTCAGGCCTTCGCGCTCGTACAGGGTGCGGAAGGACGGGCGCGCCTTCATTCGCTGCACCAGGGCTTCGAGCTGCGGCCACTGGGTCGCCGGCTTGGGCATGTTTCGCGACCAGCGCATCAGCATCGTGAGGTGGAAATCCGCAGCGCTGGCCGACGCGCCCAGCAGGTAGGGGCCGCGCTTGACCAGGTGCGCCTCGACGCGATCCCAGCAGGCTTCTATGCGCTGGCGCGCCAGTTCCTTTGCCGCGTCGGCGTTGGCTTCACCCGCGGCTTCGGCCGGGTAGAACCAGGTCCGGAATGCCGGCTGAAGCGTATTGGCCAGGTAGAGCAGCCACTGGTAATAGCGGCCGCGCTCGACGCTGCCCAACTCGGGCGCCAGGCCGAAGGACGGATGCGCGTCGGCCAGGTGCAGCACCAGGGCGGCCGATTCGGTCAGCGGTTCACCGTGCACCAGCAGCGTCGGCACCACGCCGCCGGGATTCACGGCCAGGTATTCGGGACGCTTGTGATCACCGGCCTGCAGGTCGAGCTTGCGCAGTTCGTGGCGGACGCCGAACTCGATCAACAGCCAGTGAACCACCAGGCTGGCGGCACCGGGGGAGTAATAGAGGGTGTACATGGAGTCTTCCGGCCGGGGTGGACGTGAAGCATACGACGGCGCCCGCCGACCCGGGCGACTCCGGAAAAAGAAAAGCCCCGGGCGTTTCCACCCGGGGCTTCGCTCAATCCGTGAGGATTGGATTACATGGGCTGCACTTCGTCAGCCTGCATGCCCTTCTGGCCCTTGACGAGCTTGAAGGAAACCTTCTGGCCTTCCGCCAGGGACTTGAAGCCCGTGCCCTGGATGGAGCGGAAGTGCACGAAGACGTCTTCGCCGTTCTCGCGGCTGATGAAGCCGAAGCCCTTGGCGTCGTTGAACCACTTAACGGTACCGATCTGACGATCCGACATTTGAATCTCCTTGGAACTAGTGAAAGAAGCGCAGGCAGCACAAGCTGCCGCACGACTGGGGTTGCAAGGAGAGCGAGGTGAAAAGATGTAGCGGATCGGTGGATCTACCGCATCAGGCCACGATTCACAGTGACCCTTCGCAAACACAGTCGCCGGCGATGGTACGCCGTCCCGGGAAGGAAAGCCAACACTTTCGGAGGCTTGGCCGTCAAGTCCCCGGGGTGGACCAGGCGGGTCAGTCCAGGACCACCGGGATCTTGCCGATCCGGGACTGCCATTCCCGGGGCCCGGTGCGGTGCACCGACTCACCCGTGGCGTCCACCGCCACGGTGACCGGCATGTCCCGGACCTCGAATTCGTAGATGGCCTCCATGCCCAGGTCGGCGAACCCGACCACCCGCGAGGCCTTGATGGCCTTGGACACCAGGTAGGCCGCGCCGCCCACGGCCATCAGGTACACCGAGCGGTGCTTGCGGATGGCGTCGATGCCGGCCGGGCCGCGTTCGGCCTTGCCTACCATGCCCATCAGGCCGGTCTGGGCCAGCACCTGTTCGGTGAACTTGTCCATGCGGGTGGCGGTGGTCGGGCCGGCGGGGCCCACCACTTCGTCGCGCACCGGGTCCACCGGGCCCACGTAGTAGATGAAGCGGCCGCGCAGGTCCACGGGCAGCGTTTCGCCCTTGTCGAGCATGTCCACCATGCGCTTGTGCGCCGCATCGCGACCGGTGAGCAGCTTGCCGTTGAGCAGAAGCACTTCGCCCGGCTTGAAGCCGGCCACGTCTTCGCGGGTGATCGTGTCGAGGTCGACGCGGCGGCCCTTGGACGTGTCGTAGGTCAGCTTGGGCCAGTCTTCCAGCGACGGCGGCTCGAGCATCACCGGGCCGCTGCCGTCGAGGGTGAAATGGGCGTGCCGGGTGGCGGCGCAGTTGGGGATCATCGCCACCGGCAGGTTGGCCGCGTGGGTGGGATAGTCCTTCACCTTGACGTCGAGCACCGTGGTCAGGCCGCCCAGGCCCTGGGCACCGATGCCCAGCGCGTTGACCTTTTCGTACAGCTCCAGCCGCAGTTCTTCGGCTCGATTGGCGGCGCCGCGGGCCTGCAGGTCGGTGATGTCGATGGGCTCCATCAGCGCTTCCTTCGCCAGCAGCATCGCCTTCTCGGCGGTGCCGCCGATGCCGATGCCCAGCATGCCCGGCGGGCACCAGCCGGCGCCCATGGTCGGCACGGTCTTGAGCACCCAGTCGACGATCGAGTCCGACGGGTTGAGCATGGCGAACTTGGACTTGGCCTCGCTGCCGCCGCCCTTGGCCGCGACGATCACGTCCACGGTGTCGCCGGGGACGACCTTGAAGTTCACGACGGCCGGCGTGTTGTCTTTCGTATTGGTGCGCTTGCCCGCGGGGTCGGCCAGCACGCTGGCGCGCAGCTTGTTGTCGGGGTGGTTGTAGGCGCGGCGCACGCCCTCGTTCACCATCTCCTCGACGCCCATCGTGGCGTCGGCCCAGCGCACGTCCATGCCGATTTCCAGGAACACGGTGACGATGCCGGTGTCCTGGCAGATCGGACGGTGGCCCTCGGCGCACATCCGCGAATTGATCAGGATTTGCGCGATGGCGTCCTTGGCCGCGGTGGATTCCTCGCGCTCGTAGGCGGCGGCGAGGTTCCGGATGTAGTCCACCGGGTGGTAGTACGAGATGTACTGCAGCGCGTCGGCGACGCTCTGGACGAAGTCTTCCTGCTTGATCGGCTGTGACACGGCGGGCCTTCGGGCGGTTCGCGAGACCGCTATTTTAGCCACGCACCGCCGCTCCCTGTGCAGGAGGGCCTTCAGGCCCGATGCCTTTGGCCGAGAAGCGCCGGGCCGGAAGGCCCTCGCGCAGGCCCACGGTCAGGTTAGGCCGCGTTCGCGGCGGTCCTTCCAGGCGTCCTTGGCCTGCAGCCACCAGTAGCTGAGCTGCGCGCCAACGAAGCCGGCGGGCTTGAGCGCCGACACCAGGCCGTAGTCGCTGAACTCGCGCCAGCGGGTGTCGCCCTCGGCGATCGCCGAGGCCAGCACTTCACCGGCAAACGTTGTCGGCGCCACGCCGTGGCCGCCAAAGGCCTGCGCCAGCCAAAGGCCGTCGTCGATGCGGCCCACCTGCGGCATCTCGTGCCGGGCGTAGCTCATGAGGCCCGACCAGGCGCATTCGATGCGCGCGTCCGCCAGCTGCGGGAAGACGCGCAGCATGTCGCGGCGAAGCAGCCGCTCCACCGCCGCAGGCGCGCGGTCACGCACCGAGATTCGGCCGCCCCAAAGCAGCCGGCTGTCTGGCAGCGGGCGGTAGTAGTCGAACGCGAACCGGCTGTCGTAGATCGCGGCGCGCGTGGCCAGCACCTCGTTCATGCGCGCGCCCAGCGGCTCGGTCACCATCACGTAGGTGGCGATGGGCAGCACGCCGGCATCGACGTCGCGCCGCAGCCCGGCGAGGTAGCCGCCGCAGGCCAGCACCACCTCGCGCGCCAGCACGTCGCCGCCCGGCGTGCGTACGCGCCAGCCCTGCCCTTCGCGCCCGAGCGCGATGGCCGGCGACTGCTCGTGGATGCAAACGCCCTGCGCGGAAGCCACGTCGGCCAGGCCGCGCGCGTAGGCCAGCGGGTTGAAGTGCAGCGCATTGCGCTCGAACAGGGCGTCGCCATAGCGCGTCGTATGGACCTGTGCGGCCAGTTGCTGGCGCGGCACCCACTCCCACTCCACGCCAAAGTGCTTGGCCAGCAGCGCCTGCCGTTCGCGCAGCGGCGCAGGGTCGCGGAACCAGTTCGCCCACAGCACGCCGGCGTCGGTGGCGTCGCAGGGGATGCCGTGCCGGGCAATGCGGCTGCGGATCAGGCCCACGGCGTCCTGCGTGCCGCGGTACAGGGCCGGCGCGCGCGCCGGCCCGAGGTCCGCGAGCAGCTGGGCTTCGCCGCGCGAGAAGCCGCCGAACACGAAGCCTCCGTTGCGGCCCGAGGCGCCATGCGCCACGTCGCGGGCGTCGAGCAGCACCACGTCGCGCTGGCCGCGCTCGGCCAGGCCCAGCGCGGTGTTCAGCCCTGCGAAGCCGCCGCCGACGATGCACACCGCCGCCTCGCGCGTGCCCGACAGGGGCGGGAACACGGTTGCCGGCGGTGCCGACGTGCGGTAGTAACTCGAGGCTTCCATGGCCGACACCGGTGGCTGTCTGCGTCTAGGATGGCAGGATCGGGAATCGTCAGGAAGGCCATGGACAGCAGGCAGCGCAGGAAGGAAGACAGCCACCGCCGGCGCCTTTGGCGCACCCTCACCGTGGTCGGGGTCGCCGGCGTGCTGCTGCTGTTGGGATTTGATTTCTGGCTGCGCCGGCTGGCCGAAGACGCCGACATCGAGCGGGCGCTGCGACTGATGGGGCTGGCGTC
>JANOJQ010000147.1:0-31742 GCA_031418815.1 Lysobacteraceae bacterium
GACGTGCGCAAGCGGCCGCTGCGCAACGGCTTGTCCGAAGACCTGCTGGACGCCGTCGGCCGCTGCCTGGCGCGCGGCGAGCAGGCGCTGGTGTTCAAGAACCGGCGCGGCTACGCCCCGGTGCTGATCTGCCACGACTGCGGCTGGAGCGCGCACTGCAAGCGCTGCGACGCCGCGATGACGGTGCACGCCGGCGGCCGCCGCCTGGTCTGCCACCACTGCGGCGCGCGCGCCACGCCGCCCAACGCCTGCCCCGACTGCGCCAGCCTGGCGCTGCAGCCGCAGGGCGCCGGCACCGAGCGCATCGAAGAGGCGCTGGCCGAACGCTTCCCGGACGCGCTGATGATCCGCGTGGACCGCGAGACCACGCGCCGGCGCGACGCGATCGAGAAACACCTGGAAGCGTTCGGCCAGCAATCCGGCATCCTGGTCGGAACCCAGATGCTGGCCAAGGGCCACGACCTGCCGCGGCTGACGCTGGTGGCCGTGGTGGGCGTGGACGAAGGCCTGTTCAGCGCCGACTTCCGCGCCGGCGAAAAACTCGCGCAGCTGCTGATCCAGGTGTCCGGGCGCGCCGGCCGCGCGCAGCTGCCGGGTGAAGTTCTGCTGCAGACCCATCACCCCGAACATCCGCTGCTCAGCACGCTGCTGGCCGGCGGTTATCCGGCCGTGGCGGCGCTGCAGCTGGCGGAGCGCGAAGTGGCGCAATTCCCGCCGTACACGCACTTGGCGATGCTGCGCGCCGAGGCGCCCACCGAAGCCGATATGCAGGGCTTCCTGCACGAGGCGCGCGACGCGTTCGGCAAGCACGACGGCGTGCAGCTCAATGGCCCGATGCCGGCACCGATGGCGCGCCGCGCCGGCAAGGCACGCGGCCAGATCCTGCTCGACGCGCCGCAGCGCGCGCCGCTGCACGCCGCGCTGCAGGACTGGCTGCCGCGCCTGCACGTGTTGAAATCGGCGCGCAGGGTGCGCTGGTCGCTCGACGTGGATCCCACCGATCTTTACTGAAGGAAACCTCATGGACACGGCCTCGAAGCCGCATGTGCTGGTGCTGGGCGGGGGCTTCGGCGGGCTGTGGGCCACGCGCGCCCTCGCGTCCGCACCGGTGCGCATCACCCTGGTGGACCGGACCAACCACCACCTCTTCCAGCCCCTGCTCTACCAGGTCGCCACCGCGGGCCTGTCGGCGCCCGACATCGCGGCCCCACTTCGGCACATCCTGCGCAAGCAGGAGAACGTGACGGTGCGGCTGGACGAGGCGCTGGCGATCGACCTGGCCTCGCGGCGCGTGACGCTGGACGGCGGCACGCTCGACTACGACTACCTGCTGGTCGCCACCGGCGCCACCCACGCCTACTTCGGCAACGATGCCTGGGCCGAGCACGCGCCCGGCCTGAAGACGCTCGACGATGCGCTGGCGATCCGCGGCCGGGTGCTGTCCGCGTTCGAGGCCGCCGAGCGCGAGGACGATGCCGACCTGCGCCGACGCTGGCTGGAGTTCGTCGTCATCGGCGGCGGACCGACCGGCGTCGAACTGGCCGGCACCCTGGCCGAGATCGCACGGCATACGCTACCCCGGGAGTTCCGTCGCGCCGACGTGCGCAGCGCCCGCGTGCACCTGGTGGAAGCCGGGCCGCGGGTGCTGGCGGCGATGCCGCCGGAGCTTTCGGAAAAAACCCGCCTGCAGTTGCTCAGGCTCGGCGTCGAAGTGCATACCGGCCAAGCGGTGACGGCGATCGATGCCGACGGCGTCACGATGGGCGATACGCGCATCCACAGCCGCACGGTGCTTTGGGCCGCCGGCGTCGCCGCCTCACCGCTGGGCCGGCAGTTGGGCGTGGCCACCGATCGCGCTGGCCGCGTGCCCGTGGCGCCTGACCTGTCCCTGCCGGATCACCCGGAAGTCTTCGTGGTCGGCGACCTGGCGAGTGTCGTCCAGCACGGCAAGGCGGTGCCGGGCGTGGCGCCGGCGGCCAAGCAGATGGGCGCGCACGCCGCGGGCGTGATCCGCACGCGCCTGCACGGCGGCGGCGCCCGGCCATTCCGCTACCGCGACTACGGCAACCTCGCCACCATCGGCCGCATGGCCGCCGTGGTGCACTACGGCAAGCTCAAGCTGTCGGGCCTGCTGGCGTGGTGGTTCTGGCTGGTGGCGCACCTGTTCTTCCTGATCGGCTTCCGCAACCGCATCATCGTGCTGGTGAACTGGGGCTGGTCGTACTGGACCTACCAGCGGCACGCCCGGATCATCGTCGGCCGTCGCGATCGCGATCGCGAAGAGTGAAACGAAGACGGCCCCTCGCGGGGCCGTCGGTTGCGGGGAGGTCGCGCCGGCTCAGGCCGCGAACAGCGCCCGCATCTTCTTCAGCGCCGTGGCCTCGATCTGGCGGATGCGCTCGGCGCTGACGCCGTATTCGTCGGCCAGTTCCTGCAGCGTGGCCTTGGGCTCGCCCAGGAAGCGGCGCTTGAGGATGTCGCGAGAGCGCTGGTCGAGTTCGGCCAGGCCGTCGCGAAGCAGTTCAAGCTGGTCGTCTTCGTGGCTTTCGCGCTCGTAGGCCATCGCCGGGTCGTCGCTGGCGTCGCGCAGGTAGGCGACCGGCGACGGCGGCGCGTTGTCGTTGTCTTCGTCCGGCGCGTCGAAACCGATGTCGCGGCCGCTCAGGCGCGACTCCATTTCCAGCACTTCGCGCTTGGAGACGTTGAGGTCCTTGGCCACGGCGGTGACTTCGGCGTCGTTCATCCAGCCCAAGCGCTTCTTCGACTTGCGCAGGTTGAAGAACAGCTTGCGCTGCGCCTTGGTGGTGGCGACCTTGACGATGCGCCAGTTGCGCAGGATGAATTCGTGCATCTCGGCGCGCACCCAGTGCACGGCGAAGCTGACCAGGCGCACGCCCTGGTCGGGGTCGAAGCGCTTGACCGCCTTCATCAGGCCGATGTTGCCTTCCTGGATCAGGTCGCCCATGCCCAGGCCGTAGCCCTGGTAGCCGCGCGCCACGTGCACCACGAAGCGCAGGTGCGAGACGACCAGCGCCTTGGCGGCTTCCAAGTCTTCTTCTTCGCGGAACTTGCGCGCGAGCGCCTGCTCGTCCTCGACCGTGAGCACGGGCACGCGGTTGACTGCAGAGATGTAGGCATCCAGCGAACCCAGGGCGCTCGGGATCGGCAGGTTGTTGGCGATCAGGGCAGTGGTGGTCATGCGGTCCTCTTTCATGGGGGTGAGTTTAGCACTCGGGCTATTGGAGTGCTAAATAGGCCAGAAGTTCCCTGTCCGTTCCATTCATGGAACAGCCAGCTACCGCCGCCGGGTATTGAACTGGGGCCTGGCGGACCGGCTTCAAGGGCCGGCCAACAGCGCCTCGACCTCGGCCCGGGGCGGCAGCGCCCAGTCGATCGGGGCATGCCGGGCCCCCTCCAGCCAGCGGTTGGCCTTGCCGAAGTGGCCGCAGCCCAGGAAGCCCCGGTGCGCCGACAGCGGCGAGGGGTGCGGGGCCCGCAGCATGCAGTGCCGGCGCGGGTCCACCAGCTTGCCCTTGGCCTGGGCGTAGCTGCCCCAGAGCATGAACACCAGCCCCTCGCGCTCGCGGTCCAGGGCCTGGACGATGGCGTCGGTGAAGCCCTCCCAGCCCTTGCCCTGGTGGGCGCCGGCCCGGCCCTCCTCCACCGTCAGCACGGCGTTGAGCAGCAGCACGCCCTGCCGGGCCCAGGGAAGCAGGCAGCCGTGGTCGGCCGGGGCGATGCCCAGGTCGGCCTTGAGCTCCTTGTAGATGTTCTGCAGCGACGGCGGCACCGGTACGCCCGGCAGCACCGAGAAGCACAGGCCGTGGGCCTGGCCAGCGCCGTGGTAGGGATCCTGGCCCAGCACCACCACCTTCACCTGGTCGAAGGGCGTGGCGTCCAGCGCGGAAAAAATGCGCGGGCCGGGCGGGAAGACCTGCTTGCCGCGGGCTTTTTCCTGACGCAGGAAGGCGCCGAGTTCGCGCATGTCCGGGCGCTGCAGGTAATCGCCGACCCGGGCCTTCCACGAAGGCTCGAGCCGGATCCTGTCCTCGTCGGCCACGGCTTACTTGCCGAGCTTCTCGCGCAGCATCCGGCCCACGCGCAGCTGGAACAGCAGCTTGGTGATCAGCAGGCGCTCTTCAATGGGCTTCTGCACCAGGTCGTTGGCGCCTTCGCGCAGCAGGTCGCTCTGGTTGGCCGGGTTGGCGTCGCCGGTCATCACCAGCACCGGCAGCAGGCCCTTGGCATAGCCGAAATCGTGCCGGATGGAGTGCAGCAGGTCCTTGCCGGTCAGCTCGCCCTTGAGGTAGACGTCGGTCAGCACGATGTCCGGGCCCGGCACCTTGCCCTGCGCACGCATGGTTTCCAAGTGCGCGATGGCGTCCTCGACGCCGGTGGCGTGGGTGACGGTGAGGTTGTGCTTCTCGAGCATGCGGCGGGTGGCCATGGCCACCACGCGGCTGTCCTCGACGTACAGCACTTCGCCACCGGCCTCGGCCTCGGGGGCCACGTAGCCCTTGATGAAGGTGGCCAGGGCGTTGAAGCCCAGCGCCTTGTCGAAGTAATCGGTGACGTCGTCGCTGATCGAGCGGCTTTCCAGCCGTTCCTGCACGTCGCCCGAGACCACGATGATGGGGATGTAGGCTTGCGGCGTGTGCTCGCGCAGGTAGCGGGCCAGGTCCAGTCCGTCGATATCGGGCAGGCGCAGCGCGGTGGTGACCAGGTTGACGGCGCCCGCCTGCAGCGCGGCCTTGGCTTCCTCGCCGGTTTCGCAGCCGACGAACTCCAGCCCGGGCAGCTGCTGTCGCAGCACGCCCTCGATCATCTTGCGCACGACCTTGGAGCCGTCCACGACCATGATGCGCGGCGAGCTGGTGTCGAAACTGCGGAAACTGGGGTTGCTCATGTCACACGTCCACGGGACGGGTCCGACGTAGATGATGCCCGGTTGCGAGCCACGCGCCCAGCCACCCCATCAACGCCGCCCCGGCAAGGAGGACCAGGCTGCCGCGCAGGCCGGGACCCGACAGGGCGAATTGCGTGCCGTAGCTGGCCACCAGGGCCGACAGGCGGCCCTGCATCATCAGGCCGGCCACCAGCAGCAGCGCGCCGGCCAGCAGGCCGGCCGCCAGCCCGTACCAGGCGCCGAGGTACAGGAAAGGACGCCGGACGAAGGCGTCGGTGGCACCCAGGTGCTGCAGCACGGCGATTTCCTCACTGCGCGCGCCGATGTCCAGCCGCACCGTGTTGCCCACCACCAGCAGCACGCCCAAGCCCAGCAACACCGCCACCACCTGCACCACGCGCTCGCCGAAGGCCAGCCAGGCCGACAGGCGCTGCCGCCAGGCGGCGTCGTGCTGGACAATGTCGGCCTGCGGCAGCTGGCGCAGGTCGGCCGCCAGCGCATCGCCATCGCCCTTGGGCTGCACCACCAGCACGGTGGGCAGCGGGTTGTCTTCGAGCACGTCCAGCGCGCCGGCGAGGTCGCTCATGGCGCGGAACTCGGCCAGGCCCTCGTCGGGCGTGCGCACGCTGACGCCCAGCACGTCCGCCCGCGCGCCGATGCCGGTGGCGAGGTCGCGCGCCTGGACCACGGTGACGTCATGCTTGAGGAACACGCCGATTTCGCGCGATTCGGTGACGCTGCCGGAGAAGCGCTCGATGTTGCCCAGCGCCAGCCCCAGGCCCAGCGGCAGCGCCAGCGCGATGGCCATCACGCCGACGGTGAGGCCGGTGGCGAACGGGCGCGCGGCGAGCCGGCCCAGGCTGGACACCAGCGAATACAGGTGCTGTTCGCGCCACGCATGCAGGCCGCTGGCCAGCCCGCCGGACTTCCTGCGCTCGGCGGCGGCGGGTTTGGCGCGCGCCTCGGCCTTGGCGATCATGCCGCGAGGTCCTCGGGCGAAATGTCGTCGGCCAGCTTGCCGTGGTCGAGCACCAGCACGCGCCGGCGCATGCGCTTCACCAGCGCCAGGTCATGGCTGGCGACGATCACCGTGGTGCCCAGCGCCGGCAGCGAGGCGAACAGCTGCATGATCTCGGCCGCCAGCTGCGGGTCGAGGTTGCCGGTGGGTTCGTCGGCCACCAGCAGCTGCGGCTGGGCGATGATGGCCCGGGCGATGCCCACGCGCTGCTGTTCGCCGGTGGAAAGCTGCATCGGCAGCGAGCGTTCGCGCTCGCCCAGGCCGACCTTGTCGAGTATCGCCCGCACGCGCTTGCCCACTTCGGCGCCGGGCGTGCCGGCGATCAGCAGCGGCAGCGCCACGTTGTCGTAGACGCTGCGGTCGGTGAGCAGGCGGTGGTCCTGGAACACCACGCCCACCTGGCGCCGGTGCAGCGGCACCCGGCCGCCGCGGACCTTGGCCAGGTTGCGCTCGTTCACCAGCACGGTGCCGCGGCTGGGCCGTTCGGACAGGTGCACCAGGCGCAGCAGGGTGCTCTTGCCCGCGCCCGAGTGGCCGGTGACGAACAGCATCTCGCCTTCCTCCACCGAGAAGCTGACCTCGCTCAGGGCCGGCACGCTGCCCGGGTAGGCCTTGGTGACGTTGTCGAAGCGAAGCAGGGCCATGCGGGCGGGTCGGGGCTTCAGTGACCGGTGGGCGGGTTGCGCTTCACCAGCGACTTCAGGCCGGCCTTGATGCGGCCCAGCAGGGACGGCTTGTCGCCAGCCACCGGCGCCTTGGGCGCCAGATCGGACGCGCGCGGCGCGGAGCCCGTCTCAGCCGAGGCTCCGTCGGCCACCGGGCGGCCACCGCGACGGCGGCGACGCTTGCGGACGGGGGCATTGGGGTCCACCTGCATCGGCGACGACGGCGCGGGGCGCTGCGCCGGCCGCGTGGGATCCACCGGGGCCTCGACCACCGGCGGCAGCAACTCGGCCTGGGCCGGGGCTGGGACCACGACCGGCTTGCGCTCGCGCTGCTCGCCGGGGCGCGGACCGCTGCGCTCGCGCGAACCGCCGCCCGGACGGCCGGCGTCGCGGCCACCGCCGCTGCGGCCGCCGCGGGTCACGCCGCGGCGCTCGTCCTCGGCCGCCTTGGCTTCACGCACTTCGCGGAAGATGGCGCTGACGCTTTCGACCTCGCCCTCGTCCTCGCCTTCGACCTTTTCCCGCGGCGCGCGCGGCTTGGCGATCAGCAGGCCAGGCTCGACCGCGGCCACCGGCAGCTTCTGCTCGATGTAGGCCTCGATGTCGGGCAGCGACATGGCGTAGCGCTCGCAGGCGAAGCTGATCGCGTCGCCGTCGGCGCCCAGGCGGGCGGTGCGGCCGATGCGGTGCACGTAGTCTTCGGCGTCGAACGGCAAGTCGTAGTTGTAGACGTGCGAGACGCCGTCGATGTGCAGGCCGCGGGCCGCCACGTCGGTGGCGACCAAGATGTCGAGCTGGCCCTTCTGGAAGCGCGCCAGCAGGCTTTCGCGCTTCTTCTGCGGCACGTCGCCCGACAGCACGCCGACGCGGAAGCCGGCGCGCTCCAGGCCACGAGCAACCCGCTCGACCCAGACCTTGGTGTTCACGAACACCATCGTGCGCTGGCCTTCGCTGCGGGTCAGCAGGCCGATCAGCAGCGGGATCTTTTCCTCGTCGGCCGGGAAGTAGACCAGCTGGAGGACCTTGGAGTTGGTGATGAAATCGGTCTCGACCACGAGCTTCTCGGGATCGTTCATGTGCTCGTAGGCCAGCTCCAGCACGCGATGGCTGAGGGTGGCGCTGAACAGCAGGGTCTGGCGTTCGGAAAGGACAGGCATGCGCCGCAGCAGGAAGCGGATGTCCTTGATGAAGCCCAGGTCGAACATGCGGTCGGCTTCGTCAAGCACGCAGACTTCGCAGGCGTGCAGGGAAACGACCTTGTGCTGCTTGACGTAGTCGATCAGGCGGCCGGGGGTGGCGATGATCACGTCCACGCCCTGCTGCAGCAGTTCGCGCTGCTTGTCGTAGTCCACGCCGCCGTACACCAGGGCGAAGCGCAGGCCGACGTCGGCGCCGAACTTCACGGCGTCCTTGTGGATCTGGATGGCCAGCTCGCGGGTCGGCGCCAGGATCAGGGCGCGCGGGTCCTCGGGCTTGCGGTCGGCCAGGGCCGGGCGGGTCAGCAGCCGGTTCATCAGCGCGACCAGGAAAGCCAGGGTCTTGCCGGTGCCCGTCTGGGCCTGGCCGGCGACATCGCGGCCCGCCAAGGCGATGGGCAGGGTCAGGGCCTGGATGGGGGTGCAGCGGGTGAACCCGGCGGCTTCAAGGCCGGCCTGGAGCGCCGGATGCAGGTCGAAGCTGGAAAAAGCGATATCAGTCAGGGGCTTGTCGGACATTGGACTCTCTGGATGCGCGTCTCTGCGCTTGCGCGGGTTGCCCGGCGGTCGCAAACTCGGCGCATCCGGGGGTGCCGCTGGCGGTTGATTTACTGTCGTCAGCGCCCCAGTTTAACCCAATGCCGGCCCCAACCGGACCGCATCCCCCCATTGAATCAGGAGTTTGAAAGCATGAGCGACCAGGTGCTGCACGTGGGCGATAGCGACTTCGAGGCCCAGGTGCTCAAGTCCGACACCCCGGTTCTCGTGGACTTCTGGGCCGAGTGGTGTGGCCCCTGCAAGATGATCGGCCCGATGGTGGACGAACTCGCGGGTACCTACGCGGGCAAGGTGAAGGTGGTCAAGATCAACATCGACCACAATCCGCAAACCCCGCGCCAGTACGCCGTGCGCGGCATCCCGACCCTGATGCTGTTCAAGGACGGCAAGGTGCACTCCACCCAGGTGGGCGCGGTGGGCAAGGCGCAGCTGGCGCAGTTCATGGACAAGGCCCTTTGAGGCCCTTCGCCCCGGCTCCGGCCGGGGCCAGCGCCGCCGGGCGGGTTGTCGCCGCGGCCCCGCCGGTGTTAGCGTTACGTCACTGAGGCGCTTCCGGCGCCCCCTCTTTCTGCAAGAACCCCTCCCTCCCCCACGCTCGCGTTCGCGAGGTGAATCCTGTGTCTGATATCGAAAACGAACCCGGCCCCAGCGCCGAGAAGCGCCCGCGCAAGCCGCGTGCCACCCCCGCCCAAAGCACCGAATCCAGCGCCCCGCAGGCGTCGGCTCCGGCCCCCGTTTCCACGCCGGTCCCCGAGCGCGCACCGGCTCCCGAACGCGCACTGGCCCCGAGCCAGGCGTCGGGCGGTGAGTCGCAGGGCAGCCGCGGCAACGAAGGTGGCAACGCCGGCGGTGGCCAGCAAGCTGGCGGCAACGACGGTGGCAACGCCGGCGGTGGACAGTCCAGCGGCAGCAACGACGGCGGTAACGCCGGCGGTGGCCAGCAGGGCGGCGGCAACGAAGGCGGCGGTGACGGCGGCGAAGGCGGTGCCGGCGGCGAAGGTGGCTTCCGCGAAGGCCGCAACCGCAACCGGCGCGATCGCTTCCGCGACAAGCGCGACCGGTTCCGCGACCGCCCCCGTGACGGCGAAGCCGGCGCGGCCGACGACGCCGGCGGCGGCAACGGCGGCAACGCCGGTGGCGGTGTCGGTGGCGGTGGTGGCGGCGGCGGCGGTGGTGGCGAACGCAATGACCGGCCGATGCCGCAGCTCCCGCCCGACTTCCCCACCTACAGCCTCAACGACCTCAAGCGCATGCCGGCGCACAAGCTGCTGGAAATCGCCGACAAGCTGAACCTGCACGAGGGCGTCGCCCGCATGCGCAAGCAGGACGTCACGTTCGCGCTGCTCAAGGTGCTGACGCGGCATCCGCAGGGCGTCGCCGGCGACGGCGTGCTCGAGATCCTGCCCGACGGCTACGGCTTCCTGCGCTCGGACGACGCCAGCTACCTGGCCGGCCCGGACGACGTCTACATCTCGCCCAGCCAGATCCGCCGCTTCAACCTGCGCACCGGTGACGAGATCTCCGGCCGCATCCGCAGCCCGAAGGACGGCGAGCGCTACGTCGCGCTCAACATCGTCGACACCATCAACGGCGAGCCGCCGGAAGCCTCCAAGGGCAAGGTGCTGTTCGAGAACCTCACGCCGCTGTTCCCGCGCGAGCGTTTCCGCCTCGAGCGCGGCAACGGCTCCTCGGAAGACATCACCGGTCGCGTGATGGACCTGATGTCGCCGATCGGCAAGGGCCAGCGTGCGCTGATCGTGTCTCCGCCGAAAGCCGGCAAGACGGTGCTGATGCAGAACATCGCCCAGGCCATCATCCACAACCACCCCGACGTGCACCTGATCGTGCTGCTGATCGACGAGCGGCCCGAGGAAGTGACCGAGATGCAGCGCACCGTGCGCGGTGAAGTGATCTCGTCCACCTTCGACGAGCCGGCCGCGCGCCACGTGCAGGTCGCCGAGATGGTGATCGAGCGCGCCAAGCGCCTGGTCGAGCACAAGCGCGACGTGGTGATCATGCTCGACTCGATCACCCGCCTGGCCCGCGCCTACAACACCGTGGTGCCCAGCTCGGGCAAGGTGCTGACCGGCGGCGTGGACGCCAACGCGCTGCACCGCCCGAAGCGCTTCTTCGGCGCGGCCCGCAACGTCGAGGAAGGCGGCTCGCTGACCATCATCGCCACCACGCTGGTGGAAACCGGCTCGAAGATGGACGAAGTGATCTACGAGGAGTTCAAGGGCACCGGCAACTCCGAAGTGCACCTGGACCGCCGCATCGCCGAGAAGCGCGTCTACCCGGCCATCAACATCAACCGCTCCGGCACCCGCCGCGAAGAGCTGCTGATCGAGCCGGACATGCTTCAGAAGATCTGGATCCTGCGCAAGCTGCTGCACCCGATGGACGAGCTGGCCGCGATGGAATTCCTTCTCGAGAAGATGAAGAACACCAAGTCCAACGACGAGTTCTTCAGTTCGATGAAGCGCTGAGGCCTGGCCTTCGCGTAAAGAAGAAGCCCCGCTCCGGCGGGGCTTTTTCGTGCCGCACGCGTGGGAGGGCCTTCAGGCCCGACGCTCCTGGCGAAGATCGTCGGGCCTGAAGGCCCTCCCACAAAGTGGCGGGCTTGTTCCAAGCGGTCATTGGGGCGGGGCATAATCGGCGCATGCATGACAACGGCGGCTACCTCGGCATCATCCTGGTCTTCCTGGTGGCGGCGGTGATCGCTGTGCCGCTGTTCCGGCGGCTGGGGCTGGGCGCGATCCTGGGCTACCTGGTGGCCGGCGTGGCGATCGGCCCGGACGGGCTGAAGCTGGTGCCCGACCCCGAAGACGTCCTGGCCGCGTCCGAGTTCGGCGTGGTGATGATGCTTTTCATCATCGGCCTGGAGCTTTCGCCGGCGCGGCTTTGGGTGCTGCGCCGGCGCGTGTTCGGCACGGGCGGCCTGCAGGTGCTGCTGTCGGCGGCGGCCATCGGCGGCGTGATCGCCTTCGTCAGCACCGGCTGGAAGGCGCCGGTGATCGTCGGCCTGGGCCTGGCGCTGTCGTCCACCGCCGTGGGCCTGCAGCTGCTGGCCGAACGCAAGGAGCTGGGGTCCGATCACGGCCGCTTGGCGTTCGCGATCCTGCTGTTCCAGGACCTGGTGGCGATCCCGCTGCTGGCGGCCATCCCGCTGCTGGGCCAGGCCAAGGCGCTGGCGCAGTCGGCGCCGCCGACGTCGTCGGTGGTGAACGCGGTGTTGGTGATCGGCGCGGTGGTGATCGGCGGGCGATTCGTGCTGCAGCAGTTGTTCCGGGTGGTGGCGCGGGCGCAGATGGTGGAGGTGTTCAGCGCCAGCGCGCTGCTGGTGGTGGCCGGCACGGCGTGGCTGATGCAGTCGGTGGGCCTGTCGATGGGCCTGGGCGCCTTCCTGGCCGGCGTGCTGCTGGCGGATTCGGAGTTCCGGCACGAGCTTGAATCGCACATCGAGCCGTTCAAGGGCCTGTTCCTGGGCCTGTTCTTCATCGCGGTGGGCATGAGCATCGACCTGGACGTGGTGACCGACCAGCCGGCGCTGATCGCCGGCGGCGTCGTGGCGCTGCTGGCGGTGAAGTCGCTGGTGCTGGTGGCGGTGGGCCGGCTGTTTGGCGGGCTGCCCTGGCGCAGTGCGCTGATGCTGGGCGGCGTGCTGGCGATGGGCGGCGAGTTCGGCTTCGTGGTGTTTGCCGAGGCGCTCAAGGCCGGGCTGATCAACGGCGAACTGCGCGACCAGTTGTTCGTCATCGTCGGCCTGTCCATGGCCGCCACGCCGCTGCTGATGATGGCGCTGGCGCGGCTGCCGGCGGCACGCGACGGCAAGCCGGCGCGGGCGCCCGATCGCGTCGACGAAGAGTACCCGCGGGTGATCATCGCCGGCTTCGGGCGCATGGGGCAGATCGTCGGGCGCATGCTGCGCGCGCAGAAGATTCCATTCACCGCGCTGGAGACCAGCGCCGACCAGGTCGATTTCCTGCGCCGCTTCGGCAACAAGGTCTATTTTGGCGATCCCGCCCGCCCCGAACTGCTGCGCGCCGCGCACGCCGACCGCGCCGAAGTGTTCGTACTCACCACCGACGACCCGGACGCCAACGTCCGCACCGCGCGCCTGGTCAAGCGGCTGTTCCCGCACCTGAAGGTGTACGCCCGCGCCCGCAACCGCCAGCACGCCTTCAAGCTGATGGACATGGACGTAATGACCACGCGCGAAACCTTCCACTCCAGCCTGGTGCTGGGACGCAGCGTGATGGAGGCCCTGGGCGTCCCGCCGGAGGAAGCCGCGCGCAAGACCGAGCGCTTCCGCGAGCACGACGAGGCGCTGCTGCGCGAACAATACCTGTACTACGACGACGAGGCCGCCCTGGTGGCGTCGGCGCAAGAGGCCCAGCGCGAGCTCGAGACCCTGTTCGAGGCCGACCTGCCCGCCGATGCGGCGCAGGACGACGGCGACGCAGGGCGCTAGCGCGGTTCGCGCAGGAACCTTGCCAATGACGGTGCGCCGCGCGCCGGCTCGAACTCCGCGGCCACGTCCACGAAGCCGCGCAGCACGGCGATGTCGTGCGGCGTGCGGCCCAGGGTGTCGCGGGCCTGGCGGTTGCCGCCCTCGCGCAGCAGGCGCTGCACCACCCGCGGCAGGCCGTGAATCGCCGCCAGGTGCAGGGCGCCGAAGCCGCGCTGGTCCTGCGCTTCCAGGCTGACGTCTTCGGCCAGCAGGCGTTCTAGAGCCGCCAGCAGCACGTCTTCGTCGCAGGCGGTGCCGGGTTCGGCGCGTGCACCCAGCAGCAACAGCAGCGGCGTCTGGCCCAGCGCATTGGCCGCGTCGGGCGCGATGCCCGCCAGCAGCAGCGTGTCCAGCAGCGCCAGCACGCGCTGGCGGTCGCGCGATGAAAACGCGTGCAGCGCCGCGCAGTGCAGTGCGCCCAGGCCCTGGGCATCGCACGCTTCTGGATTGGCGCCGTGCGCCAGCAGCCGCGAGATCAGCTCGGGCTGGCCCAGCGCGGCGGCCAGCATCAGTGGCGTGACGTCGCCCGGCAGGGGCAGGTCCGGGGTGGCGCCGGCGCGCAGCAATTGGTCCACCACGCCGACGTGGCGCATGCTGATCGCGGCCGACAGTGGCGTGGCGCCGGTGCGCGCGGCCAGCGCGGTGTCGGCGCCGCGCTCGAGCAGCAGTGCCACCACCACGTCGTGGCCACCGCCCGCGGCGCGCAGCAGGGCGCTGCAGCCCTGCGCGTCCACGGCGTCCACGGGCAGGCCCAGTTCCAGCAGGCGCAGCACGGCTTCGGCATCGCCCGCCATCGCGGCGGACGGCAGGTCGGACGGCTGCAGCGCGCGGCCCGGCAGCTGCCACTGGCGCCATTCGAGCCAGTGCGAGAGCTCGCGGCGGTCGGCGGCCAGCGCCAGGCCCAGCGGCGTCTGGCCGTCGGGCGCCGACAGCGCCGGCGAGGCGCCGTGGCGGATCAGCACGCGCAGTGCGCCCTCACGGCCCAGCGTGGCGGCACAGTGCAGCGCGGTGTGGCCGCGGCCGTCGCGTGCGTTCGGGTCGGCGCCTGCGGCCAGCAGCGCTTCGGCCAGGCGCAGCCAGCCCAGCCGGATGGCCAGGCCCAGCGGCGGGTCGGCCGGCGCACCGCCGAAGGCGTCGGCGCCGCGTTCCAGCAGGGCCATCGCCAGCAGCTCATGGCCGCGGGTGGTGTGCTCGCCTTCGAAGCAGGCCTGCAGCCAGCGCGCGAGCCCGCCGCGGCCGCCGACCGCCTGGCCGCGCTCCAACAGCCGCTGGATCGCCGCCGAGGCATGGCCGCCGCGGCACAGGAGGTGGAACAGCCCACTGTCTTCGCCGTCCATCAGGACATCGGCGCTGGCGCCATGGCGCAGCAGCCAATCGAAGTTGGGCAGATCGCCCTCGCCGGCGAATTCGAGCAGCAGCGAGGCCAGGCCTTCGGCATCCGGACCGGCGCCCAGGCGCAGCATCGCCTCGGCCGACTCGCGGCGCTGGGCCAGCAGCGCTTCGCGCAGCAACTCGCGCGGTGTTTTCTCGAAGTGTCCTTCCGACAGGCCCTCGGCCACGCTGGCCGGCAGCGGGTAGGACGGATCCAGCACCGCGACCAGCGGCCAGCGGCCGGCGCCCAGCGCGTGCTCGACGGCGCGGCGTCCGTCCTGGTCGCGCTGCTCGGGGTTCACGCCCATGGCGATGAGATGGCGCAGGAACTCCGGCGCCACGCCCGCTTCGGCCGCCAGCACCAGCGCGTTGCGGCCGCGCTCGTCCACGGCGGCGACGTCGGGCTTGGCCAACGCCAGTCGCGCCAGCACCGGCGCGTGGCCGCCGCGCGCGGTTTCCAGCAGCGGCGACAGGCCTTCGGCGTCACGCGCGTTGCGGTCGGCGCCGGCGTCGAGCAATTCACCGACGATCTCGGCGTTGCCCGCCGCGCAGGCCAGCAGCAGCGCCGTGCGCTGCCCGGTGCCGCGCGAATCCACCCGGGCCTTGTGCCGCAGCAGCAGCTGCACGCCGGCGGTATCGTCGTCGCCGACCACCGCGGCCAGCAGCGCCGGCTGGCCTTCCTTGGGTTCGGGCTTGGCGCCACGCTCGATCAGGAAGCGGGCCAAACGCCAGTTGCCAGCGGCACAGGCGATGCCCAGCGGGCTGAATCCGTCGTGGTTGAGCGCCTCGAGCAAGGCGCCGGCGTCAAGCAGCAGCGCGGCCACGGCCGGGTCGGTGCTGCGGGCGGCGTGGTGCAGCGGCGTGTTGCCTTCGGCGTCGGCGCGGCGGGCGTCGGCGCCGTTGGCCAGCAGGGTCATCACCGCCTCGGGGCGGCCGTGCCAGCTGTCGCGCGTGGCGGCCAGCAGCGGCGTCAGGCCGGCGTGTTCGGCGTTGAGGTCGACGCCGCGGGCAATCAGTTCGCGCAGCAGCCGCAGGTCGCCCAGCAGGGCGGCAAGCATCGGCAGGGTGCGCTGGTCGCGTTCGTCATCGGCGGGCTCGGCCGACGGGTCGGCGCCGGCCTGCAGGGTGGCCAGGGCGGCGTCGATGCGGCCGGCGCGGGTGGCGGCGTACAGCTGGTCGTCGGGATGTTCGTCGCCGGTGGCCGCTTCAGCGGCCGGCGCTTCGTCGTCGCCGTCATCCCCGTAGATCGGCAGCGCGCCCAGCGGCAGCGCCTGCGGCGGTGCACCGAATCGCTGCACCAGCGCGTGGCCCGCGAGCGCCACCGCCAGGTGCGCGGCCACCAGCGGCAGCCGCAGCCCCGCTGGCACCAGGCCCGGCCAGGCCAGCACCAGCGCGCCCGTCAGCACCACGAACACCGACAGCGCGACGACGAAGCCGCGGCCGGCTTCGCCCGGACCCGCCGAACCGACGGCCGCGGCCAGCGCGGGCAAGCGGGTCGACTCACGCTCCGCCAGCCCGAACGCGGGCCAGGCGCGCCACAGGCACAGCAGCGCCGCGGCGGCCATGCCGCTCAGCGCCAGGCTGGCGGCCAGCGAGCCGTTGTCGCGCAATGCCGCCAGCGGCCAGCCCATGGCCAGCGCCACCAGGGCCAGGCCCGCGCCCCAGACCAGGGCCAGCCCGAGCGCATCACGGCGCCCGGCCGCGTCCAGCGTTGCGGGGCGAAGCCCACGCGCGCCGCCCAGGCCCAGCGCCAGCGCCGGCTGCGCCAGCCAGGTGCCGGCCAGCGCCACCGGGTGCGCCCACAGCGGCAGCAGGGACAGCCCGACACCCAGCGCCAGCCAGGCCCAGGCCGGCCACTTGCGCGCGGATTCAGCCATCGACCATCGGGTCCAGCAGGGTGGGCGGGAACTGCAGGTGGAAGCCGTGCGCGGCCAGGTTGGCGCGCACCACGGCCGGGTCGGCCTGGGCCAGCTTGCGCTGTTCGGTCAGGGCTACTTCCAGCACGAACACCAATTCCCCCAGCGGCGCCCGCACGGCCTCGGGCATCACCGCGAAATCGTCCCGCTTGCGCAGGTAGACGTAGGTGTTTTCCTTGCGCAGGGACTTGTAGACGTAGGTTTGCATGGGGTCGCCAGTGGGTTGCGGGGATTGTCGCCGCAAACGCCGCAGGGGAACAGCCGTAAGGGCGGCCTGCACGCGGCGTTTGCTAGGCTTGCGCGTCCTTTTGACTGCCCGGAGCCCCCATGCGCCATCGCCTGACCGCCCTCGCCCTGCTGGCGGCCTGCGCCGCACCGGCGCTGGCGCAAGACACGCCGCTGACCCTCGACCAGGCCATGGCGCACCCGGACTGGATCGGTTCGCCGGTGGAATCGGCGTGGTGGTCGCTCGACGGCGCGCGCGCCCACTACACGCTCAAGCGCGAAGGCTCGCCGGTACGCGACACCTGGACCGTCGCGGTTTCCGGCGGCACGCCCGTTCGGGTGGAAGGCGCCGCCCAGGGCGACATGGACGCGGCGCAGCCGGTGTACGACGCCAGCCGCCGCCGCGCGCTGTTCGTGCGCAACGGCGACGTCTTCCTGCGCGCGATCGGCGGCCCGCTGCAGCAGCTCACGCGCAGCGCCGAAACGGAAGCCGCGCCGCGCTTCGCCGCCGATGGCCGCGGCGTGCTCTGGCGCGTGGGCAACGACTGGCTGCGCTGGTCGCCCGATGCGCCGTTGGCCCAGTCCATCGCGCTGCCGCGCGCCGAAAAGGACCCGGCCGCCGCGCCCGACCCCGACGCGCTGCGCGACCACCAGCTGCGCCTGAGCGCGGCGCTGGCGCGCGAAAAGCAGCAGCGCGAAGCGCTGCGCGAAGAGGCCGAGGCCAACCGCCGCACCGACCCCACGCGCGCCGCCGCGCCCGTTTACCTGGGCGACAAGGTCGAGATCGCCGACAGCGCGCTGTCGCCCGACGGCCGCTGGCTGCTGGTGGTCACCACCGCCAAGGGCGCCGAAACCGGCCGCGCCGGCAAGATGCCCAAGTACGTCACCGAGTCGGGCTACGAAGAGGCCGAGGACGTGCGCGTGCGCGTCGGTCGCAACCCGCCGCTGGGCCACCAGCTCAAGCTGGTGGACCTGCGCGACAACAGCGTGCGGGATCTCCCGCTGTCGGCCCTGCCCGGCATCACCACCGACCCGCTGGCCGCACTGCGCAAGGCCGCCAAGCTCGAGCCGCTGGCCGGCGAGCGCACCGTGCGCGTGGAGGCGATGGAGTGGAACGCCGACGGCAGCGCCGTGGCGCTGATGGCGCGCGCGGTGGACAACAAGGACCGCTGGATCGCCACGGTGGACTTCGCCGGCGGCAAGCTGCAGTCCGCGCACCGGCTCACCGACGACGCCTGGATCAACTGGACCTTCAATGAATTCGGCTGGCTGCCCGGTGGCCGCACGCTGTGGTTCCTGTCCGAGGAAACGGGCTATTCGCACCTGTACACGATCGTGCCCGGCGAGCGCGCCAAGCGCCTGACCTCGGGCCGCTGGGAGGCCTCTGCGCCGGCGTGGTCGCCCGACGGCGCCACCGCCTACGTCATCTGCAACCGCGCGCGCCCGGGTGATTACGAAGTGTGCGCGGTGCCGGGCAATGGCGGCGACGTGCGCGAGGTCACCGCGCTCGACGGCGTCGAGGACTTCAGCCTCTCGCCCGACGGCCGCCAGCTGCTACTGCGCTGGTCGGCCCACCACACGCCGCCACAGCTGGCGGTGCAGCCGGTGGCGGGCGGCGACGCGGTGAAGCTCACCGACACCCGCAGCGCCGACTTCAAGGCGCGCACCTGGCTGGCGCCGCAGACGGTGCGCGTGCCGTCCAAGCACGGCGCGGAGGAGGTGTGGGCCAAGCTCTATCGCCCGGCGACGCTCGAGGCAGGCAGGAAATACCCGGTGGTGATGTTCGTGCACGGCGCCGGCTACCTGCAGAACGTCAGCGACCGCTACCCGAACTACTTCCGTGAACAGATGTTCCACCAGCTGCTGGTCGAGCGCGGCTTCATCGTGCTGGACATGGACTACCGCGCCTCCGCCGGCTACGGCCGCGACTGGCGCACGGCCATCTACCGGCAGATGGGCCACCCCGAGCTCGAGGACTACCTGGACGGCGTTGACTACCTGGTGGCCCAGCACCAGGGCGACCGCGCCAAGGTGGGCATCTACGGCGGCAGCTACGGCGGCTTCATGAGCTTCATGGCGCTGTTCCGCGCACCCGAGGCCTTCGTCGCCGGCGCGGCGCTGCGTCCGGTCACCGACTGGACCAGCTACAACCACGAATACACGTCCAACATCCTCAACACGCCCGAGCTCGACCCCGAGGCCTACGCGAAGTCGTCGCCGATCGAGTACGCGCAGAACCTGCGCGGCCACCTGCTGATCAGCCACGGCATGATCGACGACAACGTGCTGTACCAGGACTCGGTGCGGCTGGCGCAGCGGCTGATCGAACTGAAGAAGGACCACTGGGAACTGGCCAGCTACCCGCTCGAGCGCCACGCCTACCAGCACCCGGAAAGCTGGTACGACCAGTACCGGCGCATCCTGCAGCTGTTCGAGCGAACGCTGAAAGAGTAATGCTTTTGGCCACGGATTGACGCGGATGAACACGGATAAAGCTTCAAGAATGTTTGACGCTCTATCTGCTTTTATCCGCGTGCATCCGCGTCAATCCGTGTCAAAAAACGCTCTTCAACCGGCCGCGAACACGCCCTCGAGCTCGACGTCGAGCTCGCGGCGGCAGATGTCGCCGCGCAGGTAGGTGATGCGCGCGGCGGGGATGCCGCTGTCGGCCATCACGACCTGGGCCGCGGCCAGGTCGCTGGCGTGGCGCAGGTAGATGCGCAGGGCCTCGCAGTTTTCGCGGCGGAAGGCCTGGCCGGATTTTTCCGCGGCCTGCGCCATCAGCGCGTCGAGGTTGGCCAGCGATTCGCGCAGCTGCGCGGCGCAGTCGCCCACGTGCTGCGAGACGTGGCCGACGATGCTGGCGGTGCCGGAAGCCAGCAGGCGCGGCGTGTCGGTGTCGGCATCAAGCAGCGCGCCGCGCGAGAAGCCGGGCGGCACCGGGCCGTGTTCGCGCGGGTACTGCCAGGCCGGGGTCTGGCGCGGGTTTTCCAGCGCCACGGCCGGGGCGCGCGAGCACAGCGCCACCACCTGCAGGCGGCCGGGTTCACCGTCGGCGCCGATCGCGGTGGCGGCCGGCGGCGGGTCGTTGAACATGCCGTCCACGGCGCGCGCGCGGCCGACGCAGAAGCGGCGGTAGCGTTCGTCGTCGCCTTCGCCGCGGTTGATGGCCGGGAAATAATTCCAGATGCGCAGCAGGTAGGGATGCTCCGACGGCCGCACGGCCACCAGCAGGCGCTCGTAGGCCTGGGCGGCGGCGGTTTCGATGTCGCCGTCGGCTTCGTCCACCACCAGGGCGACCATGGCGTAGTGGACGCCGTGCGCCCAGGCGGCGCCGCGCGTTTCGGCCGATTCGCCAACCGCGCCGGCCAGCCAGCTTTCGGCGTCCGGACCCGCCAGCCGCGCGCAGTCGATCGACAGCGGCGAGGCCTCGACGGGCCGGAACTGGAAGGCGATCAGGGCCTCGTCGTGCGCTTCGGGGACAACGCGCAGGCGGGCAGAAGGAAGGGGTTGGGGGTCCATTGCTGGGCGTGATTATAGCCGGCGGCCCGGGCGGCTATCATGCGGGCCAGTCCCCAGCCCGCCCCGACATGACCGACTTCGCCGCCGTGCACGCCTACCTCCAGTTGCTCCAGGACCGCCTGTGCGCCGGCTTCGAGGCCGTGGACGGCGGCCGGTTCGCGCAGGACGAGTGGCAGCGGCCGGAGGGCGGCGGTCACTCCCGGCATCCTGCCTCCCGTGACACTGGCCCGTCCCTGGGCGGCGGTGGTCGTTCGCGCGTGCTGAAGGAAGGCGCGGTGTTCGAACAGGCGGGCGTGGGATTCTCGGATGTGTCCGGCGCCACCCTTCCCCCTTCGGCCACCGCGCACCGTCCCGAGCTGGCGGGCGCGCCGTGGCGGGCCGTGGGCGTGTCGCTGGTGATCCACCCGCGCAACCCGCACGTACCCACGGCGCACGCGAACGTGCGCTACTTCGAGGCGCGTCCCGAGGGCCGCGACCCGATCTGGTGGTTCGGCGGCGGCTTCGACCTCACGCCCTTCTATCCCGTGGACGAAGACGTGCGGCACTGGCACGCCGTGGCGCGCGAGGCCTGCGCGCCGTTCGGCGCCACCCGCTACGCCGAGCACAAGGCCTGGTGCGACAAGTACTTCTTCCTCAAGCACCGCAACGAAGCGCGCGGCGTGGGCGGGCTGTTCTACGACGACCTGCATGCCGATGGCTTCGAACAAAGCTTCGCCTACACCCGCGCGGTGGGCGACGCGTTCCTGGACGCCTATCTGCCGATTGTCGAGCGCCGCAAGGACACGCCGTACGGCGAGCGCGAGCGCGAGTTCCAGCTCTACCGCCGCGGCCGCTACGTCGAATTCAATCTGGTGTGGGACCGCGGCACGCTGTTCGGCCTGCAGAGCGGCGGGCGTACCGAGTCGATCCTGATGAGCCTGCCGCCGCGCGTGCGCTTCGAATACGCCTGGACCCCGGAGCCCGGCAGCCCGGAGGCCCGCCTCGCCGACTACCTGGTGCCGCGGGACTGGTAGAGCGGGCAATAAAAACCCCGCGGGCCAGGGGAAGCCCGCGGGGTCAGGTGGAGCCTAAGGCTGGGGAGAGCCCGGCTCCGGGTTGGATCCACTCAGGGGAGGGAGTGATCCTGCGTCGGACCTTGCATCCGACACGCCTAGTAGACACCCCGGACAATGAGAAGTTCGTGAACGGGTTGGTTAATTAATTGTTGGATTCAGGACGCATTCATTCGCCGGCAACCGGCTGATAAACAAGGTGAATTGCGTCACGCTAAATCAGTGCGCCTGGTCCCAGTTCAGGCCCGTTCCCACGTCAACCACCAGCGCCACCTTCAGCTGCGCCGCCGACTCCATCAGGCCGCGGACCCGGGCCACCAGTTCGTCGACGAAATCCGCGTCCACCTCGAACACCAGTTCGTCGTGCACCTGCATCAGCATCGCTGCGCGGTCGGCGTGCCCCGCCAGCCAGTGGTGCACCGTCACCATGGCGCGCTTGATGATGTCGGCCGCCGTGCCCTGCATCGGCGCATTGATGGCGGCGCGTTCGGCGCCCGCGCGCTGGGCTTGGTTGCGCGAGTGGATTTCGTTGAGCTGCAGGCGGCGGCCGAACACCGTTTCGACGTAGCCGTGGTCGCGCGCCTGCTGGCGGGCGCTGTCCATGTACTCGCGCACGCCCGGATAGCGGTTGAAGTACAGCGCGATGTAGTCCTGCGCCTCGCCGCGACCGATGCCCAGCTGCTTGGCCAGGCCGAAGGCGCTCATGCCGTACATCAAGCCGAAGTTGATGGCCTTGGCGGCGCGTCGTTGGTCGCCCGACACCTGGTCCACCGGCACGCCGAACACTTCGCCGGCGGTGGCGCGGTGCACGTCCAGTCCGCCTTCGAATGCAGCCACCAGGCCGGGATCGCCCGAGAGGTGCGCCATGATGCGCAGCTCGATTTGCGAGTAGTCGCAGGCGACGATGCGGCGCCCCGGCGGCGCGATGAAGGCAGTGCGGATGCGGCGGCCGTCCTCGCTGCGGATCGGGATGTTCTGCAGGTTCGGGTCGTTCGAGCTCAGGCGGCCGGTGGCGGCGCCGGCCTGGTGGTAGCTGGTGTGCACGCGGCCCGTTTCCGGGTTCACCATCCCGGGCAGCTTGTCGGTGTAGGTGTTGCGCAGCTTGGCCAGGCCGCGGTAGTCCAGGACGAGGCGCGGCAGCTCGTGCTGGTCGGCGATGGCCTCCAGCGCTTCCTCGTTGGTGGAAGGCGCGCCGGTGGGCGTCTTCACCAGCGCCGGCAGCTTCAACTCCTCGAACAGCAGCTGGCCCAGCTGCTTGGGCGAATCGAGGTTGAAGGCGCGGCCGGCGATCTCGTGCGCGCGCTGCTGCGCGGCCAGCATGCGCGTGGACAGGTCGGCGCTCTGGCGCTTGAGTTCGGCCGAGTCCACCAGCACGCCGGTGGCCTCCATGCGCTCGAGCACCGGCACCAGCGGCATCTCGATGTCGCGGTAGACGTTTTCCAGCGAAGGAATCGCCGCCAGCTTCGCCGACAGCACGCGGTGCAGGCGCAGGGTGACGTCGGCGTCTTCGGCGGCATATTTGGTCGCGTCGTCCAGCGCCACCTGCGAGAACAGGATCTGCTTGGCGCCCTTGCCGGCCACCTGTTCGTATTTGATGGTGGTGTAGCCGAGGTATTTCTGCGCCAGCGTGTCCATGTCGTGGCGCTGGCCGCCGGCGTTGAACACGAAGCTCTCGAGCATCGTGTCTTCGGCGTAGCCCTGCACCGCCACGCCGTGCCGGCGCAGGATGTGCAGGTCGTACTTGCCGTGTTGGCCGAGCTTGGGCTTGCCGGCGTCCTCGAACATCGGCCGCAGGGCTTCCAGCACCGCGCTGCGGTCCAGCTGCGCCGGCGCGCCCGGGTAGTCGTGCGCCACCGGGATGTAGCAGGCCTGGCCCGGTTCCACCGCGAAGCTCAGGCCGACGAGGTTGGCGCGCATCGGGTCGAGCGAATCGGTTTCGGTGTCGAACGACACCAGCGGCGCGGCCTGCAGCTGCACGATCCACGCCTGGAGGTGCGCCATGTCGAGCACGCACTCGTACTCGCCGGGCGCCGCCAGCGCCGGGTCCGGCGGCGCATCATCCACGGCGGCGGGTGCGGCGGCGCGCGGGCCGGGGCCAGCGGGCGCGGCCTTGCCTTCGATCTCGCGCAGCGCAGCGCCGAAGCCGTAGCGCGCATACAGCTCCCGCAGCGCCTCGAGGTCGCGGGTGCGCAGCTTCAGGTCGGTGGGCGCCTGGTCCAGCGCCACGTCGGTCTTGATGGTCACCAGGCGCTGGTTCAGCGGCAGGCGGCCCAGCGCGGCGCGCAGGTTCTCGCCGATCTTGCCGCCTATCTTGTCGGCGTTGGCCATCACCGCGTCCATCGTGCCGTACTCGACCAGCCACTTGGCGGCGGTCTTGGGCCCGCATTTGTCCACGCCCGGGATGTTGTCCACGCTGTCGCCCATCAGCGACAGCAGGTCGACCACCTGGTCGGGGCGCACGCCGAACTTTTCCATCACGCCGGCATCGTCCAGCACGCTGCCGGTCATGGTGTTGGTGAGCGTGATGCCGGGCCGCACCAGCTGCGCGAAGTCCTTGTCGCCGGTGGAGATGGTGACCGGGATGCCGGCCGCATGGGCCTGCAGCGCCAGCGTGCCGATCACGTCGTCGGCCTCGACGCCGGACACGCGCAGGATCGGGAAGCCCAGCGCCTCGACGATCTTCATCATCGGTTCCACCTGGGCCCGCAGGTCGTCGGGCATCGGCGGGCGCTGGGCCTTGTATTGCGGGTACATCTCGTCGCGGAAGGTGGGGCCCGAGGCATCCACCACGAAGGCGGTGAAGTCGGGGTTTTCCTTCAGCGTGGCGCGCAGCATGTTGACGATGCCAAACAGCGCGCCGGTGGGCGTGCCGTCGGGCGCAGTCAGGGGCGGCAGCGCGTGGAAGGCGCGGTAGAGGTAGGACGAGCCGTCGATCAGGACGAGGCGGGACATGGCGGGGCCTGGCGGGACGATGCCGGGATTTTAAGCCTCCCGGCCCTTGAGCGCCCGCGTCGCATGCGCCATCCTCGAAGGCCCGCCCGAGGCTCGCCGCCATGACCCTGTTGCTGTCGCTTTTGCTCGCCCTCGCCGCCCAGGACACCGCGGCCGCCGAACCGGTGGCACAGGCGCCCATTCCGCCCAAGGCCGTCGCCGAAGCAGCCAAGGACGACCCGCCCACCGTCAGCATCCGCACCGAAGGCAACGGCGACCGCGTCGAGGAGTACCGGCAGAACGGCCGCGTCTACATGGTCAAGGTGACCCCCAGCCGCGGCCCGTCCTACTACCTGATGGACACCGACGGCAACGGCAAGCTCAACCGCGACGACCGCGACCCGCGCGTGTCGCCGGTGCACTGGACCCTCTACGAATGGGATTGAGCCGCTTCGCGCCGCTGGTGCGCGCCGCCGACGCGCTGACCGACGCCGCCGGGCGCTTCGCCGCCCTGCTGGCGATCGCGCTGGTGGCGCTGTCGTTCGGCCTGGTGGGGGTGCGCTACGCGCTGGGCCTGGGCTCGGTGGCGGCGCAGGAAGGCGTGCTGTGGCTGCACGCCGCGCTGTTCCTGCTGGGCCTGGCCTATGCGCTCAGGCACGGCGCGCACGTGCGCGTGGACGTGTTCTCGCAGCGCTGGACGCCGCGCACGCGCGCCTGGGTGGAGTTCGCCGGCATGGTGTTGCTGCTGCTGCCCTTCTGCGTATTCATGGTCGCCATGAGCTGGGACTACGTGGGCGCCAGCTGGTCCGCGCGCGAAGGTTCGCGTGACCCGGGCGGCCTGCCTGGCGTGTACCTGCTCAAGTCGCTGCTGCCGCTGTCGGCGGCCCTGCTGATGCTGCAGGCGGTGGCCGAGACGCTGCGCGCACTGCAGCGCGCCCGGTCGGACGAAACGGCATGAGCCTGCACGACCAGCACGTGCTGATGCTCGTGCTGCTGCTGCTGGGCCTGTTCGCGGGCCTGGCCAGCGGCTTCCCGGTGGCGTTCGTGCTGGGCGGGGTGGCGCTGCTGGTGGCGGGCCTGGGCATGGTGCTGGGCAACTTCGACGCCAGCTTCCTGGAGGCCTTCCCGAACCGCCTCTTCGGCGTGATGACCAACGAGACCCTGGTGGCGGTGCCGCTGTTCGTGTTCATGGGCATCATGCTGGAGCGCTCGCGCATCGCCGAATCGCTGCTCGAGGCCGTGGCGTCGCTGTTCGGGCGCAAGCGCGGCGGCCTGGTGGTGGCGGTGCTGCTGGTGGGCGCCCTGCTGGCCGCGTCCACCGGCATCGTCGGCGCCACGGTGGTGGCGATGGGGCTCATTTCGCTGCCCACCATGCTGCGCAACGGCTACTGCCCGCGCCTGGCGTCCGGCGCCATCTGCGCATCGGGCACGCTGGGCCAGGTGATCCCGCCTTCGATCGTGCTGGTGCTGCTGGGCGACCAGCTGGGCAACGCCTACCAGCAGGCGCAGCTCAAGCAGGGCACCTTCGCGCCCGATTCGGTGTCGGTGAGCGACCTGTTCGCCGGCGCACTGGTGCCGGGCCTGGGGCTGGTGGTCCTGTACCTGGCCTACGTGCTGTGGGTGGCGTGGCGGCAGCCCGAGCGCGCGCCGGCGCTGCGCGACCTGACCCCGCGCTCGGCCGGCGACCTGGCCAAGGCCATCCTGCCGGCGCTCGCGCTGATCGGGCTGGTGCTCGGCTCGATCCTGGGCGGCATCGCCACGGCCAGCGAAGCCGCGGCCGTGGGCGCCGTGGGCGCCACCGCGTTCGCGGCGCTGTATGGCCGGCTCGGGCTCAAGCGCCTGTTCGAAGTCGGCGCCGAAACGGTGAAGGTGACGGCGATGGTGTTCGCGATCCTGGTGGGCGCGGCGCTGTTCTCGCTGGTGTTCCGCGGCTACGGCGGCGACGACCTGGTGCACGAGACGCTGACGTCCCTGCCCGGCGGCAAATGGGGCGCGGTGGTGGCGGTGATGGTGCTGATGTTCCTGCTGGGGTTCGTGATCGACTTCATCGAGATCATCTTCGTCGTGGTGCCGATCGTCGGGCCCGTGCTGCTGGCCCTGGGCGTGGACCCGGTGTGGCTGGGCGTGATGATGGCCGTGAACCTGCAGACCTCGTTCCTGACCCCGCCGTTCGGTTTCGCGCTGTTCTACCTGCGCGGCGTGGCGCCGCCCGAAGTGCTCACCAGCGACATCTACCGCGGCGTGGTGCCCTTCATCGGCCTGCAGCTGCTGATGCTGGCGCTGGTGGCGGTCTTCCCGGTGCTGGCCACCGGCCTGCCGGAATGGCTGTATGGCTGAGCTGCGCATCAGCTGCGACTTCGCCGACGTCGACCTGGACGTGGTGCACGGCTTCCTGAGCCGCGACGCGTACTGGTGCCGCGGCATCGGCCGCGAGCGGGTGGAGCGCGCAGCGCGGCATTCGCTGTGCTTCAGTGCGTTGCTGGATGATTCGCAGGTAGGCTTCGCGCGCGTGGTCACCGACCGAGCGACCTTTGGCTACCTGGCGGACGTGTTCGTGCTGCCGGCGTTCCGCGGCCGCGGCGTTTCGCAGGCGCTGATGTCCGCGATCCTCGCGCATCCCGACCTGCAGGGCCTGCGCCGTTTCCTGCTGGCCACGAGCGACGCGCACGGGCTGTATGCGAAGTACGACTTCGGGCCGATCGCCCGGCCGGAGCGCTTCATGGAGCGCTACCGGCCCGACGCCCACCTGGGCTGATCAGCCGCGGTTGGCGTAGTACGACTCTTCCGACACCGCGTGCCAGGCCTTGGCCTGCGAGCGGAAGGCGCGCAGCGAATCGAGCGCGCGGCGCGCCAGCGGGTCGGCCGCGGCCACTTCCTCCAGCACCTTCTCGGACGCCTTGCGCAGCGCCAGCAGCACGTCGGCGGGCAACTGGCGCAGCTCGACGCCGTGTTCGCGCACCAGCGAATCGAGCGCCTGCTGGTTGCGCGCGGTGTACTCGGCCAGCATCGCGTCGTTCACCGCGCGGCAGCACAGCGCAACGATCTCCTGCAGGTCCTTGGGCAAGGTGTCGAGCGCGGCCTTGTTGACCATGCACTCCAGCGTGGGCCCCGGCTCCTGCCAGCCCGGGTAGTAGCAGAACTTCGCGGCGCGATGCAGGCCGAAGGCGAGGTCGTTGTAGGGCCCCACCCATTCGGCCGCATCCAGGGCGCCCGACTGCAGCGCGCTGAAGATCTCCGCACCCGGCAGGTTCACCGGCGTGGCGCCCACGCGCGCCATCACTTCACCGCCCAGGCCGGGGATGCGCATCTTCAGGCCCTTGAGCGAGGCCAGCGATTCGATCGGCTTGCGGAACCAGCCGGCCATCTGCACGCCGGTGTTGCCGGCGGGGAAAGGCACCAGGCCGAACGGCGCATACAGTTCACGCCACAGTTCCAGCCCGCCGCCGTTGTAAAGCCAGCCGTTCATTTCCTGCGCGTTGAGTCCGAACGGCACGGCGCAGAAGAAGGGCGCGGCTGCGGCCTTGCCCTTCCAGTAGTAGCTGGCGGAGTGGCCCATCTCGGCGGTGCCGCGGCTGACGGCGTCGAACACTTCGAACGCCGGCACCAGTTCGCCGGCACCGTAGACCTTGACGGTGAGCCGCCCACCGGAGGCCTGCGTGATCATCGCGGCCAGGCTGGCGGCGCCGGTGCCCAGGCCGGGGAAGTTGGTCGGCCAGGAGGTGACCATCTTCCAGGTGAAGGTCTGGCTGGACGCCGGCGCGCCCGCAGCGCCCTCGGGGCGTGCGCCGCAGGCGGCCAGGCCGGTAGCCACGGCGGCCAGGCCGGCGCCGCGCAGGAGTTCACGTCGTTTCATGGTTCCACCCGTTTCCCTGACAAGGCCGGATTATGCGGTGTGGGAGGGGTCAGAGGGGCTGGAGGTTGGCGTAGCCCAGCACCAGCCACTTGGCGCCGCCGCGCTCGAAGTTGACCTGGATGCGGGCGTGGGCGCCGCTGCCCTCGGCGTCCATCACCACGCCCTCGCCGAAGCTGGAGTGCAGCACCCTCTGGCCCAGGCGCAGCGAGGGGCCGCCGCCGGTGTCCACCAGCGCCGCGGCGCGCGGTGGGCCGTAAGAAGGCCGGCTGGCGCTGACCTTGGGGCGCACGTCGCGCACCAGGGCCGGCGGGATCTCGCGCAGGAAGCGCGAGGGCGTGCCGTACATCTCCATGCCGTGCAGGCGGCGCGTCTCGGCGTAGGTGAGCACCAGCTTCTGGCGGGCGCGCGTCAGGCCGACGTAGGCCAGGCGTCGCTCTTCCTCGAGGCGCCCGGACTCGTCCACGGACTTCGCGCTCGGGAACAGGCCCTCCTCCAGGCCCACCAGGAACACCTGCGGGAACTCCAGGCCTTTGGCGCTGTGCAGAGTCATCAGCTGCACGCCATCTTCGCCGGCCTCGGCCTGGCCTTCGCCGGCCTCCAGCGAGGCGTAGCTGAGGAAGGCCACCAGCTCGGTCATCTCGGCGCTGGCCTCGTCGTCGCGGCGCTCGAAGCGGCTCGCCACCGACACCAGTTCATCGAGGTTCTCGGTGCGCGAATCGAGCTGGCCCTTGGACTCGGCGGCGTAGTGCGCGCGCAGGCCGGAGTTGGCGATCACGTGGTCGAACTGTTCGTGCAGCGGCGACTCGGCGGTGCCGGCCTGCAGCGCGTCCACCAGGTCGGCGAAGGCGCGCAGGGCGTTGCGGGCGCGGCCCGGCAGATCGCTGCCGCTGGACAGCGCCACGGCGGCGTCCCACAGCGGCACGGCCTTGTCACGGGCGTGGCGGCGGACCTCGTCGAGCGTCTTGCCGCCGATGCCGCGCGGCGGCGTGTTCACGGCGCGCTCGAAGGCGGCGTCGTCGGCGCGGTTGGTGATCAGTCGCAGGTAGGCCAGCGCGTCCTTGATTTCCATGCGCTCGAAGAAGCGCTGGCCGCCGTACACGCGGTACGGCAGGCCGGCCTGCACCAGCTGTTCTTCGATGGCGCGCGACTGGGCGTTGGACCGGTAAAGCACGGCGTTGTCGCCGGCGCTGCCGCCGTCGCGGATCCAGGCCTGCACGCGGTCAATGACGAAGCGGGCTTCGTCCACTTCGCTGTAGGCCGCGAACAGGTCGATCGGCTCGCCATCGCCGTCGGCGGTCCAAAGCTGCTTGCCGAGGCGGTCGGGGTTGTGGGTGATCACCGCGTTGGCGGCGGCCAGGATGTTGCCGGTGGAGCGGTAGTTCTGCTCGAGCTTGAGCGTGCGCGCGCCGGGGTAGTCCTTCAGGAAACGCTGCACGTTTTCCACTTTCGCGCCGCGCCAGCCGTAGATGGCCTGGTCGTCGTCGCCCACCACGAACACTTCGCCGCTGTCACCCGCCAGCACGCGCACGAAGGCGTACTGGATGGCGTTGGTGTCCTGGAACTCGTCCACCAGCAGGTGGCGGAAGCGCTGCTGGTAGTGGTGCAGCAGCACCGGGTGTTCAAGCCACAGCTCGTGCGCGCGCAGCAGCAGTTCGGCGAAGTCCACCAGGCCGGCACGCTGGCAGCGCGCCTGGTAGGCCTCGTAGACCTTGAGCATGGTGGAGCCGAAGAGGTCGCCGGCCGCCGGCTGGATGTGCTTCGGGCGCCGGCCTTCGTCCTTCTGCGCGTTGATCCACCAGGCCATCTGGCGCGGCGGGAAGCGGCCTTCGTCGAGTTCGAGGTCGGCGCTGATGCGCTTGAGCAGGCGCACCTGGTCGTCCTGGTCGAGCACCTGGAAGGACTCGGGCAGGCCGGCCTCCTGCCAGTGCAGGCGCAGCAGGCGGTGCGCCAGGCCGTGGAAGGTGCCGATCCACATGCCGCGCGCGCCGTTGCGCAGCAGCGCCTCGACCCGGCCGCGCATCTCGGCCGCGGCCTTGTTGGTGAAGGTGACGGCCAGGATGCCGTGCGCCGGCACGCCCACCACTTCGTGCAGCCAGCCGATGCGGTGGGTGAGCACGCGGGTCTTGCCCGAGCCCGCGCCCGCCAGCACCAGGGCATGGCCGGGCGGCGCGGAAACCACTTCGCGCTGGGCCGGGTTGAGTTCGTCTAAGAGGTGGGAAACATCCATGGCGCCATTGTACCGGCGCCAGGAGCCGTTACCGTCGGGAAAACGCGGTCAGAACGGGTTTCTTGCGGCCGGCTTGGCGGCGTGCGACATCAGGCGATCGGTCCACGCAATGCCGACCGCCGACAGGATGAAGATGGTGTGGATGATGGTCTGCCACATCACGCCCACGGCGGTGACGTTGGTGCAGCCCTTTTCCTTGGAGCCGATCTCGACCATGAAGCGCATGGCCTCGACGCCAGCCTGGCTGCTGCACAGCGGCACGCCGCCCAGGGCGCCGGCTTCGATGAAGGTCTTGAGCAGGTGGATCGAGGAGATGCCGATGATGGCCATCGCCAGCTTCACCTTGAGCACCGAAGCGTTGACGTGGCTCAGCCACTCGGGCTGGTCCGGGTGGCCCTGCAGGTTCAGGCGGGAAACAAAGGTCTCGTAGCCACCGACGATCACCATCATCAGCAGGTTGGAGATCATCACCACGTCGATCAGGCCCAGCACCAGCAGCATGATCCCCATTTCGGTGAGGATGTTGGCGTCCGTGATCAGGTGCGCCAATTCCTTCATGAACAGGAATACGTAAACGCACTGGGCCAGGATCAGGCCCAGGTACAGCGGCAGCTGCAGCCAGCGCGACGCGAAAATGAGGGTGGGAATCGGACCGAGTTTCGGCGTCGCGCGGGGAGCAGGCTGGTTCATGGGGTTTCCTGGGTTACTTCTTGCTGGCCACGCCGATCACGAGGGCGACGGCGCCAACGCCGATCAGCACCCAGCCCAGGTTGATGGGCGGGGTCTTGGTGTCGGTCTTGCTGATTTCGATCGGGCCGATGTCGGCGACCTTTTCGGTGCTCTGGAACTTGAACACGCCGGCCGTGATGAGGCCGCCGATGATGAGCAGGATGGCGCCGATGATGATGGCGGGCATGCGCATGGTTCTACTCCAGTGGTCGCCCGGGTCCGGGCCAGCGAAGCGTAGAGGCAACGCGGGCCGCTGCCAAGCGCAGCCCGGCGGTGGCCAGGCTGCGGTTCAGTCGAGGGTCACGCCGGGCAGGCCCAGCACGTAGTTGGCGCCCATCAGCTTCGACGGCGTGTAGTAGCCGCCAGCAGGGCGCTCGCCGCCCAGCAGGCGCTCGACGATGCCCAGCGCCGCCGTGACCGTGACCTCGTAGCCGTTGGGGGTGCGCAGCCGGCGCTTGACCTCGCGGCCCTGGGCGTCGCGCGCCTCGCCCCACACCACGCAGCCGGTCTTGCCTCGGGTGCTTTCGGACGGCCCGCGCACGCGCTTGGCGACCTGGGCCTTGAGGAAGGCCTGCACCGGCCCGAGCCCAAGCAGCGGACCCAGCAGGCGCAGCCGGCGCAGGCGCGACGCCGTTTTCGGCGGCACGCCCATGTAGACCTCGATGTTGGGGATGCCGGTGGACAAGAACGCGGTGTACACGTCGCCCCAGGGGATGGTCATGGCGAAGCGCTGCTCGCCGTCGCGCTCGAACGTGCGCGTCTTCCACGCCAGCGGCACCCGGGTCATCTCGCCATTGATGCGGGCACGGCCACCGCCGCCCAGGCCCTCCACGCTGGTCTTGGCGGTGCCGGGGCTGGGGCCGCCGCCGGCTTCGAAGGCCAACACCAGCGATTCGGCGCCGGGCAGTTCGCGCTTGAGCTGCGCGGCCAGGCAGTCGGTGGGCACCACGTCGAAACCCGAGCCAGGCAGCACCACGATGTCCTTTGCCTTCGCGCGGGCGTCCTGCGCGTGGCAGTGGGCGAAGACGTCGATCTCGCCGGTGATGTCCAGGTAGTGCGCGCC
>JANOJQ010000148.1:0-8154 GCA_031418815.1 Lysobacteraceae bacterium
GCTACCTCACCCGGGTCGAGCTCAAGCGCCGCGCTTTGGCGCGGCGCCGCGCCGACGCCATCCTGGGCGCGGCGCGCGACCAGTTCAGCAAGACCGACATCCGCTCGCCGATCAGCGGCGTCATCGTGGCGCTGCCGATCAAGGTCGGCGAAACCGCGATCGCCTCGACCAACGCTTTCGCCGGCGCGCAGCTGATGAAGATCGCCGACACCTCGGCCATCCAGGCCGAGCTGATGGTGGACGAGGCCGACGTGTCCAAGATCGCGCTGGGCCAGGACGTGAACGTGTACGCGGCCGCCTATCCCGAGCTGGCCCTGGTGGGCAAGGTGCACCAGATCGCCCTGGCGCCGACGCTGGTCAACCAGGGCCGGTCGTATGAAGTGACGGCCCTGCTGCAGGCGCCCAAGGACATCGCCCTGCGCTCGGGAATGAGCGCGCGCGCCGACATCTTCCTGGGCGACGGCGGCAACAAGCTGGCCGTGCCGGTGGAAGCCGTGGGCACCGACGTGGACGAGGACAAGAAGGCCACGCGCTTCGTCTGGCTGGATCGCGACGGCCTGGCCCGCAGGGTCACGGTGGAAGTGGGGCTGTCGGACGACAAGTGGGAAGAGATCACGTCGGGCCTCAAGGCCGGCGACCGCGTCATCACCGGCCCGGGCAAGGTGGTGCGCGGCCTGGTGGACGGTGAGCGCGTGAGCAAGCTGGAAGAAAAGGCCGACAAGGACAGCGATGCCGCCGACGAGAGCGACATCGAGGTCGAGGTCACCGACTGATGATCCAGCTCACCGGCATCGTCAAGCGCTACGTGATGGGCGAGGAGACGCTGATGGCCCTGGCCGGCGTCGACCTGCACATCGGTCGCAACGAGTACGTGGCGCTGATTGGCCCGTCGGGCTCGGGCAAGTCCACGCTGATGAACCTGATCGGCTGCCTGGACACGCCCAGCGAAGGCAGCTACGTGCTCAACGGTCGCGACACCTCCACCATGAACGACAACGAGTTGGCGCAGGTGCGCAACCAGGAGATCGGCTTCGTGTTCCAGAGCTTCCACCTGCTGCCGCGCCTGACGGTGCTCGAGAACGTGATGCAGCCGCTGGTGTACCGCGGCATGCCGCGCAGCGAGCGCAAGCGGCTGGCGACCGAGGCGCTGGTGCAGGTGGGCCTGGGGGGTCGCCTGGCCCATCGCCCCAACCAGCTGTCCGGCGGCCAGCGCCAGCGCGTGGCCGTGGCGCGCGCGCTGGTGGGCAAGCCGTCGATCCTGCTGGCCGACGAGCCCACCGGCAACCTCGATTCGCGCACCTCGGCGGAAATCATGGCGCTGTTCGACGAAGTGCACCGCAGCGGCCAGACCGTGGTGGTGGTGACCCATGAACCCGACATCGCCGCCTACTGCAAGCGCACGCTGCGCGTGAACGACGGCAAGATCGTCCAGGACACGCTCAATCCGCCCCGCGTCCCGGGCGCGGCCCAGGGAGGCCACTGATGTACGCCTTCATCGAAGCATTCCGCGCCGCGCTCACCAGCCTGATGGGCCACCGGATGCGCAGCTTCCTCACCACGCTGGGCATCCTGATCGGCACCGCATCGGTGATCGCGGTGGTGTCGCTGGTGCAGGGCTTTTCCAAGTCCATCTCCGACCAGTTCGCCGACCTCGGCGGCAGCACGCTCACGCTGCAGGCCTACACGCCGTTCGCCGAGGCCAGCGTGGGCAAGGAAAACCGGCTGAGCTTCAACGACGTGGACACGCTGCGCTACCGCGTGGCCGGCGTGGACCAGGTGGTGCCGACCATGTTCATCCCGCTGGCGGCCGCCGGCTACCGTGGCCGCTCGGCCAGCCCGCAGGTGCTGGCCACCACGGCCGAGTATCCGGCCGTGCGCGGCAACTACCCCGCGAAGGGCCGCTTCATCGTCGCCAGCGACGACGTCGGCCGGCGCCGCGTGGCCGTCATCGGCGCCAAGGTGATCGAGGACCTTGAGCTGCCCGACGACCCGATCGGCGAGTTCATCCGGGTCGGCAGCGAGTGGTTCAAGGTAGTCGGGGTGATGGAGAAGCGGGGTGAGATATTCGGCTTCAACCAGGACAGCATCGTGCTGATCCCGTTCGACGTGGGCCGGGCGATGACCGGCAACAACGTCCTGCCGCGCATGTCGGTGTCGTTCACCGCGGTCGGCCTGGCGGACGTCGAGGCGCTGCGCGAGCGCACCAAACGGGCCATCCGGGTGTCGCGCAAGATCCGGCCGGGCGAAGAGGACGACTTCCGGGTCGAGGCGGCCGATTCGTTCGTCAAGCAGTTCGAAAGCATCACCGCCACCGCCACCGCGGTGCTGGCCGGCATCGTCAGCATTTCGCTGCTGGTGGGCGGCATCGGCATCATGAACATCATGCTGGTGTCGGTGACCGAGCGCACCCGCGAGATCGGCATCCTCAAGGCGCTTGGCGCGACGCGGCGGGACATCCTGGTGCAGTTCCTGCTTGAGGCGGGGCTGCTGGCGCTGCTGGGCGGGCTGATCGGCATCGTGCTGGGCATCGGCATCGGCCTGGGCGTGGCCAGCCTGATCCCCGGCTTCCCGCCGGCGTCGGTGCCGCTGTGGGCGATCATTGCGGCGGCCGGGTTCTCGGCGCTGGTGGGCGTGGTGTTCGGCATCATGCCGGCCTCGAAAGCCGCCAGCCTCGACCCCATCGAAGCCCTCCGCTACGAATAGCCCCCAATGAAAGGGGTCAGAGAACATATGCGTTACACACGCATATGTTCTCTGACCCCTTTTTCTGTGCGGCTGGGCTAGGGGCGGGGGGCGAGGCGTTCCAGGAGTTCCAGCTGGCGGTTCTGCAGGGCCAGCAGGTCGTTCCACTGCTGGCCGCGCATCAGGTCCATCTTCTCGTGCAGCATCATGATCTCGAGTTCGGCCTTCAGGTTGACCTCGTAGTCATGCAGCGCGCTGCGGCGGTCCTTCTCGGCCTGGCGGTTCTGCGACATCAGGATGATGGGCGCCTGGATGGCCGCCAGCATCGACAGGCACAGGTTGAGCAGGATGTAGGGGTAGGGGTCGAAGGTGCTGCCCATCCGGGCCAGCAGGATCGCATTGACGGCGATCCAGCCCGTGAGCATCGCGAAGAAAAGGAAGATGAAGGGCCAGGAGCCGCCGAACGCGGCCACCGCATCGGCAGCCCTTGCGCCAAAGGTCGACGTGCCCGGGTCGTCCAGGCTGGTGTCGCGCGCGATGTGCTTTCGTCCGGCGATGTGCCGGGCCACCTTGCGGGCGGTTTCGTCCAGCGCGTCCACCGACGTGCCAAACAGTTTCCTTGCTGCATCGTCGTCTGGCTTGATCATCGCAGCCTCCGCCACCACACCAGGAAATCTAGGACAAAAAGGGGTCAAAAAGGGGTCAGAGAATATTTGCGTTTGAAACGAAAATATTCTCTGACCCCTTTTTTGGGTCAGAGGGCGGCGCGGCTGGGGCCGTTGGGTTCTAGCACGATCTTGCCGTCGCGGGCGCCGCTGGCGGCGGCCTGCACGGCTTGCTTGATGTGGTCGAGGTCGTAGGTGGCCTGCACGCGCGCCTCGAGCTTACCTTCGGCGATGAGTTTGGCGATCTCGCCGAACACCGCCGCGCGCTGCGCCGGGGCGGCCTTCTTGAACCACTGCGACAGCCAGAAGCCGCGCAGAGTGATGTCGCGGAAGACGAAGTAGCGCGGCGAGATCATGCAGCGCTCGCCGCTCATGGCGCCGTAGTTCACCAGCGTGCCGCCTTCCACGAGGCAGCGCGCCAGGTTCTCGGTGGCCACGCCGCCGATGCAATCGATGGCCAGCTTGATCGGCGCGCCGCCGGTGACGGCGTGCACGCGCTTGGGCAGGTCCTCGGCGTCCACCACCACGTGCTCGGCGCCGCTGGCCTTCACTGCGGCCACGGCCGATTCGCGGCGCACCACGTTGATGGTGTGGATGCCGCGCAGCTTGGCCAGCTGCACCAGGTAGCCGCCCACGGCGGAATTGGCCGCGTTCTGGATCACCCAGTCGCCGGGCTGCAGGTCCACGAACTCGGTGAGCATCAGCAGCGCCGTGGGCGGGTTCACCGTGAGCATGGACAGCTGCACCGGGTCCACGCCCGAGGGCAGGGCGACCAGGTGCTTGGCCGGCAGGTCCAGGTGGGTGGTCCAGGTGCCGCAGCCCACCGGCAGCAGCACCACGGTGCCCACGGCCGGGACCGTGACGTCCGCCGCGGCTTCGATCACGCGGCCCACGCCCTCGTTGCCGCCCACCGCGGGCAGCGGCGGCAGGATGCCGTACTCGCCGGTCAGGGTGAGCACGTCGGAGGGGTTGATGGGCGCGGCCAGCACGGCCACGCGCACGTGGCCCTCGGCCAGCGGCGGCAGTTCGAAATCAACCGTAGAGATGACGTCCTGCGGCACGGGGCCGCGTTCGCTGTAGTGGGTGCGGCGCGCTTTGATCGGATGCATGGCTCAGGCCTTGTCTTGCTTCAACCAGGTGAGGCGCCAGGAAGCGCCGGCTTCGCCCATGGCCTGGGCGAGGGGTTTCAACGCGGGTTCGATGTCTTTCTCGATCTGCCAGGGCGGGTTCACCAGCAGCATGCCGCTGCCGTTCATCCGCAGGGGCGAGTCGTCGGGGCGCACCAGCAGCTCCACCGCCAGCACCGACTTGGCCGGCAGGCTCGACATCTTGCGGAAGAACGGATGCAGGCTGGGCCGCTGCTTGATCGGGTACCAGACCGCGAACATCGTCTGCGGGAAGCGCAGCAGGGCGTCGCCCAGCGCGGCCACGATCAGCGGGTACTCGGCCTCCTGGGCCTCGTACGGCGGGTCCACCAGCACCAGGGCGCGGCCGAAGCGGGTGGCGCCGTCCTTGGGCGGCAGCATGGCCTTCATGGCGGCATAGCCGTCGCGATGGTGCACGTGCGTGCGCGGGTCGGACGCCAGCAGCGCCTTGAGGGCCGTGGCCTCGTCGGCCACTACTTCGCAGGCGGCGAAGCGGTCCTGCGGGCGCAGCGCCTGCGACACCAGCAGGGGGGAACCGGGATAGCTGTCGGGTGCCCCGGCCTGGCTGGCGGCCACGGCGGCAAGGTAGCGGGCCAGGGCCGACGGGCCGGTGGGTTTGGCGGCCCACAGCTTGCGGATGCCCGACTTGGCCTCGCCGGTCTTGGTGGCCTGGCCACCCGTGAGGTCGTAGCGCCCGCGCCCGGCATGGGTGTCGAGCACGAAAAACGCGGCTTCCTTGCGCTTGAGCGCATCGAGCAGGGTGATCAGCACCAAGTGCTTGAGCACGTCCGCGTGGTTGCCGGCGTGGAAGCCGTGTCGGTAGTTCATACCGGCAGTTTATAGGGCATGGCGCCCGGCAGGGTGGACCGGGTGGGCGGCTCTGGTATCTTCCCGCGGTCCCCTCGAGGTTCGCCCATGAAGACCCTGTTCCGGTTCATCCGCTGGCTGCTGCTGGCCGCCTTCCTCCTGGCCAGCGCCCTGGTGCTGCACACGATCTACGGCAAGCCGCTGCAGATCGGCTGGTTCTACGAGCGCGTGTTCATCGAATACGCCGTGGACGACCCGGAAATGCTCACCAGCCTGGGCATCCTGCCGCCCTGGCTGGACTGGTACAGCGACGACCTCACCGACCGCTCCCTGGCGCGCGAGGCCGCGACCCAGGCCAAGCTTCGCGACGACCTGGCCACCCTGCACGGCTACGACCGCGCCGCGCTGGACGAAAGCGCCCAGCTCTCCTACGACGTGCTCGACTACTTCCTGACCATCCAGGCGCAGGGCGAGCGCTTCCGCCACCACGATTACCCGCTCAACCAACTGTTCGGCATCCAGAACGGCTTCCCCACCTTCATGGCCACCCAGCATTCGGTGAACTCGGCCAGCGACGCGGAGAACTACGTCGCCCGCCTGGGCAAGGCGCCGGTAATGGTGGACCAGGTGATGGAAGGCCTGCGCGTGCGCGAAACCGCCGGCATCCTGCCGCCCACCTTCGTGGTGGAAAAGGTGCTGGCCGAAATGCGTGGATTCACCGCCGCGCCGGCCAAGGACAACATCCTCTACAGCTCGTTCGCCGAGAAGCTCGGCAAGCTGCCGGCCGGCACCCTGGCCGACGGCGAGCGCGACGCGCTGCTGGCGCTGGCCGAATCCGCCATCACCGGCCACGTCTACCCGGCCTACGGCAAGTTCATCGCCTACTACGACACCCTGCTGGCCAAGACCACCGGCAACCACGGCGTCTGGGCCTTGCCCGACGGCGCGGCGTACTACGCCTGGTCGGCGCGCATGCACACCAGCACCGACATGACTCCGGCGCAGATCCACCAGCTGGGCCTGGACGAAGTGGCGCGCATCGAGGCCGAGATGAACGACATCCTGGTGGCCCAGGGGCTCACCGAAGGCGGTGTCGGCGCGCGCCTGCAGGAAATTTCCACCCGCCCGGACCAGCTCTACCCGGACACCGATGCAGGGCGCGCGGCGATCATCGCCGACTTCACGCGCATCATCGCCGAGGTGGACGCCGGTATCGGCGAGCAGTTCAACGTGCGGCCCAAGCAGGGCGTGGTGGTCCAGCGCGTGCCCGAGTTCCGCGAGAAGACCGCGCCGGGGGCGTACTACAACCCACCGGCCATGGACGGTTCGCGGCCCGGCACTTTCTACATAAACCTGCGCAACACCGCCGAGGTGGCGCGCTTCGGAATGCGCACGCTGGCCATCCACGAGGCGATCCCGGGCCACCATTTCCAGACCACGATCCAGCAGGAACTCACCGGCGTGCCGACCTTCCGCAAGGTGCTGCCGTTCACCGCCTTCTCCGAAGGCTGGGCGCTTTACAGCGAACGCCTCGCCTGGGAAATCGGCCTGCAGGACGACCCGCTGGACAACCTGGGGCGCCTGCAGGCCGAGATGTTCCGCGCCGTGCGCCTGGTGGTGGACACCGGCCTGCACGACAAGCGCTGGACCCGCGAGCAGGCCATCGCCTACATGCTCGAGAAGACCGGCATGCCGGAAACCGACGTGGTGGCCGAGATCGAACGCTACCTGGTGATGCCGGGCCAGGCCCTGGCCTACAAGGTTGGCATGAACAAGATCCTGGCGCTGCGCGAGAAAGCCAAGGCGGCGCTGGGCCCGAAGTTCGTGCTGAGCGAATTCCACGACCTGGTGCTGACCGGCGGCGACCTGCCCCTGGCGCTGCTCGAGCGCCGCGTGGACGCGTGGATCGGGCAGCAGGCGGGTAAGTGAGCGAGCGCATGACCGGCTGATCCGGCCGGCCGCAGGACGGGCGTCAGCCCGCGACGGGCGCGATCCAGAGCGACAGCGTGGCCAGCGCGCAGCCGATGGCTGTTGCGGCCAGCACGTCGCTGGGGTAGTGCAGGCCCAGCACCACGCGCGAGATCGCCACGCTGGCGGTGAAGGGCAGCAAGAGCCAGGCCAGCACCGGGTAGTGCGCCAGCGCGACCACGGTGAACGACACCGCGTGCAGCGTGTGGCCCGAGGGGAAGCTGAATTCGTCCAGCGGCGCGATCCAGGCCTGGATGCGGCCGTCGGCCGCGCAAGGGCGCGGGCGCTTGGTCCAGCGCTTGAGCTTGCGGTAGAGGATCAGCGCGACGACGCCGGTGGCGGCCAGGTGCGCCGACGCGGCGAGGCCGCGCCAGCCGTCCAGCAGCACCAGCCCGGCCATCAGCGCGTACCAGAACGCGCCGTCGCCCAGGCGGCTGACCATGCGGAAGTAGGCGCGCACGACGCCGCGCGCGCCCCAGCGATTGGCGGCCAGGCACCAGCCGTGCTCGCGGGTGGCGAGCCGGCGGGTGCGGGCGTTCATGCAGCCATCCGCCGGTCGCTGAGCGCCCCGAGCAGCGCGGCGAAATCAGAGGCCACCTTGCCCGGGTGCAGGTGCAGCACCGCCGCGCGCGCGGCGGCGCCGAGCGCGTCCAGGTCCGGTCGCCGGGCCGTGGCCAGGAAGGCGGCAGCAAAGCCTTCCTCATCGCCGAAGGCGGCCGTGGCGCCGTGGGCGCCATTGCACAGGTGCTCGCGCGCCGCGCCGTAGTCGAAGGCGACCGGGGCCAGGCCGCTGGCCATGGCTTCCAGACACGTTGCCGAAGGTTTCCGACAGGCTGGGGAAGCAGAACACGTCGGCGCTGGCGAAATGCCGCGACAGCGCTTCGCCG
>JANOJQ010000149.1:0-22275 GCA_031418815.1 Lysobacteraceae bacterium
CGGCGACGCCGACACCCGCCCCGCCTGCAAGCATGGCGACTACTTCGGCACCATTTTCCCCAGCCCGTAAGGCCGGGAACGGGGTCTGGTTCACTTATTTTCACTAACTTCGGTTAGTGAAAAGATGTGAACCTGACCCCGTTCTTTAGAACCAGCGGCGGACGCGGGTGCAGTAGTTTAGGTAAGGCTGCCCGAAGCGCTCCGTCAGGTAGCGTTCCTCGCGGGCGATGACGTACCCGCGGATCACCACCAGTACCGGCACCAGCAGCAGCAGCGGCCAGAGCGCGTTGAACATCAGCGACACCGTGGCATAGGCCAGGGCCATGCCCAGGTACATGGGGTTGCGGGTGTGGCGGTAGAGGCTGTCTTCCACCAGCGCGATGTCCTCGCGCCAGGGGCGCGGGTCGTTATTGCGGAGGCGGAAGCTGCGCAGCGCGCTGGCCAGCAGCCACACGGCCACCAGGCCGAACCCGAACGCGTGCAGGTGGATCCAGGTCTCGCGGGATTCATCCACGATCGGCATCGGGAACCACCAGTGGTCGAGCGCGAAGCCCGCGCCCAAGCCCGACAGGTAGATCAGCGGGGGCGGGATGCGCACGCCGGGACCGATGTCTTTTGGCGTCATGGCATCAGCTCCAGCGCTGCAGCAACCAAGCCCACGCCGGCAGCGTGAGCAATGACAGCAGGATGCCATACCCCACCATCGCCGCCGCCAGTCCCGGCGCCAGGCGGTGGGAGATGGCCAGCGCGGCGGCGGTGATCATCGGCGGCATGGCCGATTCCAGCACCACGGTGTCGTGCTGCACGGCGGTTAGGCCCAGCAGTCGCGCCAGGCCCAGCGCGATCAGCGGCATCACCGCAAGCTTCAGCGCCAGGCCCACGGCCAGGGGCTTGAGTTCGTCGCGCGGCAGCTTGAGCTGCAGGCTCAGGCCGATCGCCAGCACCACCAGCGGCAGCAGGGCGTCGGCCAGCCGCTGCAGGCCTCCGGCGATCCAGGCCGGCGGCGCCTCGGGCATCAGCGTCAGCCCGAACACCAGCGCCAGGAAGGGCGGAAACGTGGCGATGCGGCGAGCGACCAGCCCCGCCGTGGGCTTGGCGTCGCCGCCGTAGCGCGCCAGCACGTACAGCCCGAACGTGGACAGGATGAGGAAAGCGCCGAACTGGTCGTAGATGACGGCATACGGCAGCGCGTCTTCGCCCAGCAGCGCGCGCACCAGCGGGTAGCCCAGGAAGCTGGTGTTGCCCAGCGCCACGCACAGCAGCAGCACGGCGTGTTCGTCGGCGCGCAGCTTCAGCAAGCGCGTGGCGAGCGACACCAGCGCCACCGTGGCCGCCAGCAGCAGCCACGGCACCGCGGCCACGGCCAGCACGTCGCGGCCCAGCTCCAGGCGCGGTGCGTAGATCAGCACCGACGCCGGCAGGCAGACGTACAGCACCACCTTGTTGAGCACCTCGGCCGCGTTGTCCGGGAACACGCGCAGCCGCTGGAACACCAGCCCCAGGGCCAGCATCGCCAGGATCAGGGCGAAGGCGTCGAACGCCATCCGCCGGCCTCAGCCCAGCGGCACGTCGAGCGGCTGGGCGCCGTCGAGCATGAAGCGCGCGTTGAACGCCACCGTGATGCGCTCGCCCTCGCCCTCGAACGGCAGCACCTCGTGCAGCAGCCACGACGGGAAGATCACCAGCTGGCCCGGCTCGAGCCGCAGCAAGCGCGGGCTCATGGCGTAGGGCGGCTTCATGTTCGCCAGCGCCATGTCCAGGTACATGGTGGCCGTGGCCTGCGGGTTGATGAAGGTGAGCCGGCCGCTGTCGCTGGCCGGGTCGTCGCCGTCGTGCTTGACGCAGTAAACGCCCGACCACGAGTGCATGGCGTGGTTGTGCGCGCCGAAGAAACCACCGCGGCGGGTGATGTGGAACCACGACTGGTGCTGGATGTGCAGCTTCATCAGCATCGCCCGGTCGTAGCCGTTGAGCTCGCCGATGGCGCGGTAAAGGTTGGCCCAGCAGAAGTCGCGCAGCTTCGCGCAGGCCGGCTGCGGCCAGTCGAACAGGCGGAAGTTGCTCTCGAACAGCTGCTTGTTGCGCGAGACGATGGGTTCGGGGTTGCGGTACTTGTCGCCCTCGGCCTCGCGCGCCAGGAACAGCTCGCGCAGCTGCCGGTTCAGCTCGACGTGGTCGTCGAGCCTGGCGTAGACGATGGGAACGGAGAAGCCGGGCGTGATCTGGAACATGGTCGAGGCGTCGGATGCGGAGGGGAAGCTGCCTGCATCAGACCGTCATTCACCGGGGGCGTCAATGCCGCGCGCCCCGGACGGGCGCGCGGCAACGGCGACTCAGGCCGGCTTGGCCGCGGCCTTCTGGCTGGCAATCCACTCGCGGATCTTGACCTGCAGCACGCCCATCGGCAGCGCGCCGTCGATCAGCACCTGGCGGTGGAAGGCGCGCACGTCGAACCTGTCGCCCAGTTCCGCTTCCGCCTCGGTGCGCAGCTCGCGGATCACCCGCTGGCCCACCTTGTACGACAGCGCCTGGCCGGGGATGACGATGTAGCGCTCCACTTCGGCCACCACGTCCGACTCGGCCATGGACGAGTTGGCCATCATGTAGTCGATGGCCTGCTGGCGGGTCCAGCCCAGGTGGTGCAGGCCGGTGTCCACCACCAGGCGCATGGCGCGCAGCTGTTCGTCGCTCAGGCGGCCGTACCACTGGTAGGGGTCGGTGAACAGGCCCAGCTCCTTGCCCAGCGACTCGGCGTACAGCGCCCAGCCCTCGGCGAACGCGGTATAGCCGCCGAAGCGGCGGAAGGCCGGCAGCGACTCCACTTCCTGCTGGATCGAAACCTGGAAGTGGTGGCCCGGCGAGGCTTCGTGGATCGAAAGGGTCTCGACCAGGAAGTTGGGCTGCGCCTTGAGGTTGTAGGTGTTGAGGTAGAACACGCCCGGCCGCGAACCGTCCGGCGTGGGCGACTGGTAGGACGCACCGGCGTCGCTCTGGGCGCGGAAGGCCTCGACCTCGCGCACCTCGTAGTCGGCCTTCGGGAACACGTCGAAGAGTTTCGGCAGCAGCGGATTTATCTTGTTCTGCACGTCGCGGTAGGCCTGCAGGGCCTCTTCGGGCGTCTTGAAGTAGAACTGTTCATCGGTCTTGAGGAACTCGAAGAAGGCCGGCAGGTCGCCCTTGTAGCCCACCTGTTCGCGCACCGCGTTCATCTCGCCCAGGATGCGCGCCACCTCGTCCAGGCCGTACTGATGGATGGCTTCGGGGCTAAGGTCGGTGGTGGTGTTGGTGCGCACCTTCAGCGCGTACCAGGCGCGGCCGTCGGGAAGCTCGCTCATGCCGACCGTTTCGCGCGCACCGGGCAGGTATTCGTCGCGCAGGAAGTCGCGCATCTTGGTGTAGCCGGGCATCAGCACGTCGGTGATGGCGGCGCGGTAGGCGGCGGTGAGGCGCTCGCGCTCGGCCGGCGGGAAGTCGGCCGGCATGTCCCTGATCGGCCCCCAGAACACGCTGTCTTCTGGCGTGGCGACGATGTGCGCGGCGAACTGCGGCACGATCTTCTCCACCACCGGCCGCGGCTGGGTGACGCCGGCGGCCATGCCCTTGCGCAGGTTGGCGATGACGCCGTCGTTGAGCACCGGGAAGCGGGCGATGCGCGCCAGGAAATCGTCGTAGTGCTTGACCTCGCGGAAGGGCTGGATGCCCTTGCCCGAGCCCAGCTGGGCGAACAGGCTGCCGAGGTTGCCGAACTGGCTGACGGCCAGCATCCAGCCGGGGAAGCGGTTGGATTCGAGCGAGAGTTCGCGGTCGCTGATGAACACGTCGCGGCTCAGGCGGTGCTGGCCGGTGAGCGCGTCGCGGTCGAGCGCCTGCACGCGGGCCAGGAAGTCGCGCTCCCGCGCTTCGGTCTCCGCGCGGTAGGCATCGGTGGTGTAGTCGGGCAGGTGGTCGTTGTAACGCAGGTCGCCCAGCTCGGTGGCGAAGATCGGGTTGGCCTTGAGTTCGGACTCGTGCCACTGCGCCAGCAGCGCATCAAGCTCCGCGGCGACGGCGGCGGGATCGGCGGCCGCGGGCGCCGCAGCGGGCGCGGCGGCGGGAGCGACGGGCGCCGGGGCGGGTTCGCGGCTGCAGCCGGACACGGCCAGCAGGCAGGGCAACATCAGGACCAGGACGCGCATCACGGTTCCTTCGCTTTCGGGAGTTGGGGTTTGCGCTATCTTCGCGCAGTCGCTGCCCGGAACCTACCGATGAAAGCCATGCCCGTCGCTTTTTTCTGCCTCGCCACGCTGCTTGTGGCCCCGGCCCAGAGCGGTGACCGCATCACCGGGCGCACCTTCGCCACCCGGTCCGAGGTGTACGCCCCCGAAGCGATGGCGGCCACGTCGCACCCGCTGGCCACCCAGATTGCGCTCGACACGATGCGCCAGGGCGGCAGCGCGATGGACGCCGCCATTGCCGCCAATGCGGCCCTGGGGCTGATGGAGCCCACCGGCAGCGGCATCGGCGGTGACCTGTTCGCCATCGTCTGGGATCCCAAGTCGGGGAAGCTGCACGGCTACAACGGCTCCGGCCGCTCGCCCAAGGCGCTGACCCTGCGCTGGCTGCAGGCCAACGGCTACGACGAGATGCCCCAGCGCGGGCCGCTGCCGGTGACGGTGCCCGGCGCGGTGGACGCCTGGTTCGCCCTGCATGAGCGTTTCGGCAAGCGCACCATGGCCCAGAACCTGGCACCCACGGTGGCCTATGCGCGCAATGGCCACCCGATCCATGAAGTGATCGCCTACTACTGGAACAACAAGCTCGTGGAGATGTCGAAGTGGCCGGGCTTCGTCGAACAATTCACTATCGACGGCAAGGCCCCGCGCACCGGTGAAGTGTGGCGCAACCCCAACCTGGCCAACACGCTCGAGACCATCGGCCGCGACGGCCGCGACGCCTTCTACAAGGGCGACATGGCGCGCACCGTCGACACCTTCTTCCGCGCCCACAAGGGCTTCCTGCGCTACGAAGACCTGGCCGCGCACACCGGCGAATGGGTCGACCCGGTCAGCGTGAACTACCGCGGCGTGGACGTCTGGGAGCTGCCGCCCAACGGCCAGGGCATCGCGGCGCTGCAGATGCTCAATATCCTGGAAGGCTACGACTTCTCGAAGATCGCGTTCGGCAGCGCCGAGCACGTGCACCTGTTCACCGAAGCCAAGAAGCTGGCCTTCGCCGACCGCGCGCGCTGGTATGCCGACCCGGCCTTCCAGCCGGCGCCGGTGGCGCGGCTGATCTCCGACGAGTACGCGGCGCAGCGCCGCAAGCTGATCGACCCCGAGAAAGCCGCCAAGGCCGTGGACGCCGGCGCCCAGCTCAACCAAGGTGACACCATCTACCTCACGGTGGCCGACAGGGACGGCATGATGGTGTCGCTGATCCAGTCCAACTACCGCGGCATGGGCAGCGGCATGGCGCCGCCGGGGCTGGGCTTCATTTTCCAGAACCGCGGCGAGCAGTTCGTGCTCAAGGCCGGCCACGCCAACTCGTACGTGCCCGGGAAGCGGCCCTTCCACACCATCATCCCGGCCTTCGTCACCAAGGACGGCAAGCCGTACATCAGCTTCGGCCTGATGGGCGGCGCGATGCAGCCCCAGGGCCACGTTCAGATCGTGATGAACCTGGTGGACTTCGGCATGAACCTGCAGGAAGCCGGCGACGCCCCGCGAATGCACCACGACGGCAGCACCGAACCCGCCGGCCAGGTGGTCGCCATGACCGACGGCGGCGTGCTGAACCTGGAAACCGGCTTCAGCTACGAAACCATCCGCAGCCTGATGCGCAAGGGGCACGTCGTGGAATTCGCCGACGGCCCATACGGCGGCTACCAGGCCATCAAGCGCGACCCCGCCACCGGCATGTACGTGGGCGCCAGCGAAAGCCGCAAGGACGGCCAGGCCGCCGGCTACTGACGCCGGTGTGCCGGATGCGGCATCACGGGTAGAGGTGGGCGACGTGCAGCCGCAGGCGTTCGACGGCGGTTTCGACGTCGGCGCAGTGCGGCAGCAGCTGTGGCCAGTCGCCGGCCGCCGCCGCGGCCTCCACTTCGGCGGCGGCGTCGCCCAGCGGCTGGGCGCCCACCAGGCGCGCGGCGCCCTTGATCTTGTGCGCCTGGCGGGCAAGCTGCGCCAGGTCGCCGTCGGCGCGGGCGGAGCGCAGGCCCTGCAGATCGGCGGCGGTGGCGCCAAGGAAATCGTCCATCAGCGCGCGGCATTCGCGCGGGTCGCCGCCGGTCAGCGCGTCGAGCACGGACGTGTCGAGCGGCAGCGGGTCGGTGCGCAGCTGCGGCAGCGGCGCCGAGGCGATCATGTCGCCCGACAGCGGCATGGTGTGCGGCAGCCAGCGCCGCAGGCAGGCCACCAGCTCGGGAATGCTGACCGGCTTGGACAGGAACTCGTCCATGCCGGCGGCCAGGCAGCGGTCGGCCTCGCCCTTGAGCGCGGCGGCGGTCAGGGCGATCACCGGCGTGCGCGGCTTGTCGGTGCGCGCTTCCTCGGTGCGCAGCGCGCGCGTCATCTCGTAGCCGTCCATCTCCGGCATGTGCACGTCCGACAGCACCAGGGCGTAGCGGCCGGTGCGCCAGGCCTCGAGTCCCTTGACGCCGTCCTCGGCCGATTCGCTGGCGTAGCCCGCCAGCGCCAGCTGGCGCGCCACCACCAGGCGGTTGGTCGGGTGGTCGTCCACGATCAGCACCAGGCTGCGTTCGGCCAACGCCTGCGCCACCGACGGCAGCGGCCGTGCCAGGAAGCCTTGGCCGGGCTCGGGCAGGGTGTCGGGCTCGAGGTCCGCCACGTCGCCGCGCGGCAGCACCAGGGTGAGCTGCAGCGTGGTGCCGGCGCCGGGCGTGCTGTCCATTTCCACCGTGCCGCCCATCAGCTCGGCCAGGCGCCGCGAGATCACCAGGCCCAGGCCGGTGCCGCCGAAGCGCCGCGTGGTGCTGCCCTCGGCCTGCTGGAACGGCTGGAACAGCCGGGCCTGCTGCTCGGGCGTCACGCCGATGCCGGTGTCGGTGATGCGGAAGCGGACCTGGTCGCCTTCGCCTTCGCGGCCGCGCCACTCCAGCGCCGCCTCCACCATGCCCGACTCGGTGAACTTGATGGCGTTGGACAGGAAATTGCCCAGCACCTGCCGCAGCCGCAGGCCATCGGCCACGTGCGCCGGGCCGATGCGGTCGTCCACCGCGCAGGTCAGCACCAGGCCCTTGCTGGACGCCGAGCCGGTGAAGTTGGCCACCGTGGACTGCAGCAGCCTGGGCAGGGAAATCGTGCTGGGCGACAGCTCAAGCCGGCCGGCCTCCACCTTCGAGAAGTCCAGGATGTCGCCGATGATCTGCAGCAGCGACCGCGACGACTGCTGGATCACCTGCACCGTGCGCCGCTGGTCGTCGTCCAGGTCGCTGTGCGACAGCACTTCGAGCATGCCGGTGACGCCGATCATGGGCGTGCGGATCTCATGGCTCATCGCCGCCACGAAACTCGACTTGGCGTCGCTGGCTTCGCGCGCCTTGGTTTCGCTTTTGCGCAACCGCTGTTCCAGCTGCTTGATCTGGGTGAGGTCGGTGCCGACCGCCAGGTAGCCCACGGTCTTGCCGCTGCCGTCGCGCATGGCCGACGTCGCCAGCAGCACCGGCACGTGGCTGCCGTCCTTGCGCACGAAGATCCATTCCAGCGGCGGCGAACCCTGCTCGATCAGCACCGGGATCAGGCGCGCATCGGCGGGCACGCGCTCGTCGCGGGCCGCGGTAAGGTCGGCGGCCAGCCGCTCCACCTCGTCCCGCACCAGCAGCCGCTCCATGCTTCGCTTGCCGATCATCTCCTCGGCGCGATGGCCGGTGAGCCGCTCGGCCTGCGGGTTGAAGCTGGTGAAGCGGCCCTGCAGGTCGATGGACATGATGGCCACCCGCGCCGCCGCGAACAGCGAGCGCTGGAACACCTCGCGCTCGTGCAGCGTCGCCCGCACCTGTTCGTTGCGCGCCAGCTGCTGGTTGAGCTCGCCCTCGAACTTGCGCACGTCCTCGCGCATGCCCAGGAAGGCGTCCAGCACCTCGCCCAGCTCGCCGCTGGGCCGGAAGCGCGGCACCGCCTGGTAGTCGTGCCGGCGCATCTGGTGCGCCAGCGCGGTCAGACCCTCAACGCCCTTGTAGATGTTGCGCACCAGCTTCTGGCCGACCACGCCCACCACCACCAGCGTGAACAGGCTCAGCAGGGTTCGCACCCAAGCCACCGCCTGCGCGCGCTCCTCCTGGCGCCGGACCTTGGCCTCGGCCTCGATCATCTCCAGGTCGCTCAGGTGCTTCATGCGCGTGGTCACCGGGTCGATCGCCGGGTACAGCGCGGTGTCGGCGAACCGGCCCAGGGCCACGATGTCCTTCTGCGCCAGGATGCCGCGCAGGGTCTGGGCGGCGGTGTCGGCGCGGACGCGGGCGCGGGCGATCTGTTCGAACAGCGTGCGCTGCTGCCGGGTGTGCGGCATGGCGTCGAGCGCCGTCCAGTGCTCGCGGATGCGCAGGCGCGCGTTGTCCACCACCTGTTCACCCTCTTCCCAGGCCATCAGGCCGTTGCGCACGCGGAAGGTGGAGTCGACGATGTCCAGGCCGTAGGCGTCCGACACCGCCTTGATGCGGCGCAGCCCGGCCAGCGATTCGTCCTTGAGCTGTTCGAGCGCCTGCTGGTTGCGCTGGCGCTCGTACTCGTCCAGCGCCAGCACCGCCGCACCCGTGAACATCAGCAGGCCGAACAGGCCCAGCAGCTGCAGTCGAATGCCGAACTTGGGCCCGGGGCGCGGCATGGCCGGCCTAGTGGTGGGTCTGGCGCCAGCGCTGGATCGCGTCGGGAAGCTGTTCGCCCGGGACCGCCGCCGAAATCAGGTACCCCTGGGCGTAGTCGCAGCCCAGCCCCGCCAGCAGCTGCCATTCCTCGACCGTCTCCACGCCTTCGGCCACCACCTTGAGGTCGAGCTTGCGGGCGAGGTCCAGGCTGGTCTCGATCATGGCGCGCTTGCGCGGCTGCGTGGGCGCACCGCTGACGAAGCCGCGGTCGATCTTGAGCGCCGAGAACGGAATTTGCGAAAGCTGCGACAGCGACGAGTAGCCGGTGCCGAAATCGTCCACGCTCAGCCCGAAGCCCTTCAGGCGCAGGCGCGCCAGCATGCCCAGGCCGCGCGCGGTGTCGCTCATCACCGAGCTTTCGGTGATTTCCAGCACCACCTGCTCGGGCGCCAGGCCGTGTTCGCGCAGCACGGCTTCGTAGCGGTCGGCCACTTCGGGGCCGGTGAGGTTCTGCGCCGACACGTTCACCGAGATCTTCAGGTCCAGGCCCTTGGCCTGCCAGCGCTTCCACCACGCGCAGGACTGCACCAGCATCAGGTTGGTCAGCTCGTCGATCAGGCCACCGGCCTCCATCAGCGGCACGAACACCGTCGGCGGCACCATGCGGCCATCGGGCAGGCGCCAGCGCGCCAGCGCCTCGACGCCGATGATCTTGCCGTTGCCGAACTCGGCCTGCGGCTGGAACCAGGGCACGATCTCACCGCGCGCCAGCGCGTCGCGGGCCTGTTCCAGGGTGACCTGGATGTCGAGCGTGGCCACGCCTTCGCCGGCATCGGTTTCGTACACCGACAGCACCGTGGTGAGCTTGCCCGGTGTCAGCGGCTTCTCCACGCAGCCCAGCACGCGCAGGCCCGAGGCCTTGGCCATCACCTGCACGGTGTGCAGCAGTGCCGGCTCCATCGCGCTCACCACGGCGATGGAGTGCGCCAGCCGCTCCTGGGCGACGATGCCGATGAACTCGATGCCGTCCATGCCGGGCATGTCCAGGTCCACCAGCACCACGTCGGGCGGTGCCGGCATGGCGCGCAGGAGGTCGAGGGCCTGGAAGCCGTCGGAGGCTTCATGCAGCTTGGTCAGACCCAGGTCGGACAACAGCCGCAGGCCCAGGCGGCGCTGGAAGCCGTGGTCCTCGACCAGGAGGATGCAAAGACCCGCCAAACCCATGCCGTCTGCATCCCCGTTGATGTCGCTTGGAGTCTAACCCGCGTTTGATTCAGCCCGGAAGCGGGTGCCGCGCGGCCGTGGTGCCTCTCGGTCAACGGGCAAGCCGCGCCGATCCGGCCGCCGGCCACGGGTTCGCGGGCCGGCCCGCGTGAAGACGGCCGAGCCAAAACTGTGCTGCAGCGCACATTGCTATCGTCCCGAACCATACGCTAGCGTCCGGCGAGCGGTGGCAAGGGGGACGTGGCCGCGACTCGGGACGTCGCCACCGCAGCAAGGTTCTTCGCTTCATCTCGGACGCCGGCGCGGGTCCATGGCGTAAACCAAATCCAAGGGGAGAGAACGATGAAGACTCGACACCGCAGCCATGCGGGCCGGTGGCTGCCGGCCGTGGCGCTGCTGGCGCTGGCCAGCCCGGCCGTAGCCAGTACGATCAACCAGAACGTCTCGTGGACCATCGACCGGGCCGGCACCACCGCCAAGTACCGGGTCGTGGCCTATGGCGATTCGATCTACGCCGGCTACAACGGCTCGGTCAGCAATGCCGCCAAGTACTCGGCGCCCACCGTGGACGCCGAATACCTGGCTGCCCAGTGGGGTGCCGACATCGAAAGCATCCGCCGGGCCAAGTCGGGCGCCGTGGCCAAGGACGTCTACGACAACAAGATCGTCGCCGAACGCTCGTACATGCAGGCGGCGTCCACCCGCGTGGTGACCTTCGAGATGTGCGGCAACGACGGCCTGCAGGCGCGCACCAGCTTCAAGGGCCAGACCGGCACGTGCAACTACACCGTGCTCGACAACGCCGTGAACTCCTGCCGCACCTACGTGGCCGCGGGCATGGACTTCATCAACGCCAACGCCCATCCCAGCACCAGGCTCAAGGTCATCGCCAACCTGTACTACCCCGGCTACAACGCCGACAACGTGCAGAGCTCGTGCCGCGACGCCAGCACGGGCCAGACGGTGAACCTGCGCGACCGCTTCCTGCCGGCCATCGCCAAGATGAACTGGAGCATGTGCAACTCGGCCCGGCTCAAGGGCTTCCAGTGCGCCGACAGCTTCGCCCAGTACATGGGCGCCGACTACGACAGCAACGGCGACGGCCAGGTGGATTCGGACGCGCTGCGCTACGTGGCCGGTGAAACCGAAGCCGCCTACCTCACCCGCATCACGTCCACGCTGCGGCCGACCCTGCGCGACGCCAACACCCACTTCGCCACGGCATCGAGCAGCTACGACTACATACAGTCCGACGACGTGCATCCGACCTACACCGGCGGCACCGTGTCAGCCGGCCTGTGGGGCGGCACCACCGGCACGGGTGCGGCGCGCTACACCAGCTTCACCGGTGGCAAGAGCCCGATCTGGAACTTCTATGGCCACGAGCGCATGGGTTGGTCCCTGTCGGTCTACAGCCCGGCCGCACCGTAAGCCGGGCACGGAACCGTGGCTGCACCTGGCAACCCGCGCACCCCGCCGTCCGGTCCGGACGACGACGGTGTGCGGGTGATCCACAAGGCGCGGGCCGCCCGTCGGTCCGCACTGCCCTGGACGCTGGCGATCCTGGTCGTGGTCGCCGCGGTGGTGGCCTGGCGCCTGCTGGCGCCGGGTACGCCCCGCGTCACGGCCACCGGCGCCGTCGCGGCCACCTCCGGGCCGCGGGAATCGGCCACGCCGGCACCGCGCCGGCCGCTGGCGCCCGACTCGCAGGCCCTCCAGGACCTGCCCAACGATGACCCCAACGACCTGGCCAACTACATCCGGCCCGGCGACCCCGAACCCACGGGCGCCGAATTGATCGGCGCCCTGAACGACGTCGGCATCCGCACCGGCATCGGCGCTTTCAACCCGCCGGGCACCAGCCCGCCGCTCGAAGGCCTGGCCGTGCCCGAGGACTTCGAATTGCCCGAGGGCTATGTGCGCCACCACCAGTCCAACGACGACGGCGTCGCGATCGAGCCGATCCTGATGTTCGCGCCCGACTTCACCCTGTTCGACGCCCACGGCCGGCCGATCCCCCTGCCCGGCAACCGCGTGGTGCCGGACGACCTGGCGCCGCCGGGCCTGCCGCGGCGACGCGTGCGCATCCCGCCGTCCGGACCCTGATGCCCGGAGTTCCCTGACTTGACCACGGAGCGCTTGCCGCTTTCCCGCTGGCGCCGCTTGGCCGGCGTCCTTGCCACCGCCGTCGCGCTGGGCCTGTACGCCCGCGGCGGACACGCGTGGGTCCTGGGTTTCGTGGCGCTGGTGCCCTGGCTGCTGGCGCTCAACCGCGTGCGCACGCTGGCCGGGACGGTCGCGGCCGGCCTGCTGATGAGCGTGGGCCTGGTGGCGGCCCTCTTCGCCTGGTTCGGTGCGGCCATCGGCGCCTACATCGGGATCGGCGCGCTGCCGGGGCTGGCGGTGCTGCTGGCGTTGGCGCCGGTGATGCAGCCGCAGGTGCTGGCCTTCGCGCTGGTGCGCCACTTGGCCGGGCGCCGCCACGGCCCTGTGCTGCGGGCGCTGGCCGGTGCCAGCGCCTGGGTGGCCTGCGAGGCGCTGCTGCCCAAGCTGCTGGGCGACACGCTGGGGCATGGGCTGTTCCCGTCGGCGCTGCTGCGCCAGGCCGCCGACCTGGGCGGTGCGGCGGGCCTGACGTTCCTGCTGATCGCAGTGAATGAAGCGGTGGCGGTGGCGATCGAGCGCCGCGGCCGCGGCCTGAGCGCCCTGCTGCCGCCGCTGGGCGCGGCCGCCGCGGTCGTGTTGGCGATGGCCGGCTACGGCATGGCGCGCCTGTCCACGCTGCCCGCGCCGGCCGCCGATGCCGCGACGCTGCGGGTGGCGATGGTGCAGGCCAGCATCACCGACTACGAACGGCTGCGCCAGGAGATCGGCGCCTACGGCGTGGTGCGCAAAGTGCTCGACACGCACTACGCGCTTTCGCAGTCGGCTGTGCGCGACCACGGCGCCGACGTGCTGCTGTGGTCGGAAACGGTCTACCCCACCACCTTCGGGCAGGCCCGCAGCGAGGACGGCGCCGCGCTGGACCGCGAGATCCAGGCCTTCGTGGACGCCGCCGGCGTGCCGCTGGTGCTGGGCACCTACGACATCGACGCCGCCGGTGAATACAACGCCGCCGCTTTCCTCGAGCCGGGCCGCGGGCTGCTGGGCTTCTATCGCAAGACCCATCCGTTCCCGCTGACCGAACACGTGCCGCGCTGGCTGGACGGCCCCTGGCTGCGGCGCTGGCTGCCCTGGGCCGGCGGCTGGCAGCCCGGTTACGGCGCGCGCGTGCTGCCGCTGCGCACGGCCGACGGGCGCGAAGTAAACGTGCTGCCGCTGATCTGCCTGGACGACGTGCACACCGGGCTGGCGATCGAAGGCGCGCGGCTGGGCGCGCAGGCCATCGTCGGGATGTCGAATGATTCGTGGTTCACCGACTATCCGGTGGGTGCGCGCCTGCACCTGTCGGTGGCGGCGTTCCGCAGCATCGAGACGCGGCTGCCGCAGGTGCGCGTCACCACCAATGGGCTCAGCGCGATCATCGACGCCACCGGTGAAGTGCTGGCCAGCACCGACATGGGCAGCCAGGCCGTGCTGACCGCGCAGCTCGCCGCGCAGGACCCGCCGCCGACGCTGATGGTGCGCTGGGGCGACTGGGTGGGCCGGGCTGCCGCAGGGTTCCTGCTGGCGCTGGTGGTGCTGGCGGGCTGGCGCGCCGCGGGCCGCCGCGCCGTCCGCGCGCCCGCGGCGCGATGGAGCGCCGACGTGGCCGTGCTCGCGCGCGGCTGGCGGTTCGCGGCGGCCGTGCTGCGGCTGTGCGCGGGACTGGGCCTGCTCGGGGTCGCGCTCGACATGCTGCTGCGGATGGGCCTGCAGGTGCAGTCGCTGTCCCAGCTCAAGCTGTACTCGTTCGCGGTGGTGCTGCCGGCCTTGGGCGCCTGGGCCATCGGGTTCGCGGGCGCCGCGAGGGCGCGCATCGAAGGCGATGCGCTGGCGCTCGACCAGCGCCGCCGGCGCATCGAGATCCCGCTGGCATCGATCACCGCGCTGCGCCCGTGGCGCCTGCCGCTGCCGCGCGGCGGCGTGGACCTGCAGCTGGCGTCGGGCCAGCGCTGGCCGCAAGGCCTGGTGCTGGCCGATCCTCTGGCGCTGCAGGCCGCATTGGCTGCCGCGGGTTCACCGGCACGCATCGAGGGCACGCCGTCCAAGCGCCTGGCCCAGCTCGCGCAGCTGCGGGCGGCCACCGTCCGGCGCTGGCTGGACCATGGGCTGGTGAGGTTCGCTCTGTTCCCGCTGCTGCCCGCGGCGGTGGCGTTCCGGCTGCACCAGATGATCGCGTTCGGCGGCCCGTTCGGCGAGTACCACACCTACGGCCTGAAGGCCTGGCTCACCGGCGCCGCGATCTGGTGGGTGTCCTGGTCGATCGGGCTGATGCTGTTGGCGGCCGTGCTGCGGATCCTCATCGAGGTCGTGACGCAGCTGGCGCTGTGGCTGTCGCGCCCTCGCGCGATGGCCCTGCGCGACGCCCTGGAATGGCTGGGGCGCGGGCTGTTCTACCTCGGCGTGCCGACGTGGCTGGTCGTGCGCCTGATGTCCGGCTGAGCCGGCGGAAATTCAGTTTTGTGATGGGCGGCGTGGTGATCCCCGAGACCAAGCCGGGGATCGCGGCTGCCCGCGTGCGGCCCGCGCCGTGACGGCGCATTGACGATTCCTGCACATTTCGTGCACTCCCGAAAGCGCCCACTCCCACCGCCTCCACGGAAGGGGGCCGATATCGCATCCATGCGGAGCAAACGGGCCAGCGATGGCCGACGGTCTTTGGCGGGATGGCTGCAGCGGTATCGAACAGGGGAGCGACGTTCCGGGCGACCAGGCTGCCGGGCGTACGCATGCCGAGACCGCAGCAAGCAGTCACCTCATCCAACAATAACCACAACCAGCCGCCACAGGCATCGGGAGTCAATCCATGGACGCTCTAACCGCAGGCCAGTTCTCTCTGGTCTACAACTCGTTTTCGTTCGGAGTCGCAACATTCGCCGCAGCTACGCTGTTCTTCTGGTTCGGCCGTTCGCAGGTCTCGAATAATTACAAGACCGCGCTGACGATCACCGGCCTGGTCACCTTCATCGCCCTGTACCACTACGTCCGCATCTTCAACAGCTGGAACGAGACCTACGAGGTCATCAACGGTGTCGTCACCGCCACCGGCGTCGAGTTCAATCGTGCCTACCGCTACGTTGACTGGCTGCTGACCGTTCCGCTGCTGCTGATCGAACTGATCCTGGTGATGCGCCTGTCCCAGGCCGAGACGGTCTCGAAGTCGATCAAGCTCGGTGGCGCCGCGGCGCTGATGATCCTGCTGGGTTATCCGGGTGAAGTGTCGGGGGGCATCGATTCGACCCGCCTGATCTTCGGCGCTCTGTCGATGCTGCCGTTCCTGTACATCGTCTACACCCTGTACAGCAGCCTGGGCGAAGCCATCGAGCGCCAGCCCGAGTCGGTCCGCAACCTGATCCGCCTCGCCCGCAACCTGACGGTCGTGTCGTGGTTCTTCTACCCGGTGGTGTACTTCCTGCCCTTCGTGCTGAGCATGGACGGCGGCACCTCCATCGCGGTCATCGAACTGGGTTACACCATCGCCGACATCACCGCCAAGGCCGTGTTCGGCGTGGTGATCTACCTGATCGCCGTGCGCAAGTCCGAGGCGGAAGGCTTGAAGGCCTGAGCCTTCGCGCTTGATCGTGCCTGCGGGACGGGGTCCGGCTGGTCCGGCGCCCCGTTCCCGCTCCCGGGGGGAATGGTCCTGCGAGGCGTCCATGCACAGCAACGACGCAACATCCAACATCGAACAGGTCGAGCAACGAATGCTCGACCTCGTGCTCCAAGGCACGGGCGAGGCCGGCAAGGCCGCCGCCTACCATTTTTCCGCGGGCGGCTCGCGGGTGCGGGCGCTGCTCGCACTGCAAGCCGCACGCGCACTGGCGCTGCGCGACCACGAAGCCATCGCCATCGCCACTGCCTGCGAACTCCTGCACAACGCGTCCCTGGTCCATGACGACCTGCAGGACCGCGACGTCGTTCGGCGCGGCCGGGACGCCGTGTGGCACCGCTACGGCGAGGCCGCCGCGATCTGCGTCGGCGACCTGCTGCTGTCGGCGGCCTACGCCGCACTCGCCGGCACGGGGTCCCACGCCGCGGCGCTGATGGCGCGCATGCACCAGCGCGTCGCCGCCGTCATCGGCGGCCAGTGCGACGACATCGCCATGCAGGGCCGAACCCTCGATTCACTCGCCGCCTACGAACAGGTGGCCCAGGGTAAGTCGGGGCCGCTGCTCATCCTTCCGCTGGAACTGGCGCTGGCGCTGGCCGGGCGCACGGACGCCATCGCCACCGCGGCGGAGGCCGGGTCGCTGTTTGCCATCGGCTACCAGATCGCCGACGACCTGGAGGACGTGGAGCGCGACGCGCTCAACGAGGAGCTCAACATCGTCGCGGTGCTGGCCGCCGCCGGCGAACCGCAGCCACTGGCCTGCGCACGCGAACTGGCCGTGACCCGGTTCCGCCAGGCGCATGCCGCCGCGTCGGCGCTGCCCTCCAACTGCGGGGCGCTGCTGGCGGAACAGGCGCTGCGGCGATCCGCCGCACTCTCGGCCGTGCTGGAGTCGGCATGAGCCGCGTGGTGGTGATGGGCGCCGGGTTCGGCGGCATCGCCGCCGCACTTCGGGCGCGCGCCAAGGGCCACGACGTCACGCTGGTGGACCGCTGCGAGCGGCTCGGCGGGCGCGCGCAGGTGTTCGAGAAGGACGGCTTCCGGCACGACGCCGGGCCCACGGTGCTGACCGCACCGTTCCTGTTCGAGGAGCTGTTCGCACTGTTCGGCAAGGACATCGCCGACTACGTGCGGATCGTGCCGCTGCCGCTGTGGTACCGGTTCCACTTCCACGACGGCGACACCTTCGACTACGGCGGCGGCATCGAACAGACCCTGGCCGAGATCCGCCGGATCCACCCACCGGACGCCGATGGCTACCTGGCGCTGCTGGAACAGTCGCGCAAGATCTACGACGTGGGCTTCACCGCGCTGGCCGACGCGCCGTTCCACCGGTTCTGGTTCATGCTCAAGCAGGTGCCGCACCTGCTTCGCCTGGGCGCCTACCGGTCGGTATGGCAGATGGTTTCGCGCTGCGTCAAACACGACAAGATCCGCCAGGCCTTCTCGATCCAGCCGCTGCTGGTGGGCGGCAATCCGTTCGACACCACCAGCATCTACGGCCTGATCCATTTCCTGGAGCGCGCCCACGGCGTGCACTTCGCCATGGGCGGCACGGGCGCACTGGTCGATGGCCTGGGGCGCCTGATGGCCGAGCAGGGCATTACGGTGAAGCTTGAAACCACCATTACCTCGATCGAGGTCGAAGACGGGCTGGTTCGCGCCGTGCTGACCGACGGCGGCGCCCGGATCGAGGCCGACCACCTGGTGTCGAACGCCGACCCGGTGCACCTGTACAACAAGGTGCTGCCGCGCTCCGCCAGCAAGCTTTCGGCGCGCCTCAAGGCGCGCCACTCCGAGCAGTCGATGGGTCTGTTCGTGCTGTACTTCGGCGCCAACCGCCAGTATCCGGACGTGGCCCACCACACCATCTGGATGGGACCGCGCTACCGCGAGCTGCTCGACGACATCTTCCACCGCAAGGTGCTGGCCGAGGATTTCTCGATCTACCTGCACCGCCCGACCGCGACCGACCCGAGTTTCGCGCCGGACGGCTGCGACAGTTTCTATGCGCTGGTGCCGGTGCCCAACCTGACGGCCGGGATCGACTGGGCCGTGGAAGGTCCGCGCCTGCGCGAGCGCGTGGTCGCCGCCCTCGGCGCGACGATCCTGCCGGGGCTGGCCGAAGCGATCTGCGCGGATTTCTTCATGACGCCGGAGGACTTCGAGTCGCGCTACCTGTCGCCGGCCGGCGCGGGCTTCTCGATTGCGCCGCACTTCAGCCAGTCGGCGTGGTTCCGCTTCCACAACCGCGGCGAAGGCCCGCGGAATCTGTATCTGGTCGGCGCCGGGAGCCATCCCGGCGCCGGGCTGCCCGGCGTGTTGTCCTCGGCCAAGGTCGTGGACCGCCTGCTTCCCGCGGCGAGCGAGGACCTGGCCGTGCTCGCGCCTGAAGCCGCGCCGGCATGAACGCCGTTGCGGCGGGCCGCATCGCCGTTCGCGCCGCTCCCGACGACGCCCGCGCCGTGCTGCGCCGCCATGGGCGCACGTTTTTCTTCGCCAGCCACCTGCTCGGCGCCAGGCATGCCGAACAGGCCGCCACGCTGTATGCCTTCTGCCGCCACGTGGACAACCTGGCCGACGAAGCCAGCGACCCGAACGCTGCCCGCATCGCTCTGGCCGGCGTCGCCAGCGCGCTGAGCGCGGGTTGCGCCGAAGACGCCTGGACCGACGCCATGCTGTCCCTGCAGGCCCGCACCGGGATGCGGGTGGCGCCGGCGCTGGACCTGGTGGCGGGCGTCGCCAGCGACCTCGATGCGGTGCGCATCGCGGACGAGGCCGAGCTGGTCCGCTACGCCTACCGGGTGGCCGGCACGGTGGGCCTGATGATGTGCGCCGTGCTGGACGTGCACGACCCGCGCGCACACCCGTTCGCCATCGACCTGGGCATCGCGATGCAGCTGACCAACATCGCCCGGGACGTGGGCGACGATGCGCGGATGGGACGGCGCTACCTGCCTTCGAGCTGGATCGGCGACGTGCCCGCCGAAGCGATCGCGGCGCCGGACGTCGTCCTCCAGCGCCACCTGTGCGGCGGAACCCGGCGCCTGCTGGCGCTGGCCGACCGCTATTACGCCAGCGGTGAAGCCGGCCTGGCCTTCCTGCCCGCGCGCGCGCGCGTGGCGATCCTGGCGGCGGCCCGGATGTATCGCGCCATCGGCACCCGGATCGCCGCCAACGGCTACCGCAGCTGGGACCAGCGGGCCGTGGTCGGTTCAACCGCCAAGGCGGGGCATGCCGCCGCGTCGGTGCTGCGGTTCGCCCTCTCGCCGCGGCTGCATCGCCGCGACGCCGTGCACGACGCTTCGCTGCAGGTCGCGCTGGCGTCGCTGGCCGATCGCCATGGCTGAGCCCGACGACCTGATCGTGATCGGTGGCGGCCTGTCCGGCCTGTCGCTGGCCGTGCGGCTGGCGCGATCGGGCTACGGCGGCCGCGTGCGCATCATCGAACCGCGCCTGGACTACGAGGACGATCGCAGCTGGGCGTTCTGGACGCCTCGCGACAGCGCCTGGGCGGCATCGGCCACCCGCACCTGGGACCGATGGCTGTTCTCCCGGCAGGCGGGTGCGCCGCTGGCGCGCAGCGCCGAAGGCTGGTGCTACGCCTACCTTCGCAGCATCGATTTTTATCAGGCGGCCCTGCGCACGATTGCCGCCAGCCCGAACATCACCCTGATGCCGGGCACCCGCGCCGGCGCCATCGAGGACCTGGGCGACGCGGTGGCCGTGGCCACCGGCGACGGCACGCTGACGGCACGCCACGTGGTGGACACGCGGCCGCCGCCCCGGAGCCAGTGGTCGGGCGCGACCCTGTACCAGTGCTTCGCGGGCCACGAACTGCGCCTGCCGTCGCCGGGCATCGACGAGCGGCAGGTGGAACTGATGACCGACATGCGCTGCGACGGCGAAGGTTTCGTCTTCTCCTACGTGCTGGCGCTGTCGTCCACGCGGGCCCTGGTCGAAGTGACGCGGTTCTGCACCCGGCCGCTGGGCGCGGCCGAGCTGGCCGGAGACCTGGAGGCGTTGCTGCAGGCACGCGGCTGGTCGCGGGCCGAGGTGCTGCGTTCGGAATCGGCGGTGCTGCCCATGGGCCTGCCGGCCGCCGACAGCGCCGGGAACGTACGCGGCGTGGTCCGCGCGGGGATGGGCGCCGGCGCGCTGCGGGCGGCGTCGGGCTATGGCTTCCTGCGCATCCAGGCCTGGGCCGACCGCTGTGCCGAGGCCTTGCTGCGGGGTCTGCCGCCGGTGGGCCACCCCGCCGAACCCAGGCTGCGCGGCTGGATGGACCGGGTGTTCCTGCGCGCCCTGGTGAACCATCCCGAGCGCACGCCGGAGTTTTTCTTCGACATGGCGAGTTCGGTGCCGGGACCGGCCTTCGTGCGCTTCATGTCCGACCAGGCCGGCTGGGCCGACCACGCACGCATCATCGCCGCGCTGCCGCCCGGTCCCTTCCTGCAGGCCCTGCAGGGGCCCGCACGCACGAGCCTGCCGGCATGAGGCGGCGCCTGCCCGCGGCACTGGCGCCGGAAACCTGGCTGTTCCTCGCGCTGGGCGCGTTCGCCGTGGCCGCGCAGGCGCTCGACGGCCTGGCGCTGCCGAGCCACGCGCTGGTGGCCGTGCTTGCGGTGGCGGTGGCGGTGACCGGCCTGCCGCACGGTGCGCTCGATCCCTGGGTGGCCTGGCGGGCTGGGCTTTGGAAGGGCCGCTGGGGATGGCTGGCCTTCAACCTCGCGTACGTGGCGATCGCGGCCGCGGTGGTGGCGGTCTGGTGGCTCGCGCCGGGCCCGAGCCTGGCGCTGTTCCTGGCGCTGTCGGCCTGGCATTTCGCCGGCGATTGGCGCCTGCATCTGCCCGGCTGGGCACGCGCCGTGGCGGGCCTGGCCCTGCTGGCGCTGCCGGCGTGGCGCTGGCCGGCGCAGGTGGACGCCGCCTTCGCGCTGTTGGCCGGACCGGAAGGGTCGATCATCGCGAATTGGCTGGGCGTGGCCGCGCCCGCGCTGGCCGCCGGCATGGCGGCCGTGGTGCTGGTGGCCCTGCGCCGTTCGCGTGCCAGCGCGATCGAACTGGCGGCGGTGGCGGCGCTGGCGCTGCTGCTGCCGCCGCTGGTCTATTTCATCGTGTACTTCTGCGCGCTGCACAGCCTGCGCCACCTGCGCCTGGCGGCGCGCGGCGCCGACACCGCGTCGCGATGGCGCATGGCGGGGGTGGCCCTGCTCTACACCTTGCTGACGCTGGTCGCGGCCGCGGCGGCCTGGCCCTGGCTGGCCACCGGCGCGTCGGCGCCCGATGGCGACCTCCTGCGGCTGGTCTTCATTGGCCTGGCCGCGCTCACGTTGCCGCACATGCTGGTGGTGATGCGGTCGGAAAACATTCCCGCGGTGAAACCATGAGCCTGATGTCCAAGCGCAAAGAGGGCCACATCGACGCGGTGCTGTCGGGCCTGGCCAATGCCCGCGCCACCAGCGCCGGCTTCGACCGCGTGCACTTCGAACACTGCGCGCTGCCCGAGCTGGACCTGCCCGACATCGACCTGTCCACGGACTTCCTGGGCAAGAGCCTGCGCCGGCCGTTCCTGATCAGCTCGATGACCGGCGGCCACCTGCACGCCGCCCGCATCAATGCGGTGCTGGCGGAGGCGGCGCAGTCGCTCGGCATTGCCCTGGGCGTGGGTTCGCAGCGCGTCGCGCTGTCCGCCGGCGTGTTCCATGGCACCGACCGCAGCCTGAGGCGGCTGGCGCCGGACATCGCGCTGTACGGCAACGTCGGCGCGGCGCAGCTGCGCGAATACCGCACCGACGACCTGCGGCGGGCCGTGGACATGATTGGCGCCGACGCGCTGATCATCCATCTCAACCCGCTGCAGGAAGCGCTGCAGGCGCGCGGCGATGTCCGCTGGAGCGGCCTGCTGCCGCGACTGCAGCAGCTGTGCACCGAACTGCCCGTGCCGGTGATCGTGAAGGAAGTGGGCTTCGGCATTTCCGCGGCGGTCGCCGTGCGCCTGGTGGACTGCGGGGTGGCGGCGATCGACGTGGCCGGCGCCGGAGGCACCAGCTGGAGTGCGGTGGAAGGCCGGCTGGCGGAAGACCCCCAGCTGGCCGCGCTGGCCGAGATCTATCGCGACTGGGGCATCCCCACCGCAACGGCGCTGCGCCAGGTGCGCGCCGCCCTGCCGGACCTGCCGCTGATCGGCTCGGGCGGCATCCGCCACGGCCTGGACGCCGCGAAAGCGCTGCGCCTCGGGGCCAACCTCGTCGGCCAGGCCGGCCCCCTGCTGCGCGCCGCCATCGACGGCATCGAGCCACTGATGGCGCACTTCGCCCTGCTCGAACAGGGCCTGCGCCTGGCCTGCTTCGCCACCGGCTCGGCCAACCTAACCGCCCTACGCAAAGCCCCCCTGCTGCCCGAGTAAAGAACGGGGTCAGGTTCACTTCTTTTCACTAACCAAAGGTAGTGAAAAGAAGTGTACCTGACCCCGTTCTTCAGCGGCGCCGGGGGG
>JANOJQ010000150.1:0-5847 GCA_031418815.1 Lysobacteraceae bacterium
TCTGGGCTTCGCTCAGCCCAGGACGCCCGATTCTTGCCATTGGATTCTCACCTTCGCAGTGCCAACCAGACTACCGTTGCACTGACCGATTGAGACCACCGGCTTCACACGAACAGGAAGCGACCCTCGCCTTCGCGGTGCGCCCGGCGCCGGAAGCGACCCTCGCCTTCGCGGTGGGGCCGGCGCCAGATCGCGGGCCCCGAACGCCCCCCAGACCATCCCGGACTTGGGAGAAGGGCCAAGAAAAAGGCCGGCGCTGGGCCGGCCTTCATCATTCCAGCTGCCGTCGCGGCTCAGCCGCCGGCGGTGACCTCGATGCCGCCGGTGACTTCTTCCTCGGCTTCGGCTTTCGGCGCCGGCGCCGGCGCGCTCGCCTTGGCCTTGTAGCCAAACACGCCGCGCAGCAGCCGCTCGTTGCCGGCGTACTCGGCGGCCGTGGCGGGCACGAACTGGCTGGCGCCCAGCTCCACCAGCACCTCGTAAAGCGAGTCGTCCTCGTGCAGCTTGAGCATGGCGGCCGACACGGCCTTGCGCACGTCGGCGGGCACGGTGCCACCGGCGCTCAGCGCGCGGCCGGTGAACTCGCGCGATTCCGACACGGCCACCAGGTTGGGATACGTCTGCGCGATGTAGTTGGGCACCATCGCCGCTTCGGTTTCCTGCGAGAACACCATTTCCACGCCGTCCTTCCAATTGGCGGCGACCGACTGGATCTCGGGCTGGGCGATCGGGTTCTTGTACAGGTCGCCCAGCAGCAGGTAACCCATGCTCGGGGCCGGCATGCTGACCACGCGGTAGCCGATCAGGCCGGCGATGCCGCCTTCCGCGACGGGCGCGTCGGCAAGCAGCGAGTAGCGGGTGGCTTCGGCCACGCGCACCAGCGGCGTGAAGCCCAGCCGTTCGTGGCGGTAGTCGGTGAAGTGCGCTTCCTCGAAGGCGAAGTCGGTCTTCGCGCCCGAGCGCAGGTCGCGCCAATAGACGTGGTAGTTGGTCGCCGTCTTGAGGATGAAGCGATGCCCCGTGCTCTTGGACAGATAGTCCAGCAGCGGCTTGTAGACCTGCTGCGCCTGCGCGGGCGGGTAGTTGGGCTCGACGGCGAGCGTGTAATCGGCGGCCATGGCGGGCGCCGCGATCAGTACTGAAATCAAGGCCGCAAGGCCGTGGCTGAGCTTCATGTGGATGGTCCTCCCTGTGCTCGGCGGTATAGCAGACATCCAGCGGCGGCGCCAATCGTGACGGACGTCTCAGGACGGCCTGGCAAGGCCCTGGAGCAGCGTCTCGCGGGTGCAGGGATGCCCGCCCGAGGTCAGCGCCTCGCCGGCGTTCAGCGCCAGGACCGCCAGCGCGGCGGTCCCGCTGGCCTCGGTACAGGCGATGCTGCCCACGGCCTGGCCGCCGGCCTCCACCGGCAGCCCTGGGCTGAGCCCGGTCCCGCGTAGCTTGGCCAGCCCGCGCTTGGCCTGGCCCAGGTAGTGCGTTCGCGCGACGATTTCCTGCCCCGGGTAGCAGCCTTTGCGCAAGCTGAAGGCGCCCAGGCGCTCGAGCGAGAGCATCTGCGGCGTGAAGGCCTCCCGCGGCTCGCCGGCCAGCCGCGGGAAGCCGTGGGCGATGTCCATGGCCCGCCAGATGGCGTCGTTGCCCGCGTCGGGCGGCGCCAGCGCGGGGTGTGAAGGCGGCAGCAGCCACAGCCAGCGGCTACCGCCTTCGCCGCTCATGTCCAGTGCGAAGCCGTGGTCGGCATCGCCGGCCAGGGCGCAGGGGTCGCCGCTGGCGGCGGCCGGGCCGGACGCGGCCACCCACGCCGCGGATTCATTGAACGCGACCTTGCTGCGGAATACGAAGCGCCGCAGGTGCGCCACTGCCAGCGCCGCGTCCAGGTCGGGCAGCACGAGCAGGAAGCGCCCGTCGGCGACGCAGGCCAGCGCGAACAGCGCGATCACGCGGCCCTTGGGCGTCAGCAAGCCGTTCCACTGCCAGCGGCCAGGCGCGAGTGCGGCCACGTCGTTCATGGATTGGGACTGCAGGAAGGCCGCGGCATCCCGGCCCTCGACCTCGACCACGCCGAAGCCCGCGAGGGCAGGGCAGCGGGCCACTTCCAGATTTGTCTTGAACGTCATGGGCGCGGGGACTTAACATTGGGCATGGCCAACGAGCCCCGAATCATAGGCGATTCATCGCCTGACACCGAGCCTTCCCCGCGTCGTCCCGACCCCGTCAACGAGGCTGCCGCCCCGGCACCGGTCGAATACGGCGGACGGGACGGACCCGATCCCACGCGCTATGGCGACTGGGAAAAGAACGGTCGCTGCATAGACTTCTGACGCCGCGAACACATCGGCGGCCCCAAACTCCACCCAAACTCACACGAGCGCAGCCCATGGCGACGCAAGAACGACCCTTGTCACCGCACCTGCAGGTCTACAAGCCGCAGATCACCACCGTGATGTCCATCGTCCACCGCGCCACCGGCGTGGTGCTGGCGATCGGCGGACTGGTGCTGGCCGCCTGGCTGGTGGCTGCCGCCGGCGCGCCGCAAACCTACGCGGCCTTCGGCGCGCTGATGGGTTCGCTGGTGGGCAGGTTGGCGCTGTTCGTGTTCTCGGCCTGCCTGGTCTACCACTTCCTCAACGGCCTGCGTCACCTGGCCTGGGATTCGGGCCACGGCTACGACATCCCGAAGGTCTACGCCAGCGGCTACACCGTGTTGGTGCTGTCGGTGCTGCTGACCGCCGTGCTTTGGTGGTTCGGCCTGGGAGGCGCGGCATGAGCCTTCGCAACCCGATCGCCCAGGCCAAGGGCCTGGGTTCGGCCAAGGACGGCACCGGCCACTGGTGGAGCCAGCGCCTGACCGCCATCGCCCTGGCGCTGCTGACCCCCTGGTTCGTGTACTTCACGGTCGGCCTGCTGGGCGCCGGCCAGGACACCGTGCGCGCCGCCATCGCGCAGCCGCTTCCGGCCGCGCTGCTGACGGCGTTCGTGCTGTCGCTGTTCTGGCATGCCCGCCTGGGCCTGCAGGTGGTGGTCGAGGACTACGTCCACGGCCCGCTGGAAATCGCCCTGCAGGTCATCATCAAGTTCGTTTACGCGCTGGCGGCCATCGCCGCCCTGCTGGCCATCGGCCGCATCGTCTTTACCGCCTGAGGCCGCCATGACGTCCGCCTACAAAATCCACGAGCACACCTACGACATGGTCGTGGTGGGCGCCGGCGGTGCCGGCCTCCGCGCCACCTTCGGCCTGGCCCAGAAGGGCCTCAAGACGGCCTGCATCAGCAAGGTGTTCCCGACCCGTTCGCACACCGTGGCGGCGCAGGGCGGCATCTCCGCCGCGCTGGCCAACATGGGCGAGGACGACTGGCGCTTCCACTTCTACGACACCATCAAGGGTTCGGATTGGCTGGGCGACCAGGACGCCATCGAGTACATGTGCCGCGAAGCCATCCCGGCCGTGATCGAACTCGAGCACCAGGGTGTGCCGTTCTCGCGCAACGAGGAAGGCAAGATCTACCAGCGCCCCTTCGGCGGCATGACCACGCACTATGGCGAAGGCCCCGCGGCCCAGCGCACCTGCGCCGCCGCCGACCGCACCGGCCACGCCATTCTGCACACGCTGTACCAGCAGTCGCTGGCGCACCAGGCCGAATTCTTCATCGAATACTTCGCGCTCGACCTGATCATGGACGAGGAGGGCGCCTGCCGCGGCGTCCTGGCGCTGGACATGGCCACCGGCGAAATGCACCTGTTCCGGGCCCAGGGCACCGTGCTGGCCACCGGCGGCTACGGCCGCGCGTATTTCAGCGCCACCTCGGCCCACACCTGCACCGGCGACGGCGGCGGCATGGCGCTGCGCGCAGGGCTGCCGCTGCAGGACATGGAGTTCGTGCAGTTCCACCCCACCGGCGTCTACGGCGCCGGCTGCCTGATCACCGAGGGTGTGCGCGGCGAAGGCGGCATCCTGCGCAACTCCGCCGGCGAGCGCTTCATGGAGCGCTATGCGCCCAACGCCAAGGACCTGGCCTCGCGCGACGTGGTGTCGCGCTCGATGACCATCGAGATCCGCGAAGGCCGCGGCGTGGGCCCGAAGAAGGACCATATCCACCTCGACCTCACCCACCTCAACCCGGCCGACATCCACGAGAAGCTGCCGGGCATCGCCGAGACCGCGAAGATCTTCGCCGGCGTGGACGTCACCAAGCAGCCGATCCCGGTGCTGCCGACGGTGCACTACAACATGGGCGGCCTGCAGACCAACTACCACGGCGAAGTGGTCACCCTGAAGAACGGCAACCCCGATTCGGTGGTGCCGGGCCTGTACGCCATCGGCGAAGCGGCCTGCGTGTCGGTGCACGGCGCCAACCGCCTGGGCTCCAACTCGCTGCTCGACCTGGTGGTGTTCGGCCGCGCAGTGGCCAACCGATGCGCCGAGACCATCAAGCCGGGCGCGCTGCACAAGTCCATGCCGGCCTCGGCCTGCGACAAGTCGCTGGCCAATTTCGACAAGCTGCGCCACGCCAGCGGCGGCACGCCCACCGCCGAGATCCGCGACGCCATGCAGCAGACCATGCAGAACGACGCCGCGGTGTTCCGCACCGGCGAGACCCTCAAGCACGGCGTGGACGCCATCCTGCAGGTGGTGCAGTCCTTCCAGGACGTGCGTGTCTCCGACCGATCGCTCATCTGGAACTCCGACCTGGTGGAAACCCTGGAGCTGCAGAACCTGCTCGGCCAGGCCGTGGCCACCCTGGTGTCGGCCGAGAACCGCCAGGAGTCGCGCGGCGCCCACGCCCGCGAGGACTTCAAGGACCGCGACGACGTCAACTGGCACAAGCACACGCTGTGCTGGGTGGACGAGGTTGGCAAGACCCAGATCGACTACCGCCCGGTGCACATGTACACGCTGAGCAAGGACGTCGACGTGGTGCCGCTCAAAGCACGCACGTACTGACCCCTGTTGGAGGGCCTTCAGGCCTGATGCCCTTCGCCCAAAGGCTTCGGGCCTGAAGGCCCTCCTACAAAAAATGAAATCGCGCAGGAAACGAGCACATGGCTGAGTTCACCCTCCCGAAGAATTCCAAGGTCACCAAGGGCAAGCACTTCGCCGCCGCTGGCGCGAAGAACGTGCGCACCTTCAAGATCTACCGCTGGAATCCGGACGACAGCGCCAACCCGCGCACCGACACCTACGAAGTCGACCTCGACGCGTGCGGCCCGATGGTCCTGGACGCGCTGATCAAGATCAAGAACGAGATCGACCCCACGCTGACCTTCCGGCGCAGCTGCCGGGAGGGCATCTGCGGCTCGTGCGCGATGAACATCGACGGCACCAACACGCTGGCCTGCACCAAGGGCATCGACGAGTGCGGCAAGAAGGAAGTGCCGATCTACCCGCTGCCGCACATGCCCGTCATCAAGGACCTGGTGCCGGACCTGAGCCACTTCTACGCCCAGTACGCCTCGATCAAGCCCTGGATTCGCACGCAGAGCCCGGCCCCGGCCAAGGAGCGCCTGCAGTCCAAGGAGGACCGCGCCAAGCTGGACGGGCTGTACGAGTGCATCCTCTGCGCCTGCTGCTCTACCAGCTGCCCAAGCTACTGGTGGAACGGCGACCGCTACCTGGGCCCGGCCGTGCTGCTCCAGGCCTACCGTTGGATCATCGACTCGCGCGACGAGGACACCGGCGCGCGCCTGGACGACCTCGAGGACCCGTTCAAGCTCTATCGCTGCCACACCATCATGAACTGCGCGAAGGCCTGCCCCAAAGGGCTGAACCCAGCGAAAGCGATTGGCGAAATCAAGAAACTGATGGTCAGCCGCAAGGTTTAGCAGCTAGTTTTTGATTGTAAAAAAGCA
>JANOJQ010000151.1:0-7072 GCA_031418815.1 Lysobacteraceae bacterium
CCTGGAAACCCTGCGCGGCATGGACGAGGCGCAGAAACTATACGAACGCACCGGCTTCCAGCGCCTGGACGGCCCGATGGGCAGCACCGGCCACTTCGGCTGCAACCGCTTCTACCTCCTCACCCTCTGAAGTCCCTCCCACTGGGGCAGCGCTGGTAGAATCCGCGGCTTCGAAAGGAGAGCCAGAATGCAGATCCAGGACACCCGCGCCGTCATCACCGGCGGCGTTTCCGGCCTCGGCCTGGCCGTGGCCCAGCGGCTGGTCGCCGGCGGCGCCAAGGTCGCGCTGCTGGACATCAACGACGACAAGGGCGCGGCCGCGGTGGCCGAACTGGGCGCCGGCAACGCGCGCTATTTCCGCACCGACGTCACCGACGAAGCCAACGTGGCGGCCAACGTCGCCGCGGCCAGGGACTTCCTGGGTGGCCTGAACGCCGCCATCAACTGCGCCGGCATCCTGGGCGCCGGCCGCGTGCTGGGCAAGGAAGCGCCGATGCCGCTGAAGAATTTCGCCGGCACGGTGATGGTGAACCTGGTCGGCAGCTTCAACGTGGCCAAGGCCGCCGCCGACCTGATGCAGCACAACACCCCGGGCGAAGACGGCGAGCGCGGCGCGATCATCCACACCGCCAGCGTGGCCGCCTACGAAGGCCAGATCGGCCAGGCCGCCTACTCCGCCTCCAAGGGCGGCGTGGTGGCCATGACCCTGCCGATGGCGCGCGAACTGGCGCGCTTCGGCATCCGCGTCAACACCATCGCGCCGGGCATCTTCTGGACGCCAATGGTGGACGGCATGCCCGAGGCCGTGCAGCAGTCGCTCAGCGCCTCGATCCCGTTCCCGTCGCGCCTGGGCCAGCCCGGCGAATTCGCCGACCTGGTGGCCTTCATCCTGGGCAGTCGCTACCTCAACGGCGAAACCATCCGCCTGGACGGCGCCGTGCGCCTGGCGCCGAAGTGAGCCTGGTCAAGCGCGCGGCGGCGAACGCCGAAGGCATGGAGCGCTGGCGCAGGTTCCGGGCGAAGGGCCGTCTGCATTTCGTTCTGGTCTGGGGCGTGCTGTTCTGGGGTGGCCTGATGTTCCTGATCATGGGCCTGGGCATGAGCGCCGCGAAGTTCGGCGTCGACGGCATCACCGCCCGCCTGGTCGCCTTCAACGTTTTTGCCTGGATCAGCGGGGGCGTGCTCTTCGGCATGCTGACCTGGCACCTTAGCGAAAAAGCCTTCCACCTCTACGAAACCAACCGATCCAGGGCGACCCCATGAAAGCTGGCGAGATCAAGAAAGGCAACGTCATCGAACACAACGGCACCGTCTACCAGGTGCGCGACATCGAACGCAGCTCGCCGCAGGGCCGCGGCGGCAACGTCAAGTTCCGTTTCACGCTTTACAGCGTGCCGGGCGGCGTGAAGTTCGACCTCAGCTGCGGCGCCGACGACGAGCTGCGCGAAGTGGACCTCAGCCGGCGCATGTGCACCTACTCGTACAAGGACGGCGAAGCCTTCGTGTTCCTCGACGCCGAGGACTACACGCCCTACCAGCTCGACGCCGACGTGGTGGGCGACAACGCCGGCTACATCACCGAAGGCCTGGAAGGCTGCTACATCCAGCTGATCGAAGACGCACCGGTGGCCGTGCAGCTGCCGCCCAGCGTGGCGTTGGAAGTGATCGAGACGCCGCCCGAGCTCAAGGGCGGCACTGCCACCAAGCGCCCGAAGCCGGCCAAGCTCAACACCGGCATCGAGATCATGGTGCCCGAGTACATCACCAACGGCGAAAAGATATGGGTCAGCACCGTCACCGGCGAGTTCAACGGTCGAGTCTGAGCCACTTCTCAGCCATCCGCCGCAGCGACTGATCAGACGACGGGTCACCGGCGATCTCTGCCACCGGCCTCCACGCCAGCGCCAGCGACTCCTCGCTGACGGCGAAGTCCTCACTGCCGGTGGCGCGCACCACGAAGCGCACGTCGTAGTGCCAGTGCTCCGGCTCGCTGCCGCGGGCCGGAATCGCATGGCGGTCGATGTCGAAGATGGCAGGCTCCAGCACCAGCTCCCCCAGACCCGACTCCTCCTGCGCCTCGCGCAGCGCCACCTGCGCCAGGTCGGCGTCGCCGTCCGCATGGCCGCCCAGCTGCAGCCAGCGGCCGAGCTTGCGATGGTGGGTGAGCAGCACGCGCCGGCCGTCGCCGCTCGCCAGCCAGGCCGATCCGGTGAAATGGCCGGGCGGATGGTGGCGTTCGAACAGCGCGCCGTCCGAGGCCAGGAAGCCGGAAAACAGATCGTTTGACGCCGCCTCGCCCGGATGCCGCCGGCGGTAGTCGGCCAGCGCGGACGCCAGGTCGAAAGGACTCGTGTTCATGCTCGGGCGCCGTGCAGGGGCGCACAGCATAGCCCGCCCCCACGGGGTCTGAACGGCTTGTGGCCCCCGGTCGGCTGGGCTAAGGTTACCCGCCGCCTGCGACCTCGGGTCGCGGCCAGACCATTGCCCGCCGCCAGTCTTGGCGCCGGGGCACGGAACAAGAAATCCAAGGGGAAACATTGATGGCCAGCACGTCCGAACGGGGATTCATCGCCCGCCTGCTTCTTCGCAAGAGCGTCGAACAGGTCCAGCGCGAGACTGAGAACAGCCAGCTCAAGCGGACCCTGGGTCCCTGGAACCTGGTGTTCCTTGGCATCGGCTGCATCATCGGCGCGGGCATCTTCGTGCGAACCGGCAATGCCGCCGCGCTGCATGCCGGCCCTGCGGTGCTGATCTCCTTCTTGATCGCCGGCGCCGTGTGCGCGCTGGCGGGCCTGTGCTACGCCGAACTCTCGTCCACACTGCCCGTCTCGGGCTCGGCCTACACCTACAGCTACACGACCATCGGCGAGTTCGCCGCGTGGATCATGGGCGCGCTGCTGCTGCTGGAATACGGCCTGGCGGCATCGGTGGTCGCCGTCGGCTGGTCGGGATACGTGGTGAGCCTGCTGGGCGACTACGGGCTGGTGATACCGCCCGAGCTGACCGGCCCCTACGGCCACGCGCTCGTCCGCAACGGCGCGCCCGTGCTCGACGCCGCCGGCACTGCCGTCACCACCCTGTTCAACCTGCCCGCCTTCCTGATCTGCATCGCGCTCGCCGGCCTGCTGGTGATCGGCGTGTCGGAAAGTGCGAAGGTCAACAACGTCATCGTCGCGGTGAAGATGACGGTCATCATCGCCTTCATCGTGGTGGTGGGCTGGTACGTGATCCAGAACTACGACACGCTCAAGTCCAACTGGGAACCGTTCATCCCCGAGCCCACCGGCGTCAAGGGTGAGTTCGGCTGGGATGGCATCCTGCGCGCGGCCTCGATCGTGTTCGTCGCCTACATCGGCTTCGAAGCGGTCTCGACCGCTGGCCAGGAGGCCAAGAACCCCAAGAAGGACATGCCGATCGGCATCATCGGCTCGCTGGTCGTCTGCACCATCCTCTACATCCTCGTGTCGATCGTGATGACCCTGGTCGTCAACTACAAGATGCTCAACGTGCCCGATCCGGTCGCGGTGGCCGTGGACGCACTGGGTCCGAGCTGGGGCTGGTTCGCCAAGATCATCAAGGTCGGCGCCATCGTCGGCCTCACGTCCGTGGTCCTGGTGCTGATGTACGGCCAGACCCGCATCTTCTACACGATGGCGCGCGACGGCCTGCTGCCGGCGGTGTTCGCACGCGTGCACTCCAAGTTCCGCACCCCGTGGGTCAACACCATCCTGGTCGGCCTCATCACGGCGAGCGCGGCGGCGTTCTTCGACATCAACACGCTGGGCGACATGACTTCGGTCGGCACGCTGGCGGCCTTCGGCATCGTCTGCCTGGCAGTGGTCTGGCTGCGGCGCACGCATCCGAACATCCCGCGCGGCTTCAAGGTGCCGCTGTATCCGGTGCTGCCCCTGGTGGGCATCGTGGCCTGCTTTGCGCTGATCTTCACCGTCGAGCAGCGGGTGCTGGTGTTCTTCGGCTGGTACCTGCTCGGCGCCATCGCGCTGTATTTCGCCTACGGCATGCGCAACTCCCGCCTGAACAAGGGCGAGGAGCAGTTGGACTCCCCGGAGATGCCCGAGTACAAGGAAGACGCGGCGGACCCGAAGTAATCCGGGGCCGGCCTGCAGCCGCCAACCTTCAGGCGAGCGCCGGTGGCTGAAGCCTCACCGAAAAAGATAGGCGTGTGGTTGGCCACCTTCGTGGTGGCCAACAACATGATCGGTTCGGGCTTTTTCCTGCTGCCCGCATCGCTGGCCGGCCAGGGCGGCGTCACCGCCCTGAGCTGGTTGCTTGGCACCGTGATCGCGGTGATCCTCGGCGGCGCCTTTGCCCGCCTCGCCCGCGACTACCCCAACCTCAACTGCCCGGACGACTACGTGCGGCCCGCGCTGGGCCGCGACATGGGCTTCCTGGCCACGTCGCTGTACTGGGCCTCGTCGTGGATGGGCAACAACGCCATCGCGGTGGCGGCCTTCGGCTACCTGGTCACCCTGCTGCCGCTGGACGGCGCCGACCCCACGGTGCGCATCACCGGCCAGGTGGCGCTGATCTGGATGATGTTCGCCATCAACCTGCTGGGCCCGCGCCAGGTGGCGAAGTTCCAGTCCTTCTGCGTGGTGTTCGGCCTGCTGCCCGTGGCCGTGGTGCTGGTGGGCGGCTGGGGCCACTTCGATGCCGGCCTCTACAGCGCCGCCTGGAACGTCACGGACCAGTCCGACGCCTCGGTGGTGATCACCAGCCTGGCGCCGATCTTCTGGGCCTTCGTCGGCCTGGAAACCGGGGCGATGGTCGCGGGCCTGGTGGACGACCCGGACCGCAACGTGCCGCGCGCCACCCTGGGCGGCATCCTGATCGCGGGCGTCGTGTACCTCACCTCGTCGGTGCTGGTGATGGGCATCGTGCCCGCCGCCGACCTGGCCGCGTCCAGCGCACCCTTCGCGCTGGTGGCCGGCCATATCTTCGGGCCCTGGGCCATTCCCGTCATCGCCGCCGCCGCCGCGCTCAAGGCCACCGGCACGCTGGGCGGCTGGATGCTGGTGTCGGGTGAATCCGGCGCGCGCGCCGCGCAGCGCGGCTACCTGCCGCGTATCTTCGGGCGCCTGCTGGCGAATGGTTCCGCCGGCTGGGGCCTGCTGATCGTCGCCGCGGCCATGACCGGCATCGCCTTCGTCACCCTGGCGCCCACCGTGGCCGGCCAGTTCGAAACCATCATCGGCATGGTGGTGCTGCTGGTGGTGATGGCCTACGTGGCCGCGGGGCTGAGCCTGATGGTGGGCACGCCCGACCGGCCCTCCAGCCTCACCGACCGGCTGCTGGGCCTGGGCTCCCTGCTCGCCTGCGGACTGCTGTTCTACGCTTCGGGCTGGTCCACCACGGCCGGTGCGCTGGCAGTGGCGCTGGTGTCGTGGATATTGTTCCGGGTGTTCGCCAGCCGCAGCGGCTGACGCTGGCAACCACGCTAGTCCCGGCTGGCCTCGCCGTCGGATTCGGATTCGCCATCGCCATCGGCCTCCGTGTCGGTGGCGTCGCCGCCTGACAGGTCCCCCAGCAGCCGAAGGCTTTCTTCGGCCGTGCTGGCCTCAACGCTGCGCAGCCTGCGCACGATGGCGCGCGTGCGCACGTCGGCCTGGTCGATGACGTTGGCGGCCTCGCCGAGCTTCTTGCGGGTCTTCTCCAGCACGCCGGCGAACTTGCCGAACTCGGTCTTCACCGCGCCCAGCACCTGCCAGACCTCGCTCGAGCGCTGTTCGATGGCCAGGGTCTTGAAGCCCATGCGCAGCGAATTGAGCAGGGCCGACAGCGTGGTCGGGCCGGCGATGACGACGCGATGGTCGCGCTGCATGGTTTCGACCAGGCCGGGGCGGCGCAGCACTTCGGCATACAGGCCCTCGGTGGGCAGGAACAGCAGGGCGAAGTCGGTGGTGAACGGCGGCTCGACGTACTTCTGGGCGATGGACTTGCCCTCTTCCTTGATGCGCCGCTCCAGCGCCAGCCCGGCCAGCGCGGCGGCGTCGCCGTCGGCACGCTCCTGCGCGTCGAGCAGGCGCTCGTAGTCCTCGCGCGGGAACTTGGCGTCGATCGGCAGCCACACCTGGCTGTTGGGATCGTCCTGGGTGCCCGGCAGGCGGACCGCGAACTCGACGCGCTCGGCCGAGCCCGGGCGGGTGGCCACGTTGGCCGAGAACTGCTCGGCGGTCATGATCTGGTCGAGGATGGCGCCCAGCTGTACTTCGCCGAAGATGCCGCGCGTCTTGACGTTGCCCAGCACGCGCTTGAGGTCGCCCACGCCGGTCGCCAGCGACTGCATTTCACCCAGGCCGCGGTGGACCTGTTCAAGGCGGTCCGATACCTGCCGGAACGATTCGCCCAGGCGTGTTTCGAGCGTGGCCTGCAGCTTTTCGTCCACGGTTTGGCGCATCTGCTCGAGCTTGGCGGCGTTGTCCTGCTGGATGTCCTTGAGCCGGCCTTCCAGCGTCAGCCGCACTTCGCCCAGCCGGCGCTCGGTGGTTTCGCTGAGCTTCTCCAGCCGCAGCTGCATGCCTTCGCCGAAGCGCTGCTGGCCCTGGGCGGCCTCTTCGCGTGCGCGACGGGCATCGTCGCCCAGGTTCTGGCGCAGAGCCTGCAGGCCCGCCTCGGTGCGTTCGGTGAACTGGCCCAGCCGGGTGTCGAACCCCGACAGCGCGTTTTGTTGTTCCGTGCGGCCGGTGCGGTGCTCGTCGCGCAGGCCGCGTTCGATCCGGTCGAGGTCCTGGCGCAGGCCGGCCAGGCGCCCGTCGATCTCCGCGGCCAGGCCCGCCGCCGGGTTGCGGCGCAGCAGCAGCCCCAGCAGCACCACGGCCACCAGCAGCAGGAACACCAGCACGTACGTGAGAATCGCCATCACCGCTCCCGGAATACCACTCGCCCACCCGGCCGGACGGCCGACGGTGGATCACTGGAGCTGGATTCTACGGGGCGGCCAGTCTCAACAGGCGAGACGGCGAAGGCCAGCCCCGCCGAACGGCGGAGGCGGGCCGGGGGCTGATCCCGCGGGGATCAGCCGGGAGGCCGTTGGCTCAGGCCTTCTTGGCCC
>JANOJQ010000152.1:0-3692 GCA_031418815.1 Lysobacteraceae bacterium
GTCGAAAACCCGGCGGTCAACGCGCTGCGCCGCGCTTGAGAATTCTTCGCGTCGCTCCGACTTCTGTTTGCGAGCAGGGATTGGTGGCTACGGGTGGGCTCGAACCACCGACCTCGGCATTATGAGTGCCACGCTCTAACCGGCTGAGCTACATAGCCACGATGTGCAACTTTACCCTATGACCCCAGCCTTATGAGTGCCGCGCTCTAACCGGCTGAGCTACATAGCCACATGGTGCAACAACCTGTCCATTGCAGACAGGCCGAGAATCTTGGGCTACCGGCCCCCTCCTGTCAATGCGGCGCACCCCCGCTTGTAGGGCTTCACGCGCCTGTGGCAGTCTGTTCCCAGTAGATTTTTGGAGTCCGATCGTGGTCGATCCGGACGGGTATCGCCCCAATGTGGGCATCGTCCTCATGCACGGTGACGGGCGGTTGTTCTGGGCCAGGCGGGTCAACCGGGACGGTTGGCAGTTCCCGCAGGGCGGCATGAACACCGACGAGACGCCGGAAGAGGCGATGTTCCGCGAATTGCGTGAAGAAACCGGGCTGCTGCCCGAGCACGTGCACGTGCTCGGCGCCACCCCGGGCTGGCTGCGCTACCGCCTGCCGCGCCGCTGCGTGCGCCGGGGCAACCGGCCGGTGTGCATCGGCCAGAAGCAGGTGTGGTTCCTGCTGCGCCTGGTCGGCGAAGAGCACCACGTGCAGCTCGACCTCACCGACAAGCCCGAGTTCGACAGCTGGCGCTGGGTGGACTTCTGGTACCCGGCCGAGCACGTGGTGAGCTTCAAGCGCGAGGTCTACGTGCGGGCGCTGCACCACCTGGCGCCGCATGCCCGGGCGGTGGCGGGCGAGGGGGCGGTGCCGCCGCCCGCTGAATCGGTTCAGGCGGTGATGGCCGCGCCCCTGCTGGCCAAGGCCAGGCGCTGAGGGCCGATCGGGCCCGCCGCCCCAGCCCTAGATAACCAGTCGCCCAGCGGCAGTTGACAATCATTCGCATTCGCGGTGAAATGCGAACCGTTCCCATTACGAACGGTCCCGCCAAGCCATGTACGTCTGCATCTGCCACGGAGTCACCGACCAGGACATTCGCCAAGCCGCGGACGCCGGCTGTGCTTCGGTGACCGAGCTGACCATGCGCACGGGGCTGGGCAGCGGCTGCGGCACCTGCGGTGAGATGGCCGGGCAATTGCTGGCCGAGGCGCGGGCGGCGCGGGTGTTCCCGCTGAATGTGTTTGCTGCTGCGGCCTGAGGGCTGTCGGGCCTGAAGGCCCTGCTACAGCAAGGTCTGGTGGTTTTGCGAACGGTAGCGATTCCTGTTTCCGCATGCGTCCGGCGATGGCGGTAGGCTGCCCGCTCACCCACGGAATCGGAGGCCAGCCATGAAAGGCGACCCCAAGGTCATCGCGCACCTCAACAAGGCGCTGTTCAACGAGCTGATCGCCATCAACCAGTATTTCCTGCACGCCCGCATGTTCAAGAACTGGGGCCTCAAGGAGCTGGGCGAGCACGAGTACAAGGAATCGATCGACGAGATGAAGCACGCCGATCTGCTGATCGAGCGCATCCTCTTCCTCGACGGCCTGCCCAACCTGCAGAACCTCGGCAAGCTCTTCATCGGCCAGAGCCCGCGCGAAGCGCTGGAATGCGACCTCAAGCTTGAACACCAGGCCCTGCCCGACCTCAAGGCCGGCATCGTCGACTGCGAGCTGCTTGGCGATTTCGTGTCCCGCAAGCTGCTCACCGACATCCTGGAATCCGAGGAAGAGCACGTGGACTGGCTCGAAACCCAATTGGCCCTGATGGACCGCCTGGGCGAGCAGAACTACCTGCAGACCAAGATCAACAGCTGAAGCGGGGTCAGATCCACTTATCCAGCCCCACCGGATAAGTGGCTCTGACCCCGGCTTTGCTGTGATCGGACAATTGGCTCCGACCCCGTTTTCAGCCAAATCAACCTATTACACGCTGAACAGAAAAGCCCCCCGTTCAGGTGTAAACCAGTGGTGCATCGCAACATGACACCCCCATGACTTCCGGGCTAGCGTCGGCCTCGCCTTGGCTCTATCCCGAACCAGGCTTCCATGGGGAGCTGTCTGCAATGAAATCCGTCCTACGTACCACCGCCCTGGCCGCCGCCACCCTGGCCGCGCTGGGCTTTGCCTCTTCCGCATTCGCCGCTCGTCCCGACCTCGTCGCACAAGGCCTCAAAGAAGGCCGCGCGCACGTGCAGGACGAACTGATCGTGCAGTTCCGCATCGGTGCTTCCGAAGCCGACAAGGGCCGCGCCCTGGGCCGCGTCAACGGCCAGCGCGCCGAATCGCTCGCCCGCGGCAGCAAGCGGCTGGACATTGCCGGTGACCTCGACCTGGTGCGCGTGCGCGGCCAGGCCAACATCGCCGAAGCCATTGCCCAGCTGCAGGCCGACGGCGCCGTTGATTTCGTCGAGCCCAACTGGATCGTGCAGCACGCCGCCACGTCCAACGACACCTACTACACCAACGGCAGCCTCTGGGGCATGTACGGCGACAACAGCTCGCCGGCCAACGCCTTCGGCAGCCGCGCCGCCGAAGTCTGGGCCAAGACCAATGGCACCGACTGCAGCAATGTCATCGTCGGCATCATTGACGAAGGCTACATGTACAACCACACCGACCTGGCCACCAACGCCTTCAAGAACCCGCTCGACAGCACCTTCGACGGCGTCGACAACGACGGCAACGGCCTGGTGGACGACGTCTATGGCTGGGACTTCGCCGGCGGCAACAACTCCGTGTTCGACGGCACCGCCGACGACCACGGCACCCACGTGGCCGGCACCATCGGCGGCATCGGCGGCAACGGCACCGGCGTGGCCGGTGTGTGCTGGTCGGTGAAGCTGATGAACGCCAAGTTCCTGGGCAGCCAGGGCGGCACCACCGCCAACGCCATCAAGGCGGTGGACTACTTCACCGACCTGAAGGTTGCCCAGGGCCTGAACATCGTCGCCACGAACAACTCGTGGGGCGGCGGCGGCTTCTCGCAGGGGCTCAAGGACGCGATCGACCGCGCCAACGCGGCCGGCATCCTGTTCATCGCGGCGGCCGGCAACAGCGGCGCCAACAACGACGCCACGGCGGCCTACCCGAGCGGCTACACCAGCGCCAACGTGATCGCGGTGGCCGCGCTCACCAGCACCGGCGCGCTGGCCAGCTACTCCCAGTACGGCGCCACCACGGTGGACATCGCCGCCCCGGGTTCGGGCGTGTGGTCCACGGTGCCGGTGGCAAGCGGCCGCGGCAAGCAGGCCACGGTGGTGTCGGGCTACGCCAGCTACAACGGCACTTCGATGGCCACCCCGCACGTCACGGGTGCGGCGGCGCTGTACGCGGCCCGCAACCCGGGCGCCACGGCGGCGCAGATCAAGACGGCCATCCTGGGTACGGCCACGCCCACTCCGTCGGTCAACGGCAAGGTCGCCACCAACGGCCGACTGAACGTCGAGACTTACTGATCCTGCGGTAAGCGTCAAAAACAAGAAGGCCCGGCAGCGATGCCGGGCCTTTTTCATTGCCGGCGCAGGAACGGGGTCAGGGTCACGTCCAGCAGGGAGTGTACCAGTCCCCGTTCTTCAGCTTTTAAGCAGGCCCCGCCAGGGGGGGGGGGGGCGCTTGTTATCCGACACGAGTAAGGCCCCCGCCACCGCGGGCCGCG
>JANOJQ010000153.1:0-4195 GCA_031418815.1 Lysobacteraceae bacterium
GGCGGCGCAGCCGCGGCGCGACTTCAGAAACCGGCGACCATCGACGCCTGCCGCGCGTCACGCACCCGCTCGGCTAGCGGGCTGCCGGTAACGTGTCCGTTGCCGAGGTTCAAGATGCCGCCAAAGCTCAGGGGCGGAGAATCCTCCCCGGCGAGTTCGTTGTCTTCCAGCAGCAGGCCGTCGGCCTTCACGTTGCCGAAGTTCAGGATGCCGCCCGCTGCAGCGAGCGAGGGCTGTCGGCTGACTGCACGGTTGTCGTGGATGCGGGACCGCTCCAGCTCAATCTCGCCATAGTTGAGCACCGTGCCGGAATCGCGTCGGTTGGCGAGGAGCAGGTTGTAGGCAATCTCGCTGTCCACGGCTTCCAGCCGGCCATGGTTGAGCACGATGGCCGGCAGCGTCGCCACCGAGCTGTCTACGATGGCGACCTTTTCCAGGCGCAGCTGGCCGTAGTTGCGGACGGCGCCATCGGTGCCCTCCGCCAGGACCAGGTTGGCGATGCGGACGTCGGCGTCCTGGCCAATCTCCAGAAGGGCGGCGGGTTTTTCGCTGTAGCCGCGGATCTCGGCGTGGTTGCCCTCGATGGTGAGTTCGCCCAGCACCGGCGGCAGCAGCAGGCCGGGCTGTGACGGAGTGCCCAGGATGTAAAGTCCGTTGCGCGCCAGGCGGATGGTGTCGTGGCCCGGGCGGGCATTGGCCTCGAGGATCGCTTCGACAAGGCCGGCGCTGTCGTTGTTGTCGATGTCGACGTCAACATCGCGGGTGCACGCGCCGAGCGTGTTCAGTCCAACGATAAGGAGCAAAGCAGGTGTGGTTCGCATGGTCGGGACTCCTTGGGGGACGGTCAGACCATTGCAGACGCTGCTAGAGCATCCGCTCCATCCGCCCGGCCGCCCTTTCGATGGGCATCGAGCGCCAGCGGTGGGTTTTCCCCAGCCATCGTGCGTCCGCGCTTGGGATATCAGCCGTAGCGCCGCCCGTTTCACGCCGCGTCGACAAGCCTGAAATGGCGTGTTATCTAACTGTCACAGTCGACGATGTGAAGGCCGGGCCGCCGTGGTGCCGGCTCCCTCGCGACAGCGGGGCGGCCCGAGGCCGATCGGATGGCAGACGTGGCAGTGGCAGTGGCAATTGGCAAGGCACGGGCAGCATGAACCTTGCCGCAGGTCCGTCGGGCTCACTGGAGCAGGCGCTGGCGCACGCCGCCCACCTGCTTGAGCGCACGCCGGCGCTGGCCCTCGCCCAGACCCGGGAGATCGTCCTCAAGGCCGGCCCGCATCCGCCGGCGCTGCTGCTGCAGGCGCGGGCGCTGGAGGCCTGCGGCCAGCTCGACCAGGCCATCGCTGACCTTGAAGCCCTCGTTCAGCGGCACCCCGGATGGGGTGCGCCGCCGCTGGAGCTGGGCTTGATGCTGGGCCGGGCGGGCCACGGCGGCGCCGCCCTGGGCTGGCTGGCGCGCGGCCTTGAGCTGGCGCCGGCCCATGCCCAGGCGTGGCGCGTCTACGGAGACCACCTCAGTGCCACCGGCGAAGCCGCGGCCGCTGACCGCGCCTATTCCATGCATGCGCGCCATGCCGCCGGCGATCCGCGGCTGATGGCGGCGGGCGACGCGTTGATAGGCAACCGGATTCCCGAGGCCGAACAGCTGCTGCGCGCCCAGCTGCGGGAGAGTCCCACCGACGTTGCCGCTCTGCGCATGCTGGCCGAAGTGGCGGCCCGGCTTGGGCGACTGGACGACGCCGAGACACTGCTGGCCCGCTGCCTCGAACTGGCGCCCGGCTTCCAGGCCGCCCGCCAGAACTACGCCATGGTGCTGCATCGCGCCAACAAACCGGAACCGGCGCTGGAGCAAATCAATCGCCTGCTGTCCGAAGACCCCGGCAACCCCGGCGCGCGCAACCTCAAGGCCGTGGTGCTGTGCCGTGTCGGCGACTACCTGCCGGCGATCGACCTGTACGACGGCATCCTGGCCGAGTACCCCGACCACGGCCGCATCTGGCTCAGCCAGGGCCACGCTCTCAAGACCGCCGGCCTGCGCGAGCGTGCCGTCGCCGCCTATCGCCGGTCCATCGCGCTGGACCCGGGCTTCGGCGAGGCCTACTGGAGCCTGGCCAACCTCAAGACGTTCCGCTTCGAACCGGGCGACATCACGGCGATGACCACCCAGCTTGCGCGCGATGACCTCGAGCCCGAGCAGCGCAGCCAGTTTGAATTCGCGCTCGGCAAGGCGTACGAAGACGCCGGCGATTACGCCGCGTCGTTCGCCCACTACCGCGACGGCAATCAAATCCGCCGCAGGGCGCTGCCCTACCGCGCCGACGACGCCACCGCGCGGGTGCGCCGTTCGCTAGGGCTGTTCACGCCCGAATTCCTGGCCTCGCGCCGCGGCAGCGGCAGCCTGGCGGCGGATCCGATCTTCATCGTCGGCCTGCCGCGATCGGGCTCGACGCTGGTCGAACAGATCCTGTCCAGCCATCCGTCGGTGGAAGGCACGATGGAGCTGCCCGAGGTGATCGCCCTCACCCACGACCTGAGGCGCCAGGGCGCGGACCTGCGCGGCGGCTCGTATCACGACGTGCTGGCCACGCTCGACTCCACCGAGCTGCGCGCCCTGGGCGAACGCTACCTCGAGCGAACCCGTGTGCAGCGCAAGACCGATGCGCCGTTCTTCATCGACAAGATGCCCAACAACTTCTTCCATGTCGGCCTGATCCACCTGATGCTGCCCAACGCGCGCATCGTCGACGTGCGCCGCCACCCGATGGCCTGCTGCTTCTCGGGCTACAAGCAATACTTCGCCCGCGGCCAGAATTTCAGCTATGGCCTGGCGGACATCGGCCGCTACTACCGCGACTATCTGTCGCTGATGGCGCACTTCGACCAAGTGCTGCCCGGTCGCGTCCACCGCGTTGTCTACGAACAACTGGTGGACGACACCGAGGCCCAGGTTCGCTCGTTGCTGCACTACTGCGGGCTGCAGTTCGACCCGGCCTGCCTGCGCTTCTTCGAAAACGACCGGCCCGTGCGCACCGCCAGCTCCGAACAGGTGCGCCAGCCGATCTACCGCGAGGGCCTGGACCAATGGCGCCACTACGAGCCCTGGCTGGGCGAGCTCGAAGCGACGCTGGGGCCCGCGCTCGATACCTACCCGGAGCCGCCGCCCGAATCGGCGGCGGCACCGATGCAAGCCAACGACACACCAAGGGGAGAATGAAATGAAAGGCAGATCCAAGCCTCGCAATAGGGCAGGGCTGGCGCGGGGAGCGCTGGCCACGGCGATCGTTTTCGCGATCAGTTCCAGCGCCTGGGCCCAGCAGGCGGGCACCGATGAAGCGCCGGTGCTCGAGGCGGTGACGGTGACGGCGCAAAAGCGCAGCGAAAACCTGCAGAAGGTGCCGATCAGCATCCAGGTGCTGGGCACCGAGCAGCTCGACGAGCTGCACGTGACCGACTTCCAGGACATCGCCACCCAGTTCCCCAGCGTGTCGTTCCAGCGCCCGGGCGAGGTGCCCAGCAACTTCCAGGTCTACATGCGCGGCGTGGCCAGCGGCGGCGACGGCAACCACTCCGGCCCGCTGCCGACCGTGGGCGTGTACGTCGACGAACAGCCGGTGACCACCATCCGCGGCGCCATCGACCTGCACCCCTACGACATCCAGCGCGTCGAAGCGCTCGCCGGCCCGCAGGGCACCCTGTACGGCGCCAGCTCGCAGGCCGGAACGCTGCGCATCATCACCAACAAGCCCGATGCCTCGGGCTTTGCCGCAGGGTACGGGCTGGAGTTCAACGCCATCAGCGATGGTGGCACCGGCTATGTCGCCGAAGGCTTCATCAACCTGCCGATCAGCGAGAACACCGCCATCCGCCTGGTGGCCTGGGACCGCGACGACGCCGGCTACATCGACAACCAGTTCGGCGAGCGCACCTTCCCGACCTCGGGCATCACCATCGACAACGCCGACCGGGCGCAGGACGACTTCAACTTCGGCAGCACCACCGGCGCCCGCGCTGCGCTGAAGATCGACCTCAACGACAACTGGACCATCACGCCCAGCATCATCACCCAGGTCCAGGACATCAACGGCAGCTTCGGCGTGGACCCGGACGTGGGCGAACTTTCGACCACCCAGTTCTACCCGCAGACCTCCAAAGACCGCTGGACCCAGTCGGCGCTGACGGTGCAGGGCCGCATCGG
>JANOJQ010000154.1:0-7627 GCA_031418815.1 Lysobacteraceae bacterium
TCGCCGATCAACTCTTCGATAGAACCGGTGGCGATCGGGTCGAGCGCCGACGTGGGCTCGTCGAACAGGATCACCTCGGGCTTCAGGGCCACCGCGCGGGCGATGCACAGGCGCTGCTGCTGGCCGCCGGACAGGCCCAGCGCGTTCTGCTTGAGCTTGTCTTTCACTTCGTCCCAGAGCGCGGACTGGCGCAGCGCCCCTTCGACGCGCACGGCCATGTCGGCCTTGGACAGCTTCTCGTAGTGGCCGATGCCGTAGGCGATGTTGTCGTGGATGGACATCGGGAACGGCACCGGCTTCTGGAACACCATGCCGATCTTGCTGCGCAGCTTGTTGAGCGGGTACTTGGGGTCGAGGATGTTCTCGCCGTCCAGGATCACCTCGCCGCTGGCGCGCTGTCCCGGGTAAATGGAGTAGATCCGGTTGAAGACGCGCAGCAGCGTGGACTTGCCGCAGCCCGACGGGCCGATCAGCGCGGTGACGCGCTTTTCCGGCACGTCCAGGTTGATGTCCTTGAGCGCGGTGAAGTCGCCGTAGTGGAAAGCGAGGTTGCGCGCCGAGACCTTCGCGGCGCGGGGCGCCAGCTCGGCGGCGGCCGGCACGGACGTGTTGATGGCGATCGAGAGGTCAGTCATGGCTCATCTTCTTGCGGAGCAGGAAAAAGCGGGCGGTGAGGCTGACCAGCAGCACGAACACCGTGATCAGGAAGGCGCCGGCCCAGGCCAGCTGGTTCCAGTACTCGAACGGGCTGAGCGCGAACTGGAAGATGGTGACCGGCAGGTTGGCCACCGCACCGGTCATGTCGGTGCTCCTGTACTGGTTGTTGAAGGCGGTGAACAGCAGCGGCGCGGTTTCGCCGCTGATGCGCGCCAGCGCCAGCAGGATGCCGGTGAGGATGCCCGGCGCCGCGGCGCGGTAGAGGATCTGGGTGGTGACCTTCCACTGCGGCACGCCCAGCGAAAGCGCCGCCTCGCGCATCTGGGTCGGCACCAGCTGCAGCATCTCGTCGGTGGTGCGCACCACCACCGGCAGCACGATGAAGGCCAGGGCGATGGCGCCGGCGAAGCCCGAGAAACCGCCCGTGGTTCGCACCACGACGGTGTAGACGAACAGTCCCAGCACGATGGACGGCGCCGACAGCAGGATGTCGTTGACGAAGCGGATCACTTCGCCGAGCTTGCGGTGGTTGACGTACTCGGCCAGGTAGGTGCCGGCGGCAACGCCGATCGGCGCGCCCAGCAGCACGGCCAGGCCGCTGATCAGCAGGCTGCCGGCGATGGCGTTGAGCAGGCCACCGGTGTCCTGGCCCGGGGGCGGGGTCATCTCGGTGAACAGGCTCAGGCTCATCGCGTCCACGCCCTTGGTGAACGTGGTCCAGAGGATCCACACCAGCCAGAACATGCCGAACAGCGCGGACAACCCGGACAGCACCAGCGAGAGGCCGTTGACGATGCGGCGGCGCAGGAAAAGGCTTTCAGCGACGGTGGCCATCAGTTGCCCTCCCGCTTCTTGAGCTGCATCAGCATGAGCTTGGCGATGGAAAGCACGATGAAGGTGACCACGAACAGCAGGAAGCCCAGCGCCAGCAGGGCCGACTGGTACATCGGCGTGGTGGCCTCGGCGAATTCGTTGGCTACGCTGGCCGCGATGGAGTTGCCGGGCTCCAGCAGCGAGGCGCTGATGCGGTGGGCGTTGCCCAGCACGAAGGTGACGGCCATGGTTTCGCCCAGGGCGCGGCCCATGCCCAGGAAGATGCCGCCGATCACCGCCGAGCGGGTGTAGGGCAGCACGATGTCCCAGACCACTTCGGTGGTGGTGGAGCCCAGCGCGTAGGCCGACTCCTTCAGGCGCGTGGGCACCGTCAGGAACACCTCGCGCATCACCGAGGAAATGAACGGGATCACCATGATGGCCAGCACGATGCCGGCGGTCAGCATGCCGATGCCCAGCGGCGGGCCGCGGAACAGCGCGCCCAGCACCGGCCAGGGGCCCATGTGCTCGTCCACCCAGGGGTAGACGTGGTTGCCCAGCAGCGGCGCCAGCACGAACAGGCCCCACATGCCGTAAATGATGGAAGGGATGCCGGCCAGCAGTTCGATCGCCGAGCCCAGGGGCTGGCGGATCCAGGCGGGGGCCACTTCGGTGAGGAACAGGGCGATGCCGAAGCTCACCGGCACCGCGATGATCATGGCGATGGCCGTGGTGACCAGGGTGCCGTAGATGGCCACCAGCGCGCCGTAACGCTCCCGCACCGGGTCCCATTCGGTGGACACCAGGAAGCCCCAGCCGAACTCCGCGAACGCTTCACGGCCGCCCCAGTACATGGAGAAGGCGGCCAGGACGAGGGTGATGAGCACGAACCAGCCGGCCACCGCGACGATATTGCGGAACAGCCAGTCGCCGATGTTGTCGAGCCAGCGCGGTGCAGCGGGGAGTGGTGCGGCGGGAGCTTGCATTCAGTGCGTACTCGCTGGATGTGGCGCGCGGGCATGGCCCGGAAACAGCCGCGCGCGCCTGAAGGCGCGCGCGGCGGGTACCACTATGGATTACTTGGCGGTCTGAGCCCAGTAGGCCTCGATCTGGGTGACCAGGGCGTCCGGCAGCGGCACGTAGCCAAGCTTGGTGGCGGCGGCGTCACCGTTGGCATAGACCCAGGTGAAGAAGTCGATGGCCTGCTTGGAGCTGGCGGCGTTCTTGGGCTTCTTGTGCATCAGGATGAAGTTGGTGGCCGAGATCGGGTACGAGCTGTCGCCCGGGGCGTCGGTGATCACCAGCGAGAAGTCCTTGGAGTTGGCCCAGTCGGCGCTGGCGGCCGCCGCGGCGATGGACTCGTTGGACGGCACGATGAAGTTGCCGGCGCGGTTGCGGACGGCGGCGTAGTTGAGCTTGTTCACCAGCGCGTACGAAAGCTCGACGTAACCGATGGCGCCCGTGATCTGCTTGGTGTAAGCGGCGACGCCTTCGTTGCCCTTGCCGCCCACGCCCACCGGCCAGCGCACCGAGGTGCCTTCGCCGACCTTCGTGCGCCACTCCACGCTCACCTTGGCCAGGTAGTTCACCCAGTTGAAGGTGGTGCCCGAGCCGTCCGAACGATGCACGACGGTGATGCGCAGGTCCGGCAGGGTGACGCCCGGGTTGACCGCGGCGATCACCGGGTCGTTCCAGTTGGTGAGCTTGCCCAGGAAGATGTCGGCCAGGATCGGGCCGGTGAAGCGGATCTTGCCCATTTCCAGGCCCGGGATGTTGACCACCGGCACGATGCCGCCGGACACCGACGGGAACTGGTACAGGCCGCTGGCCGCCAGGTCTTCGGGCTTGAGCGGGGCGTCGGACGAGCCGAAGTCCACCGTGGCCGCCTTGATCTGGGCAATGCCGCCGCCCGAGCCGATGGACTGGTAGTTGACGCGGTTCTTGGTGGCGGCGTTGTAGTCGGCCGACCATTTGGACATCACCGGGAACACGAAGGACGCACCGGCGCCGGTGATCTCGGCGGCCTGGGCGCTGGTGCCGAGCACCGCCGCGATGGCGAGCACGGCAATGCGGGAATTCATCTTGATCGAGCTGAACACGGTCGACTCCTTGGAAGAGTGGGACCCGGCGCCGCCGCGGGGGAGGATGCGGCAGAGCGGGCAGAGACATGATTTATGACAGATGTGACAGCGACATGACATGCGGGTGCGAACGCCGCAAAGGCGCCCCGGAGGCCGGGGCGCCGTTCAGCTTTGGATTACCAGTAGAACTGGGCGCGGAGCTCGAAGACGTTCGGGTCGTCCGAAATGCCGCGGCGATCCGACTGCAAGATCACGTAGTTGGCCGAGAACTTGTAGTTGGAGCGCCAGTACCAGTTGACGCCGGCGGTCCAGGAGTCCATCTCGCCGCCCAGGATCAGGCCGTCGTCCAGGTCGAGGCTGTCGTAGCGCAGGCCCAGCTGCCACATGCCCGCGCCCGGGTTGTTCGGCAGCGGGGTGCTGACCATGCCCTTGGCGTAGGTCCAGGACTCGCCCGTGACGTTCCAGAGGCCGGACACGTACCAGCTGTTGGCGTCGAAGTCGGCCTGGCCGGCATAGCGCTGCACGGTGGACTGCATGTACTCGCTCTGCAGCTTCACCGGGCCGCTGACCCACGCGCCTTCCACGCCCAGCGTCTGCTGGCGGTCGGCGCGGGTGATGGTGCCGGTGTCCACCAGGCGGTTGGCGGCCAGGTCGGCCTGCGGGCGGGTGCGGATGCGCAGCACGTCGCCGTCGGTGTCGTAGTCCATGGCCGACAGGCCCAGGTGCAGGAAGTTGTTGGCTTCGTTGATCGGCGCCCAGGTGAAGCGCGCGCCGTAGCCGCTGCCGTGGGCCAGGTTGCGGGTCAGCTCGCGGCCGAAGGCGCTGCCGGTCAGGGTCCAGGTGTCGCCGCCGGTGGCCAGCTGCACGCCGGTGCGGCGGGCCACGCCGAAGGTGTTGGTGACCATGGCCTTGGAGATGAAGTCGTTGTTCTTGGTGCTCGACAGTTCTTCCAGGCTGTTGGGCTGCTTGTACTGGCCCACGGTCAGCGTGGTGACACCGCTGAAGCGGTACTGCAGGTTGGTGTCGAGGAACTTGTCGGCCTTGGCGTCGTAGCCCACGACCCAGTTGAACATGCCCGGGCCCTTGCCCTTGAGCACGATCTCGGCGCGGCGCAGTTCGTTGTCGGCGTCGGAACCGTCCAGGATGTCGCCGTTGAGGCGCTGGACGTCGCTGTCGAAGTCGTTGTAGTCCATCTGGACCAGGCCTTCGAACGAGACCTCGGAACCACCGACGACGTCGATGGTGATTTCGGCCAGGGCCGGGGTGGAGAGCGCGGCCAGGACGGCGGCGGCGAGCAACTTCGGAGCAAGATTCATGGCGGATCCCTGCGGGATGAGAGAGGAGGGGGCCGGCGCAGATTAGGACGTAAAGGTTTCGTTATTGTGACAGTCGCTGACATATGTCGGCCGCACCCTGGCCATCGGCGCCTGCGTTACTCCCCGGTCTTGCCCCGGAAACGGCAAAGATCGCGGATGACACAATGGTGGCAGTCCGGCTTGCGCGCCTTGCACACGTAGCGGCCGTGCAGGATCAGCCAGTGGTGGGCGTCCAGCCGGTATTCGGGTGGAACGGCCTTGACCAGTTTGTCCTCGACCGCGCGCACCGTCTTGCCCGGCGCCAGGCCCGTGCGGTTGGAAACCCGGAAGATATGCGTGTCCACCGCGATGGTGGGCTCGCCAAACGCGGTGTTCAGCACCACGTTGGCGGTCTTGCGGCCCACGCCCGGCAGCGCCTCGAGCGCGGCGCGGTCGCGCGGCACCTGGCCGCCGTGCTGGTCCACCAGCAGGCGCGCCGCCGCGATCACGTTCGCGGCCTTGGTGTTGAACAGGCCCAGGCTGGCGATGTGGCGCTTGAGGCCGACTTCGCCGAGCGCCAGCATCGCTTCGGGAGTGTTGGCCACGGGGAACAGGCGCCGCGTGGCCTTGTTCACGCCCACGTCGGTGGCCTGCGCGGACAGCGCCACGGCCACCAGCAGCTCATAGGGCGTGGTGTATTCGAGTTCGGTGGTGGGCTTGGGGTTGAGTTCGGCCAGGCGGGCGAACAGTTCGCGGCGCTGGTCGGCCTTCATGCCGGTCGCGCGGCCTGCCGCAGGCGCCAGCCCTGGCGCAGGGCGACCAGGCTGGCCAGCACCAGGAACGCGCCCACCGGCAGCGCCGCCAGCAGGAAGCCCGGGTAACCGTCGGCGACCAGCTCCAGGCCCGGCAGCCCGAGCAGCCGGCCGGCGCCGGCGAACAGGCTGCCTTCGCCGACGCCTTCGCGCACCGCGCCGATCACCAGCAGCACCCACAGGAAGCCCAGGCCGATCGCGAAGCCGTCGAGCGCCGCGCGGCCGGGGCTGTTGCGCGAGGCGAAGGCCTCGGCGCGGCCCATCAGCGCGCAGTTGGTGACGATCAGCGGGATGAACAGGCCCAGCACGGCGTGCAGTTCGGGCAGCCAGGCCCGGATGGCCAGCTCGATGGACGTGACCACGGCGGCGATGACCATCACGAAGGCGGGGATGCGCACGTCGCGCCGGGTGAGGTGGCGGATGCCGGCAACGGCGGTGTTGGTGAGCGTGAGCGCCAGCACCGTCGCCAGGCCCAGGCCCAGGGCGTTCACCGCGTTGTTGCTCACCGCCAGCAGCGGGCACAGGCCCAGCAGCTGCACCAGGCCGACGTTGCCGCTGGCCAGGCCGTATTCGAGGATGGCGCGGGGCGTGGAAGCGGTCACTGCGGCCGGTAGTCGTCGGGGGCGGAATCGATGCGCAGTGTAGCGCCGGGTGGTGCGCCGTACAGGGCGTCGCCGTGCCGCGCGATGAACTGCAGGCAGCGTTTCACCGCGGCCACGACGGCGCGCGGCGTCACGGTGGCGCCGGCGAACTGGTCGAAGTCGCCGCCGTCCTTGCGCACGGCCCAGCGCGCGGCGTCCGGCTGGCCGAGCGACTTGCCGGTGAAGCGGCGGATCCAGTCGCTGCGCGCGGCTTCGATGTCGTCGCCCAGGCCCGGCGTCTCGCGATGGCGGTTGACGCGCACGCCCAGCACGCGGCCACTGCGATCCACCGCCACCCACAGCGAGATGTCGCCGGCATAGCCGTCGGGCGCCACCACCGACAGCACCAGCGCCGCGTCCCGCCCGCCCAGGCGGGCACGATGCACGGTGGCCAGCGGCTGGCCCAGCCAGGGCTCGGCCGCCACCGTGACGGTGTCGGCGACCAGGTCGTTGTCGTAGCGGTCGGCGGGGATGACGATGCCCAGCGCATCCATCTGCACGCGGTGTTCGGCATCGGCGATGCGCCCGCGCGTCAGGGCGAAGGTGCCGGCCAGCAGGCCGGTGGCCAGCAGGGCGGCCAGGGCGAGCTGCACCGCCGAGCGCAGCGATTCGCGCGGGGCTTCCCTCATGGCGCCTTGCCTTCGCCCAGGATGCGCGGGCGCGTGTGCAGGTCCAGCCATGGCGCCAGGCAGTTCATCAGCAGCACCGCGAACGCCACGCCGTCCGGGAAGGCGCCCCAGCGCCGGATGGCCAGCGTGAGCACCGCCACGCCGACGCCGAACAGCAGCCGCCCGCGCGGCGTGGTGCAGCCGCTGACCGGGTCGGTGGCGATGAAGAACGCGCCCAGCACCAGCGCACCCGAGAACACGTGCTGCAGCGGGAACGGATGCAGGTCCGGGTCGTACAGCCAGAACGGCAGCGTCAGCAGCACCACCGTGCCCAGCACCGCCACCGGCACCTGCCACGGGATCAGCTTCTTCCACAGCAGGAAGACGCCGCCCAGGGCGAAGAAGTTCGCCACCCACTCCCAGCCGCGGCCGCCGAAATCACCGAACAGCGGGTTGTCGCGGATCTCGGCCAGGGTCGCGCCGGCATGGCCCAGCGTGCGTACGCTGTCGAGCGGCGTGGCCTGCGCCAGCATGTCCCAGCGCCACGGCGCCGGCAGCTCGCCGGTGAATATCGCACGCAGGCTGGCGGCCAGCCCCGGCACTGCGACGCCGTCGGGCAGGCCGGCGGGCGGCAGCCACTGGGTGAACTCGCGGGGGAAGCACAGCAGCACCACCGCCACGCCCACCATCGCCGGGTTGAACAGGTTGTGACCCAGGCCG
>JANOJQ010000155.1:0-7071 GCA_031418815.1 Lysobacteraceae bacterium
GGTTGGAATGGGTGACCGCGCCCGAGCGCAGGATCACGTTGCCGCCCTCCCAGTCCAGGCCGGTGAGGTGGCCGTAAAGCAGTTCGCCGGTGTCTAGCAGCAGGATCACCTTCTGGAGGTCGGGCGTCACCCCACCCATCCAGCGCGGCGGCTGCGGCAGGCCATAAAGCACGCCCGCCCCGTAGCCGAAGCTGCCGGGAAGCTCGTCAATGCGGGGACGGTCGGGCATGGCTTGATCCTAATGCCTCGGGGGTACCTTTTCATGGACCGTGAAATCACCCCGTGAACCCTTTACAGTCGGCCCTAGGGGGATGTCCGATGCATCTGAGTCCGATGGGCCGCTTCGCCTTGGGTGTGCTGCTGCTCTGCCTGCTGGCGGCGGCCCCCGGCGCCGCCTCCGACATCGACGTCGACCAGATCGGCCGCCTGCCCGCCAAGCGCTTCGACGAAGGCAACGGTCTGCCCGACCCCACCGTCACCGCGGTGGCACCCGCGCCCGACGGCCACGTTTGGGTGGGCACGATGCGCGGCCTGTCGCGCTTCAACGGCCTGCGCATGACGCCCGTCGAGGGCCCCGACGGCAAGCTCAGCGGCGTCGTGCGCGACATCGCCGCCACGCCCGACGGCCGCGTGTGGGTGTCCATGGCCGGCGTGGGCGTGTTCGTGCTCCAGGACGGCGCGTGGAATGACGTTGGCGTGGTTGCCGGCCTGGGCGAGGCCAGCGCGCGGCGCCTGCGCTGGTTCCCGGACGGCGACGGCTACCGCCTGTTCGCCACCACGGTCGGCGGCGTCTGGGAATGGCTGGACCAGCGGTGGCAGCCGCGCGAACTGCCGGCCGAACTGGCTGACGTGGAAATCTTCGACGTGGCGCTGGCGCGCGACCAATCGCAGTCCCTGTGGCTGGCGACCTACGGCCAGGGCCTTTACCACTGCCCGAAGGCGCAGGCCTGCGTGCCGGTGGTGCCGGACGTGGCCGGCCCGCGCTTCTACGAAATCAGCAGCGTGGACACCTGGCCCGAGGCCGACCACGGCCACAGCGTCTGGGTCGGCAGCTACGGCGGCGGCGTGGCGCGGCTGCATGGCGGCCGCTGGCAGCGCTTCCACACCGGCACGGGCGCGCTGGGCAGCGACTACGTGCACGCGCTGACGCTGCAGGACATCGGCCAGCCGCAGCCCCAGGTGTGGGCCGGCCTGCGCCAGGGCGCGGCGCGCCTGCGCGGCGGCCAGTGGCAGTCGCTCGATTACCTCACCCGCCTCACCAGTACCCGCACCCGTGCCGTTGCCCTGGGCAGCGACGCACAGGGTCGCCCGCAGGTGTGGTTGGGCACCGATGCCGGCGCCGCGCGCCTGCGCCTGGTGGGCAACTGGCGCACCGTCAGCGAAATGGGCAGCGCCGGCAACGGCGTCTGGGCCCTGCTCAATGAAGAAGGCAGGGACGGCCACGAAACCCTGTGGCTGGGCAGCGATGGCGAAGGCCTGGCGCGCTACCGCGACGGTGCCTGGCGCACCTGGACCCAGGCCGATGGCCTGCCCAATCCGACCGTGCGCAGCCTGGCGCGGGTATCCGACGGCAGCCCCGGCGGCACGCTGTGGGTGGGCACCTGGAATGGCCACATCGCGCGCCTGGTCGGCGAGCGGCTGGTGGAACTGCCCACGCCCTGGCCCAAGTTCGAGCGCGAGGCGGTGTCGAAGATCCTGCCGGTCGGCAACAACGAAGCCTGGATCGGCCTGCGCCAGGGCGGGGTGGCGCATTACCGCGGCGGTGCATGGAAGTACTACGACACCGCCGACCCGGCCAACCCCAGTCGCGTGGTGTCGCTGGTGCAGACCGGCAGCGGCAGCGACACGGTGATCTGGGCCAGCACGGTCGGCCGTGGCCTGGCGGCGCTGCAGGGCGGCCAGTGGCGTTTCCACGGCCGGTCACAGGGTCTTCCCGACGACAGCTATTTCGGCATGACCCTGCTGCCCGACGCCGGCGGCCGCCCGGTGCTGTGGCTGGGCTCGCAGTCCAACGGCGTGGTGCGCGTGGACATCACCAACCCCGCGCGCCCGCGCACGGTGACCGAACCCGCGCTGCCCGCCGCACCCAACCCCTACACCTACGGCGTGGTGCGCGACGGCGCCGGCGACCTGGTGCTGTGCACCGACTACGGTGCGGCGCGCTGGCAGCCGCTGCCCGACGGCCGCTTCGACGTGCTGCGCTTCCAGCGCACCGACGGCCTGCCGCACGACGAATGCAACGCCGGCGCGCTGCACGTGGACGCCAAGGGCCGCGTCTGGGCCGGCACCATCGGCGGCGCTGCGGTGTACGTGCCGCGCACACCGACGCAGCAGCCGCGCACGCCGCCGCTGGTGATCGAGCGGCTGGCGGTGGACGGCACGGCCATTGCCCCGGCGGCCAGCAGCGCGATGCTGGCCCTGCCCGCCGGCACGCGCAGCGTGCTGGTGGAGTTCGCCCTGCTCAACGGCGAGCGCGAAGCCCTGAACACCTACCGCAGCTGGCTGGAGGGCCTGGAACCAGCGCCGGGCGAATGGAACACCACCCCGCTGCGCCAGTTCACCGGCCTGCCGCCGGGCCGCTACCGGCTGAACCTGGAGGCGCGCGACTACACCGGGGCCAGCGCTGCGCCGCAGGTGATCGCGTTCGAAATCGCCCGACCTTGGTGGCGCACGCTGCCGGCGATATCCGGCTACGCGATCATCTTCCTGCTGCTGGCCTTGGCCCTGCTGCGCCTGCGCGAGCGCCGGCTGCGCGCGCGCGAAGGCGAACTGGTGGACCTGGTGCGCCAGCGCACCAATGAACTGGAATCACGCAGCCTGGAGCTGCGCCGCGCCAACGAGGAACTCACGCGGCTGTCGTACTTCGACGCGCTGACCGAACTGGCCAACCGCCGGCGCCTGATCGAGCGCCTGCACGCCGAATGGGCGATCGGGCTGGCGCGCAGCACGCCAGTGGCGTTCGCGCTGTTCGACCTGGACGAATTCAAGGCCTACAACGACCACAGGGGCCACCTGGCCGGCGACGAGGCGCTGCGCGTGGTGGCGCGCCGGGTGGAGGCCGAGCTGCGCAAGCCGCACGACACCGCGGGCCGCTACGGCGGCGAAGAGTTCGGGCTGCTGCTGCCGGGCCTGGAATTGCCCGAGGCCATGGCCGTGGCCGAGCGCGTGCGCCAAGCGGTGCTGCACGCCGACCTGGCGCACCCGGGCTCTCGGCTGGGCATGGTGACCATCAGCATCGGCGTGGCGGCCATCGTGCCGCACGCCGGGCTCAACGCCGAGCTGCTTATCGCGGCCGCCGATGCTGCCTTGTACCGCGCCAAGCAAGCCGGGAAGAACCGGGTCGAGGCGGCGGAATCGCTCGACTGATCCGCCTGCGCGGGAAATCCTTCGGCAAAAAAAAGCGGGCCGGCCAAGGACTCCGGCCGGCCCGTACGCCCTACTACTCAACTTATTTGGTGACGATCTCGCGATGCATCGGCGCCAGCTTCGCCAGCAGCTTGTTCTGGGCGCGGAACGGGATGTCGTGCTTGTCCATGGCCACCTGCAGCACTTCCACCAGCGCGTAGAAATGGCTGCGGTCGATGTTCTGGCCGGCGTGCGAGCTGCGCATGTCGCGGCCGCTGTAGGTGCAGTCGCCGCCCAGGATCACGCAGAACTGTTCGGTCAGCTGGCGCTTCACGCGGTTTTGGTCGGAGTTGGCGAAAAACGGTCCGGTGCGCGGGTCGGCCACCAGGCCGGTCATGAAGGTTTCCATCAGCGCCGTGAGGCCGGCTTCACCGCCGAACTCGTCCAGCACCGGGCGCAGTTCGGGGAAGGCGGGCGCCGGGTTGGGCGCGGTGGGGTCGTTGGCGTTCTCCGAGCTCGCCACCGTGGCTTCCTCGGCCTCCAGGCGGGCCTCTTCGTCGATGATGGCCTGCTCCTCGGCGCTGACGGGCGGGGCCGTCTGGGCGAAGGCCGGCGTGGCGGCGGCGATGAGCAGGGCAAACAGGATGCGGGTCAGGGAATTCATGCGGTTCTCCAGGGGTTTCAGAAGCCGACCTGCAGCGAGGCGTAGACGCCACGCTGGTCGTCGCGGATGACGATGTTGCCGAGGTCCACGTAGGCCACCGTCAGCGACACGTTTTTGTAGGGCGCCCACGCCACGAACACGTCGAACGCGTCGTCTTCGCCGGCGATGCCCAGGTTGTCGGGCTTGGTGCGGTACTCGGCGCCCACCGCCAGGTTGCGGGTGAGCAGGTAGGCGGCCGAGCCTTCGAACTGGGCCTTGTAGCTGTCGTTGCGGTCGCCGCCGAAACCCAGGATGCCGAACTGGTTGGCCTTGGTCAGGCGCACGGTGCCGTTGAGCAGCAGGCTCTGGTCGAGGAAGAGCTTGGTGGCGCTGACGTAGTAGTCCACGCCGCTGTCGTCCTTGGCGCCCACGAAGGCCAGCACGGCGGCCTGGTCGTTGCGCTTGTACTGCGCGCCCACGGCGATCTGCGGCATCCACGAGTCCTGGTTCAGCACCACGTCGCCGGCCACCTTCACCTTCACGCCGATCGTGTCCTGGGTGAACGTGAAGCCATTGCCCAGGCCCAGCGCGCCGCCGACCCGCTCGGTGTCGAACTGCTGGCGCGAGAAGCTGAGCTCGACGCGGTCGTAGAAGCCCACCAGCGCGCCGAAACTTTCCAGCGTGTAGTCGTCCACGTTCACCTGGGTGTAGAAGGCGTTCGCGCCGATCTGGTCACGGGTGCCGTAGCCGCCGATCACGGCCCAGGGCGTCAGGCCGCCACCGGCCGACCCTTCCACCTGGGTGACGCCGCCGGTGAGCAGCAGCTTGCCGCTGGCGCTCAGGCCGGTGTCGTCGTCGCTGTCGGTGTCCTGGGCCAGGGCTGCGCCGGAGCAGGCAAGCAGCGCCAAGGCGAGTGCGGTGGTGGGGATCGTGTGCAAGGCACGGCTCATCGTGTGGTCCTCGGGGTGGCGGTGTTGGGTGAAGTGGAGCTGCTCGGGAAAACGGTGCGGATGGTGCCGGCGCGCGGCATCGGCATCGGGAAATACGGCACCACCTGGTCGGCGAATTCAGGGGTCAGCCGCACCAGGAACCAGACGCCGGCCACGCCGTCGCCGCCGGCGTCGCCGCGCTTGCGGTCGGAAAGCCAGCGATACAGCGGCTTACCGCGCCAGGCCCAGACCGGCCGGCCGTCGAAGCTGCGCGCAATGGTGAACGGGCCGGACGGCTTGTCGTCGGCCTGCGCGTACATCGGCGGCCACAGCGTTTCGCAGTTGCGGTCGCACGCGCTCTGGCCCGTGCTGTCATTGGCGAAGGTGTACAGCCCGCGTCCGCCCTGCTCCACCAACAGGCCGTTGCGGCTCCAGACGGGGATGGGGTTCTCGCGGGCGCGCCGGGCCATGTCGGCGGCGCTGGTGGCTGCGGGGCGCGTTGGCGCGGCGGCGGGCCGGGCCGGCGAAGTGGCGGCAGGGCGAACCGGCGCACTGGCCGCGGGCCGCACCGGCGCGGCGGCCGACGCCACCAGCGAAAGGGCAAGCAGGAAGATCGTGACCAGCAGGCTGGCAAGTAGACGCGGCATGGCGGTGGCACTCCGGGAAGTACGCAAGAGGCGTACTCCGGGGCTTACGCAGGCCGGGGCCCGGCCGGATGCAGCTCAGGTGGCCTTATTTTCCAAAGCCAGCTTCCGGAGCTTTTCCGGGTCAGGAAGCAGCTCGCTGCGGATCAGCAGCAGCGCGCCGCGGGGGGCGACGAAAGGCTTGTGGCGTTCGCCGACCGGCGCCAGCAGGAAGTCTCCGGCAAAATACTCAACGTCGTCGTGCACGACCGAGCCTTCCATCACCATGCACTCTTCTTCGCGGGTGTGCGGGTGCGGCGGCACGATGGCGCCGGGATCGAGGCGCCACAGGCTGGTCTGGGTACCTTCGGCTTCATTGCGCCGCAGGGTCTTGATGCGGATGCCCGGCACGAACGGCACCCACTCGCCTTCGTCGGCGCGAACCACTTGGGTGCGCATGCGGCGCGCGCTGGCCAGGATTCGGCCGCGCAGCGCCGCGCACGCGTCGGCGGCCGGAGCCTGTTGGGGCACCAGGCCGGCCAGGGCGGCCAGCAGCAGGTCGTCGATGGGGAGGGTGATCGGGGTCATGGGTTGTCTCTCCCGTCCTGCAGCGCGTCGCGCAGCGCGGCCAGGCCGCGGCGTGCATGCGATTTCACCGTGCCCAGGGGCAGGCCGGTGCGCTCGGCGATTTCAGGCTGCGACAACTCCTCGTGGTAGGCCAGTTCCAGTACGGTGCGCTGGACCGGGGTCAGGGATTGGAAGGCCTGCTGCAGCGCTTGCACGTTGCCCAGGTGGTCGAGCAAAGCGTCCACCGGCTGGTCTTCACCTGATGCATACGCGTCCTCATCGCCTTCCGGATGCAGCGGCAGCTCCAGGCGCTGCCGGCGCAGGCGGCGCAGGCGGTCCACGGCCCGGCTCCAGGCCAGGGTCTGCAGCCAGGCCATGACGCTGCCGCGCTGCGGGCAGTAGGCCACGGCCTGGTCCCAGACCTGCAGGAACACGTCGCTCACCACTTCCTCGGCGTCCTGCGGCTGGCGCAGCACGCGCAGCGCCAGGCCGTAGACACGCCCCAGCGCCAGGTCATACAGCGTGCCCAGCGCCTCGGCGTCGCCGAAGCGAATGCGCCCCATCAGGGCCACCAGCGCCGCTTCGTCGGGCGCGTCAGGCAGGGCGACGGCGGGCGGTGTGGCGGAAGCAGTCGCCATGGGAAACCGATGAACCAAACCCTAATAGTAACGCCGGTTGCGCGGCCACGCGATGTGAATACCCGGGCCGCGGGGTTTTCCGGCGGCCGAAAAAGGTTCTTCTCCAAAGTCCGGGATGGTCTGGGGGGCGTTTGGTGCCCCGCGATCTGGCGCCGGCCGCACCGCGAAAGCTAGGGTCGCTTCCGGCGCCGGCCCCACCCCGAAGGCGAGGGTCGCTTCCGGCGCCGGCCCCACCGCGAAGGGGTGGGGGGCGTGCGGTTTGGGTGTTGCTTTTTTAGAAACAGGAAGCCACCCACGCCGTGGGGGGGCGCCCCGGACGGGTAACC
>JANOJQ010000156.1:0-4819 GCA_031418815.1 Lysobacteraceae bacterium
CGGCAGCGCGATCACGTGCAGGGCGAAGAAGCGGTTCAGGGTGGCGTCGGCGACCAGGTAGTCACCGCGGATCCACTCGGTCAGGCCGTTGCCCACCACCGGGATGGCGCCGAACAGGTTGATGATCACCTGCGCGCCCCAGTACGACATCTGGCCCCAGGGCAGCACGTAGCCCATGAAGGCTTCGGCCATCAGCACCAGGAAGATCATCATGCCCAGCACCCAGACCAGCTCGCGCGGCTTCTGGTACGAACCGTAGATCAGGCCACGGAACATGTGCAGGTAGACCACCACGAAGAACAGCGAGGCGCCGGTGCTGTGCATGTAGCGGATCAGCCAGCCCCATTCCACGTCGCGCATGATGTATTCGACCGAGGCGAAGGCTTCCGCCGCGCTCGGCTTGTAGTGCATCGTCAGGAAGATGCCGGTGACGATCTGGTTGACCAGCACCAGCATCGACAGCGCGCCGAAGATGTACCAGATGTTGAAGTTCTTCGGGGCGTAGTACTCCGACATGTGCTTCTTGTAGAAGGGCACCAGGCCAGGCGTTCGGTCGTTGAACCAGCCGATGACGCTTTCGGTCGAACGGGCGATGACGTTGGCCATCAGACGGCTCCTTCAGGGGCAACGCCCACGATAAGGTGGGTGTCGTCAACGAAGTGGTAAGGCGGCACCTCGAGGTTCGACGGGGCGGGCACGCCCTGGAACACGCGGCCGGCCAGGTCGAAGCGCGAGTTGTGGCACGGGCAATAGAAGCCGCCCTGCCACGCCGAGTCGAAGGCCTGCGGCTGCAGCTCGGGGATGTACGACGGCGAGCAGCCCAGGTGGGTGCAGATGCCGACGATCACGGCCAGCTCGGGCTTGATCGCCCGGGACTCGTTCTTGGCGAAGGCCGGCGTCTGGTCCACGTTCTCGGACGCCGGGTCGCGCAGGCGGTCGTTGAGACCCGGCAGGGCGGCCAGCTGTTCCGGCGAGCGCTTGAAGATCCAGACCGGCTTGCCGCGCCACATCACGATCATGCGCATGCCCGGCTCGCCGTCGATCTTGCTGATGTCCACGGACACCGGCGCACCGGCCACCTGGGCACGGGCGCTGGGCTTCCAGGTGCTGATGAACGGCACCGCGACGCCGACTACGCCCACCGCGCCAACCACGGCGGTGGTGGCGGTCAGGAAGCGGCGACGGCCTGAGTTGACCCCTTCGTTAGCCATCCGGCTCTCCGAAATACTTGCTAAGTGGCTGAAAATCGAGAAGCAGGACCGGTCGGCCCTGCAAAGACGCGCAATTGTAGCGGAGGGAGCGCGGCAGCGACAACGCCGCCGAAGGCCTCACTGGGCCGACAGGGCCCCGCGGTAGCGCTCGGCCAACTGGCCGACCCGGACCACGTAGCGCTGGGTCTCGGCATAGGGCGGCACGCCGCCGTGGCGGTCCACCGCACCCTCGCCGGCGTTGTAGCCCGCGGCGGCCAGGGTCAGGTCGTTGTTGAAGCGCTTGAGCAGCCACGCCAGGTACTGCACGCCGCCCCGGATGTTCTGGTTGGGGTCGAACACGTCCCCGACCCCGAACCGGCTGGCGGTGGCGGGGATCAGCTGCATCAGGCCCTGGGCCCCGGCGTGCGAGACCGCATTGGGCCGGAACGCCGACTCGGCGTGGATGATGGCCCGGACCACGGCCTCCTCGACGCCGAACTCCATCGCGGCGGCGCGCACTTCGGCCGCATAGGCCTCGGTGTTCAGTCGCACCGCGGAGAAGTCCACGCCCGGCAGCAGCCCGCAGGCGTAGCAGGTCTCGACGTAGCTGAACAACATCTTGGCGCCGGCGTCGCCGCCGGGCCGGATGTTGGTGTAGTGCACGATGCCGTCGCGCTCGTACTTGTACATGGCGCCGCGGGTCACCTTGGCGCCGCCGCCGGCGGACACCGCCGGCAGGGCCTGGCCGGCCGCGGCGGTGCGGAACTGCACCCGGGCGGCCGACACGGTCTTCGGGGCGCCCGGCGAACCGCCGCCCCCGCTGGCCGGCGCCGGGCCACGGGGCCTGGCGTCGGCCGCCGTGTAGGTGGAAACGACCTTGCAGCTGGAGCCGTCGATCTTCTTGCCCGAATAGTTCGGGACGCCGTCGGCGCCGGTGCACTTGTAAAGCGTGCCCGCCCCGGCCGGCGAAGCGGCGAGGACCAGGCAGGCCAGTGTCAGCAGGCGGACGGGGGTCATTGCCGCGAGGTTTACTCCAAGCCGGGCCCGTTGCCAAGCACCGGCGCTACACTGGCGCCCCCCACGGATCGGATTAACCACCGCCATGCCCGTGAACTCGCCCGCCAAGGGCAAGCTCTTCATCAAGACCCACGGCTGCCAGATGAACGAGTACGACTCGGCCCGGATCGCCGACGTGCTGGGCGCCGAACACGGCCTGGAGTTGACCCAGGTGGAAGCCGAGGCCGACGTCATCCTGGTCAATACCTGCTCGATCCGCGAGCGGGCCGAGGACAAGATGTTCTCGCTGATCGGCAAGTGGAAGCAGCTCAAGCGCGACAAGCCGGTGCTGATCGGGGTCGGCGGCTGCGTGGCCAGCCAGGAGGGCGAAGCCCTGCTCAAGCGCGCGCCCTGGGTGGACCTGGTGTTCGGCCCGCAGACGCTGCACCGGCTGCCCGCCATGATCGACGCCCGGCGCGCCACGGGCCGGCCGCAGGTGGACATCAGCTTCCCCGAGGTGGAGAAGTTCGACCGCATGCCCGAGCCGCGCGCCGAGGGTGCCAGCGCTTACGTGTCGGTGATCGAGGGCTGCAGCAAGTATTGCTCGTTCTGCGTGGTGCCCTACACCCGCGGCGAAGAGGTGTCGCGGCCGTTCGAAGACGTGCTGCTCGAAGTGGCGCGGCTGGTGGCGCAGGGCGTGAGCGAAGTCCATCTTCTGGGCCAGAACGTCAACGCCTACCGCGGCCCGATGGCCGACGGCGACGTGGCCGACCTGGCCTTCCTGCTGCGCGCCGTGTCCCGGCTCGAAGGCGTCCAGCGAATCCGCTACACCACCTCGCACCCGGTGGAGTTCACCGACGCGCTGGTGGAGGCGCACCGCGACCTGCCCAAGCTGGCCAGCTTCCTGCACCTGCCGGTGCAGGCGGGCTCGGACCGCATCCTGGCGGCGATGAAGCGCGGCCACACCGTGCTTGAGTACAAGGCGAAGATCCGCCGCATCCGCGAGGCCAAGCCCGGCATCTCGATCAGCTCCGATTTCATCGTCGGCTTCCCCGGCGAGACCGACCGCGACTTCGAGGCCACCCTGAAGCTGGTGGACGAGATCGGCTTCGACCAGAGCTTCTCGTTCGCCTATTCGCGCCGCCCGGGCACGCCGGCCGCCAACCTGCACGACGAGGTTCCGGCCGACGTCGCCAATGCCCGCCTGCGCCGGCTGCAGGCCGCCATCAACGACAGCGCGCGGCGCATTTCCGAAGCCATGGTCGGCTCGGTGCAGCGCGTGCTGGTGGAGGGCCCGAGCGCGCGCGACCCGAACGAGCTCACCGGCAAGACCGAGAACATGCGCAACGTGAATTTCCCCGGCCAGCCGCGGCTGGTGGGGCGGTTCGTGGACGTGCGCATCACCCAGGTCCGCGCCAACTCCCTGCGCGGCGAGATCGTCACCCGCGAAGGCGTCGCCGCATGACCAAGCCCCACCAGCGCGATTTCGTCCTCGAGCCCGAGGACAGCGGCCAGCTCGCCAACCTCTGCGGCCCGTTCGACGAGCACCTGCGCCAGCTGGAGCTGCGGCTGGGCGTGGAGATCGCCAACCGCGGGCATGTGTTCCGCGTCACCGGCGAGGCCAAGGCCGCGGCGGCGGCCGAGAAGCTGCTGCGTGCGCTCTACCAGGAGGCGGACGGCGAGGTCCTGGACGCGCACGCCATCCACGATCGCCTGGGCAGCGCCCACCTGCAGCGCGTGGTGGAAGGCGTCGATCCGCAGGAGGTGGCGATCAAGGTCAAGCGCGGCACCGTTCGCGGCCGCGGTGCCAACCAGGCCAAGTACCTGCAGGCCATCACCAGCCACGACATCAGCTTCGGCATCGGCCCGGCCGGCACCGGCAAGACATTCCTGGCGGTGGCCAGCGCGGTGGAAGCGCTGAACGAATCGCGCGTGCAGCGCCTGCTGCTGGTGCGCCCGGCGGTGGAGGCCGGCGAGAAGCTGGGCTTCCTGCCCGGCGACCTGACCCAGAAGGTCGACCCCTACCTGCGCCCGCTCTACGACGCGCTTTACGAGATGCTGGGCGTGGAGAAGGTGGCCAAGCTGCTCGAACGCAACGTCATCGAGATCGCGCCGCTGGCGTTCATGCGCGGCCGCACGCTCAACGACGCCTACGTCATCCTGGACGAGGCGCAGAACACCTCGGTCGAGCAGATGAAGATGTTCCTGACCCGCATAGGCTTTGGCTCGACCGCGGTGATCACCGGCGACCTGAGCCAGATCGACCTGCCCAAGCACCAGAAATCCGGCCTGCGCGACGCCATCGACGTGCTGCGCGGGTTGGAAGGCATCAGCTTCACTTTCTTCACCGCCCACGACGTGGTGCGGCACCCGCTGGTGGCGCGCATCGTGCGGGCTTACGATGCCCGCGACGGCAAGGAGTCGCAGGAATGACCCAAGGTCCCGTGCAACTGGATGTCAGCGTGAGCTACGGCCTGCCCCGCGCCGGGCTGCCCGCCGCCGTGAGCTTCCGGCGCTGGGGCCCGGGCGCGGCCCAGAAACGGATCCAACCCGCCGACCAGGGCCTGCCCCGGGTGGGCGCCCAGGAGGGGCGGGGCCCGGAGCGGCACAACCGCGGCCAGGTCGACGCCCCC
>JANOJQ010000157.1:0-2502 GCA_031418815.1 Lysobacteraceae bacterium
CGTGCTTGCCCAGGCACGTGGCCACGAGCCGGCCGCCACGGCGCAGCACGCGCCCCGCCTCGACGATCGCCTGGCCGGGCTTGCTGGCGTAGGTGAGGGCATGCATCAGCAGCACCAGGTCGAAACTGCCGGATTCGAAGGGCAGCGCCTGCATGTCGCCCTCGAGCACTTCGACATGGCGGTACTTCTTCAGCCGGTCGCGGGCGGCGCCCACCACGCGGGCACTGGAGTCCACGCAGACGTAGCGGCGCGCATGCGGCGCCAGCAGTTCGGCCAGCACGCCGTCGCCGGAGGCCACGTCCAGCACGTCGCCCGGCTCGAGCAGGGGCAGGGTGGAGCGCGCCAGCGCTTCCCAGGTGCGCCCCGGGGAGTAGTGCCGCTCCATGTCGCCGGCCACCGAATCGGCCCAGTTCTGGTCGCCGGCGCGGGTGGCGAGGATGGCGGGCAGGCGCTCGGCGTCCTGGCGCAGCAGCGGGTCGTCGGTGCTGTCGCGCAGGGTTTCCCAGAGCCGGCCCTCGGCGGGGTCGAGGGATTCGGCGTTGAAGCGGTAATAGGCCGACACGCCGGCGCGGCGGTCGCGCACCAGGTCGGCTTCCTTGAGCTTGGCCAGGTGGGTGGACACGCGCGGCTGGGCCAGGCGGGTAACGCCCGACAGCTCGGCCACGGTCAGCTCCTCGCGTTCAAGCAGGGCCAGCAGGCGGACCCGCGTCGGGTCGGCCAGGACCTTGAGGCAGGCCGACCAAGCGTCCAGATCCATGCTTTATCCTTTCATCCGGATTTAAAGATATGCGGAGGTTAGGCCCGCCCGGCAGGGGCGTCAAGGCGCGCTGCGCCGGCTTCACGCGCCGTGGACGGGTGCCGGCTGGTGCGAGCCGCTACAATTGGATACTTCCCCGTATCGAACAGAGGGCTTGCCGTGGACTTCCGATTCACCGAAGAGCAGTTGATGATCCAGGACGTCGCCCGGCGCATCGCCCAGGAAAAGATCGCACCCAGCGCCGAGTACCACGACCACACCGGCGAATTCCCGCTCGAGAACATCCGCACCCTGGGCGAAAACGGCCTGATGGGCATCGAAGTGCCGGCCGAATACGGCGGCGCCGGCATGGACCCGATCAGCTACGTGCTGGCCATGATCGAGATCGCCGAAGCCGACTGCGCGCATTCGACCATCGTCTCGGTGAACAATTCGCTGTTCTGCAACGGCATCCTGAAGTTCGGCACCGAGGCGCAGAAGCAGCTGTACGTGCGCGCGATTGCCGAGGGCCGCGAGATCGGCGCCTTCGCGCTGACCGAGCCGCAGTCGGGCTCGGACGCCACGGCCATGCGCTGCAAGGCCACCCGGCAGGACGATGGCACCTACGTGATCAACGGCAAGAAAAGCTGGATCACTTCGGGCCCGGTGGCCAAGTACATCATCCTGTTCGCGATGACCGACCCGTCCAAGGGCGCCAAGGGCATCACGGCCTTCATGGTGGACACCGCCAAGCCCGGCTTCCACCGCGGCAAGACCGAGCCCAAGCTGGGCATCCGCGCTTCGGCCACCTGCGAGATCGAGCTCCAGGATTACGTGGCCAGCGCCGACGAGGTGATCGGCAAGGAAGGCGAGGGCTTCAAGATCGCCATGGGCGTGCTGGACGCGGGCCGCATCGGCATCGCTTCGCAGGCCGTGGGCCTGGGCAAGGCCGCCTACAAGGCGTCGGTGAAGTACGTGCAGGAGCGCAAGAGCTTCGGCCAGCCGATCGGGTCGTTCCAGATGATCCAGGCCAAGATCGCCGACATGAAGTGCCGCCTGGACGCGGCCGAGATCCTGACGCTGCGCGCGGCCTGGGCCAAGACGGAGGCCGAGAAGGTCGGTGGCCGTTTCAGCACGGAGGCCTCGGTGGCCAAGCTCACGGCCTCGGAAGCGGCGATGTTCATCACCCACGCGGCGCTGCAGATCCACGGCGGCATGGGCTACTCGAAGGAAATGCCGCTGGAGCGCTATTTCCGCGACGCCAAGATCACCGAGATCTACGAAGGCACCAGCGAAATCCAGCGCCTGGTCATCGCCCGCAACGAGACCGGCCTGCGCTGAAGCCCGCACCATCGCTCCCCGAAAAGCCCCGCTGTTGCGGGGCTTTTTTTGGCACGTGCTCGTGGCGCACGACATGTTGCGGTACGGCGAGCGCCGCCCTGATCAGCTCACTCACACCGCAGCAAGGTCAAACGCCAATACGCCGTCTCGTAAGGTGGGACTATGCAACCCGCACGCTCACTCGCTCCGGCATTGGAGCCATTGGGTCGGCTGGGAGCTCACGCGGGGCTGGCACATGAATGAAGCGGCGGGAGCCGGGCCGGCAAAGCTCGTGCAAACCCTGCATCACGGAGCACTGCATTGGCACTTGATCTTGTTGTGGTGTGAGTGTGTTGATCGGGGCGACGCCACACACACAGGGCACCCCTGAAGTGGAGGGCAGGAAGCCCGGAACGGCCGGCGTTTGCTGCCATGGATGGCGTTAG
>JANOJQ010000158.1:0-3313 GCA_031418815.1 Lysobacteraceae bacterium
CCCGCGCTACACCGACCCGGAGATCCTGCGCGCGTCGCTGGCCGGCGTGATCCTGCGCATGCTCACCCTGGGCCTGGGCCGGGTCGAGGATTTTCCTTTCATCAACCCGCCCGACCCGCGCGCGATCGCCGACGGCTGGCAGACGCTCACCGAATTGGGCGCGGTGGACGCCGAGCGCCGCCTCACGCCGATCGGCCGCCAGATGTCGCGCCTGCCGGTGGACGTGAAGCTGGCGCGCATGCTGGTGGCCGCGAATCACCACGGCTGCCTGGCCGAGGTGACCGTGATCACCTCGTTCCTCGGCATCCAGGACCCGCGCGAGCGCCCGGCCGAAGCGCGCGAGAAGGCCGACAACGCTCACGCCGAATTCGCCGACCCGAACTCCGAGTTCATCGGCATCCTCAAGCTGTGGGACGCCTACCGCACCGCGCACGAGGACCTCACGCAGTCGAAGCTGCGCGACTGGTGCGAGCGCCGCTACCTGGGCTTCCTGCGCATGCGCGAATGGCGCGAACTGCACCGCCAGCTGCTGTTGTCGTGCGAGGAAGTCGGTTGGGATCCGTCGCCGCGCGAAGCGCCGCTGCCGGGCAGCAAGCAGGCCCTGGCGTTCCACGCCTCGCTGCACCGCGCGCTGATTGCCGGACTGCCCGCGCAGGTCGGCCATCGCACCGAAAAGGGTTTCTACGACGCGCCGCGGCAGCGCAAGTTCCAGCTGTTCCCCGGCTCGTCCCTCGCGAAACTGCCGCCGGACAGGAGTCCAAGTGCCCCGGAGGCCAAGGATGGCCGAAAGGGGCCGCCGGCCTGGGTGCTGGTGGCCACGCTGATCGACACAGCGAAGGTGTGGGGCATGATGGCCGCGCGCATCGAGCCCGACTGGGTGATCGCCGAGCTCGACCACCTGCTGGCGCGCAAGCACTTCGACCCGCACTGGTCACGCGCGCAGGGCCGCGTCATCGGCAGCGAGCAGATCAGCCTGTTCGGCCTGGTGCTGGCGCCGAAGAAGCCGGTGCACTACGGCGGCCTTTATCCCGTGGAGGCGCGCGAGATCTTCGTGCACCAGGGCCTCGTGCCGGGCGAAGTGGACACCCGCAGCCCCTTCCTCAAGCGCAACCTCGCCACGCTGGAAAAGGCGCGCGAAGAGGAAGCCAAGCTGCGCCGCGCCGGCCTGGTGGCCGACGACGACTGGCAGGCGCGCTGGTACCTCGACCGCCTGCCGGCCGAGATGAACAGCGTCGCCGCGCTCGACAGCAGCTACGCGAAGTGGTCGCCCGAGCAAAAGCGCGCGCTGGAATGGTCGCTCGCTGACCTGCTGCCGGGCGAGGGCAGCGAGGCCGAACGCTTCCCGAAGTATTTCCCGATCGGCGACACCCGCCTGGCGCTGCACTACCGCTTCGAGCCCGGCCACGCCGAGGACGGCGTCACGCTGGACGTGCCGCTGCACCTGCTCAAGGCGCTCGATGGCTCGCGCCTGGGCTGGCTGGTGCCGGGCCTGGTGGAGGAAAAGGCCACCGCACTGATCCGCGGCTTGGCCAAGGCGCTGCGCAGGAACTACGTGCCGGCGCCTGATTTCGCGCGGGCGTTTGCCGAGGCGTATCCCGCCGCGGAGGCCGACAGCCTGCCGGGCACGCTGGCGCGTTTCCTCACCAAGGCCACAGGCGCGGCCGTCACCGCGCTCGACTTCGACGAGGCCGCGCTCGACGCCCACCTGCGCATCAACCTTCGGCTGGCCGAGCGCGACGGCAAGGTGCTGGCCCTGTCGCGCGACCTGGACGAGCTGCGCCGGCGCTTCGGCGAACGCGCCGAGCGCGCCTTCGCAGAGCGCGCCGGCGAAGACCTCGCGCGCGACTGCCTGCTCAAGTTTCCCGAAGCGGCAATTCCGGCGCAGGTGGCCGGTGCCGCCGGCGTGCCGGCCTATCCGGCGCTGGTGGACCAGCGCGAATCGGTGGCGCTGAGCGTGTTCGCCGACCCCGCCGAAGCCGCGCGCGAGCACGACGCCGGCGCGCGCCGATTGGCCACGTTCGCGCTGGCGGAAAAACTGCGGCAGGCCCGCAAGCAGCTGCCGGTATCGCCGAAACTGGCGCTGCTGTACGCGGCCATCGAAGGCTTCGCCCAGTCGCCGGGCGGACCGCCCGCACACGAACACCTGCGCACCGACCTGGCCCAGGCCGCGCTCAACGCCGTGCTGGCCGCACCGTTCACCGGCGTGCGCGACGCGACCGCATTCCAGCAGCGCGTGGACGAAGCCGCCCGCCGCCTGTTCACCGAAGCCATGGCGCGGCTGCAGTTGGCCGAAGCCATCCTGGGGCTGGTGGCCGACATCAAGCCGCGGCTGGAATCGAAGCTGCTGGGCTGGGCCAGCGGCAATCTGGACGACCTCAAGGCGCAGTTGGCGGGCCTGGTGCCGCCGGGTTTCCTGCGCGACACGCCGGCCGATTCACTGGCCGAATACCCACGCTACCTGAAGGCGCTGTCGCTGCGTGCCGACCGCGCGCTGCGCGACCCGGTGCGCGACCAGGCGCGCATGCTCGAACTCAAGCCCTTCACCGACGCGCTGGCGAACGCCCGGCGCAGCGGCCGGGCATTGGACGCGGCCTGGCAGTCGCTGCGGTGGGACCTGGAGGAGCTGCGCGTGTCGATGTTCGCGCAGGAGCTGGGCACGCGGCGCCAGGTTTCGGCCAAGCGCCTGGCCCGCCAGCTTGAAGCGCTTACTTGATGCGCCTGACCTGGGCCCGGGCGTTGTAGCCGTCCACCCGCAGGTACCACCCGTTGAGCATGCCCTGCTCGATGGTGACCGTCGGGTTTTCAAGCTTCACGCTCATGCGGGTACCGCTGTCGGTGACTTCCCAGATCTGGCCGTTGGCCAGCGTGAAGCGGTCGCCCTTGCTCTTCCAACCCTTGAACGGGCCCGGGATGGTCGACACCACGGCGCCCGCGCTGCTGGCGCGCCCTTCAAAGCCGCGCGAGTCCTGCGCCGGCGTGGCGGCAACGGTGCCGGAAGCCTTGCCGGCCAGCCAGTCGTTGAGCGCGGCCAGTTCCTCGGGACTTAGCTTTTCCAGGCCCGCGGCCTTGAACTCGGCGTAGGTCATGCGCTCTTCGAGCGTGGAGAACTGCTGGGCCAGGGCGGTACCGCCGGCCAGGGAGAACAGGACGAGGGCGACAACGATCAATCGACGCATGGGAGGCTTTCCGGACTGGTTAAACTGGCCAGTATTCGTGTGCCAGTCTACATCCCCGGGGAACGAAGGCGCCACTTGATGCCCAACACCGCGCCACCGCCACGCCTGGCCCGCTGGCTGCCGGCCCACGCGCCGGC
>JANOJQ010000159.1:0-8230 GCA_031418815.1 Lysobacteraceae bacterium
GCGTCGGCGGCGATCGTCGGCAGCGCCGCCGGGGCGGGGTTCATGCGGCCTTCTGCGCCTCGGCCACCATGCGGGCCAGTTCACCGCTGTCGAGCAGTTCGACCGTGATGTCGCAGCCGCCGATCAGCTCGCCGTTGATGAACAGCTGCGGGAAGGTCGGCCAGTCGGAATAGCGCGGCAGGTTGGCCCGGACATCGGGCTGCTCAAGCACGTTCACGGTGTGGAAGGTGCTGGCGCCCGCGGCCTTGAGAGCCTGCACCGATCGGCTGGAGAAGCCGCACATCGGGAACTGCGGCGTGCCCTTCATGAAGAGCACGATCGGGTGGCCCTCGACCTCGGCCTTGATCTGGTCCAGCACGCTCATGGAAAACTCCGTTCAGGACACGGCCCGGAGGCGGGCGCGCGATAGGGCTAGAATTATACGGCCAACACGGCGCCCGACGGCGCCCATGCCCCCTCGCAACCGGAGATCCCCATGGCCATCGAACTGCCTGCCCTGCCCTACGACCGCACCGCGCTGGAGCCGCATATTTCCGGCGAAACCATCGACTTCCATTACGGCAAGCACCACCAGGCCTACGTCACCAACCTCAACAACCTGGTCAAGGGCACCGAGTTCGAGTCGCTTGATCTCGAGGCGATCGTGCGCAAGGCCCAGGGCGGCATGTTCAACAACGCCGCCCAAGTCTGGAACCACACCTTCTACTGGAACTGCCTCAAGCCCAACGGCGGCGGCGAGCCCACCGGTGCGCTGGCCGACGCCATCACCAAGTCCTTCGGCTCGTTCGCCGCGTTCAAGGAACAGTTCACGCAGACCGCCATCACCACGTTCGGCTCGGGCTGGGCCTGGCTGGTGCAGCGTCCGGACGGCTCGCTGGCCCTGGTCAGCACGCCCAACGCGGCCACCCCGCTCACCGGCACCGACAAGGCATTGCTCACCTGCGACGTCTGGGAACACGCCTACTACGTCGACTACCGCAACGCCCGCCCGAAGTACGTCGAGGCGTTCTGGAACCTGGTCAACTGGGACTTCGTCGCCAGCCAGATGGCCTGAGTCACCGGGCCCATCCCGCCAACGGATGGGCCCTCTCGTGGGAGGGCCTTACTCGGCCAGGCGCGCCAGCACCGGCGCCACCTGCGGTTCGCGACCCAGCGCCCGGCCGGTGCGCTCAAGGGCCGCCGCCAGCTGCGCGGCGGTATCGGCGCGCAGGGTGGCATGGCCGACCTTGCGGCCTTCGCGCGGCGACTTGCCGTAGTCGTGCCAATGGCCGCTGGCTTCGGCCAGCACCGGCAGCGGCGAGGGCATCTCGCCGATCCAGTTCAGCATCACGCTGTGGCCGATGGCGCGGGTGTCGCCCAGCGGCAGGCCAAGCACGGCCCGCAGGTGGTTCTGGAACTGCGAGGTTTCCGCGCCCTCGATGGTCCAGTGGCCGGAGTTGTGCACGCGCGGCGCCATTTCATTGGCCAGCAGCACGCCATCGCGCAGGAACAGCTCAAGCGCGAACACCCCGACGTAGTCCAGCGCCTCGGCGACCTTGCGCGCAGCGGCCAGCGCCTGCGCCTGCAGCGCGGGTTCGACCGCCGCCGGCGCCAGGCTGGCCGACAGGATTCCGGACTCATGCCAGTTCTCGGTCAGCGGCCAGGCGCGCAGCTCGCCGTCGCGGCCGCGCACGGCCAGCACCGACAGCTCGCGCTGGAAGGCAACGAAGCCTTCCAGGATCAGGCCCACGGTGTCGGCCTGCGGGCCCAGCGCCGCCCAGGCCGCATCGGCGTCGGCCGGCGACTTGATGCGGAACTGGCCCTTGCCGTCGTAGCCCAGGCGCCGGGTCTTGAGGATGCAGGGCGTGCCGATGCGCAGCAGCGCCTCGTCCAGCGAGCCGCGGCTGGTGATGTCGGCGAACTCGGGCACCGGGATGCCCAGTTCACGGAACAGGGTTTTCTCGGCGAGCCGGTCCTGCGCCACGGCCAGCGCGCGCGGGCTCGGGAACACCGGCACGCGCTCGGCCAGCCAGCGGGCGCTTTCGGCCGGCACGTTCTCGAAGTCGAAGGTCGCCACGTCCACCTGGTCGGCGAAAGCGGCCAGCGCGTCCTGGTCGCGGTAGTCGGCCTGCAGCAGCGGCGCGAACTGCGCGGCGCAGGCGTCCGGGGTCGAGTCCAGCACCAAGAAGCGCAGGCCGAGCGGCGCGCCTGAAAGCGCGAGCATGCGGGCCAGCTGCCCGCCGCCGAGGATGCCGACGGTGGTCACGGCTGGCGCGGGTCCGGGCGGTCAAGCACTTCCTGGGTCTGGCGGGCGCGGAACCCGTCCAGCGCCGCGCGCACTGCGTCGTGCTGCGGCGCCAGCAGCGCCGCGGCGAACAGGCCGGCGTTGGCCGCGCCCGCCGCGCCGATCGCGAACGTGGCCACCGGCACGCCGGCCGGCATCTGCACGATCGACAGCAGCGAATCGAGACCATTGAGTGCCTTGCTTTGCACCGGCACGCCCAGCACCGGCACGGCCGTCATCGACGCGATCATGCCCGGCAGGTGGGCGGCGCCACCGGCACCGGCGATGATGGCGCGCAGGCCGCGCGCCTGCGCCGATTTCGCGTAGTCCACCAGCAGGTCGGGCGTGCGGTGCGCCGAGACCACGCGCACTTCGTGCGGCACGCCCAGCTGCTCGAGGCGGGCGACGGCGTGCTGCATCGTCTCCCAGTCCGAGCGCGACCCCATCACCACCCCGACCAGCGGGGAAGCAGCGTCCAGCGGAGGGGCGGCACGTTCGTTCATGGCGGGCGGCTTCGGCAAAACGCTATTCTAGACACAAGCCCCGCCGGACACAGCCACGCCCATGGACCGCAAACTCCTCGACATCCTCTGCTGCCCGACCACCAAGCAGCCGCTGGCGCTGCTCAGTGGCCCGGAACTGGCGTCGGTGAACCGGGCCATCGCGGCCGGCACCCTGGTCCGCGCCGACGGCAGCCCGCAGCCTGAAGCCATCGTCGAGGGCCTGGTCACCCAGGACCGCCGCACCGCCTACCGCATCGAGGACGGCATCCCGGTGCTTCTGGCCGACGAGGCGCTGGCGCTGTCCCAGGTCACCGACTTCCCGCGCTGATGGCCGGCCCCCTGACGCCGCCGCCCGCCGACCAGGTGCTGGCCGACGTCGCCCGCGCCCTGGCCGAGGACATCGGCCCGGGCGACGCCACCGCCCAGCTGCTGCCCGACCTGCCGGCCGAGGCGTGGGTGGTCGCGAAGGAGGCCGGCACCATCGCCGGCCGCCCCTGGTTCGATGCCTGCTTCCAGGCGCTGGACCCGGCGGTGCGCATCCACTGGCGCGTCGCCGAAGGCGACACCGTGGCCGCGGGCACGGTGCTGGTCACGCTGGCCGGACGCACCCGGGCATTGGTCAGCGCCGAGCGCCCGGCGCTGAACTTCCTGCAGACCCTGTCGGCCACCGCGACCCGGACGGCCGAATACGTGGCGGCCGTGGCCGGCACCCGCACCCGCATCCTGGACACCCGCAAGACCCTGCCCGGGCTGCGCGTGGCGCAGAAGTACGCCGTGCGCGCCGGCGGCGGCATGAACCCCCGCATGGGCCTGCACGAAGCGGTGATGCTGAAGGAACACCCCATCCACGCCGCCGGCTCGATCGCCGCAGCCGCGGCGGCAGCGCGGGCGCTGCATCCGGAGCTGCCGCTGATCATCGAAGTCGAGGACCTGCACGAACTCGACCAGGCCCTGGCCACCGACTGCGACCGCATCCTGGTGGACGACTTCAGCCTCGACGCGCTGCGCGAGGCCGTGCAGCGCGCGGCCGGGCGCACGCCGCTGGAGGTGTCGGGCGGCATCACGCTGGCCCGGCTGGCCGACATCGCCGCCTGCGGCGTCGACTATGCCTCGGTCGGCGCCCTCACCAAGCACGTACAGGCGCTGGACCTCTCGCTGAGGCTGGGTCCGGCACCGATCTGAGCCCGCGGAATCAGGGTCCCGAGCGGCTCATCAGCAGGGCCACCATGAACAGCACCGCCGCGGCGGTGAGCATGATCGGCACCCACTTGCTGATGCCGGTGCCCGCCGCGGCCGCCGGCTGGCTGGCCTGCTGGCGGGTGGCCTGCTGGGCCATTTCCATGCCCGGCGCGACCACGATGAAGCGCACGGCGTCCAGGCGCAGCTCGTCGCCGGCGTTGAGGAAGCCCTGCTGCACGCGCTTGGCATTGATGTAGGTGCCGTTGGACGAGCCCAGGTCCTCGACCGAAAGCCCTTCCTGGGTCGGTTTCACCAGCGCATGCCGGCGGGAAATCTCCTCCGCGTGCACCGAGATGTCGCACTCCGGGGCGCGGCCGATCACCACCGGGCCGGCCACCGGGAACACCTTGCCGAACACCGCGCCGGACACGCCGCGCAGCACGTACTTGGGCACCGCCAGGCGCACCCGGGTGGCGCCCGAGTCCTCGTCCGGACCACCGGCCGGGGAAACGCTGCGCGCGGCCTCCACCACCGCGAACCGGGCGGTGATCGGGCCGAAGCCGATCTGGTCGCCATTGCGCAGCGCCATGATGTCGGGCACCGGCTTGCCGTTCACCGACACCGGTCCGCCGCCGGCGGGCACCTGCAGGTTGGCGCCGGTGCTGGTGACGTGGATCTCGCAGTGCAGCCCGCCGATCGCCGGGTCGGACAGCACGACGGCGTTGTCGGGACCCGATCCCACGCGGTTGACGCCTGAATTGAGCAGCACCTGCACATGCTCGCCATTGGGAAACACCAGTTTCATCTTCGCTCTCCTGCGAAACGGCGAGGGCCCGTAGGGCCGGCATCCGCGCCTATCTTAGCCATGCAGGCGCCTTCACGGCAGGGGGTCCGGCTTGCGGGGGGGCCACGGCGTCCCCACACTATGGCCATGCTCTCGACCCTACTCCTGATGGTGCTGGCCGTCGCCGGCGCCGCGTTCTGGTACGCCGGCCGCGGCGCCGCCGAAACCGCCACCCGTGTCGGCCAGGCCGCCTGCAGCCGCGCCGGCGTGCAGTGGCTGGACCAAAGCGTGCACCTGGTGGCCATGCGGCTGAGCCGCGGCGGCGACGGCTGGCTCGGCCTGGAGCGCCATTTCGGCTTCGAGTATTCGACCGACGGCGATGACCGCCGCGCCGGCCGCATCGTGCTGCACGGCCGCCGCCTGCGCTCGGTGGTGGGGCCGATGCCGCTGGAGCCCGGCCAGCCCTGACCGCTGGCGGCTACTTGATGACCCGCAGGTGGCTGCGCTTGGGCGGCTCGCCGCCGGCGTCGGGACCCGGCGCAGGATCGGGTGATTCGTCGGGCAGCATCGCGCCGTCCTCGGGCAGCATCATGCCCTGCCCGGTTTCCTGGGCGTAGATCGCCATCACCGCCAGCACCGGCACCACCACCGACTGGCTGACGCCACCGAAGCGCGCCATGAAGCGCACCTCGCGGTTGTCCATCCCCAGGTGGGCCACGGCGCGCGGGGCGATGTTGAGCACCACGCGGCCGTCCTTGATGACCGAGGCAGGCACCTGCACGCCTTCGCGCGCGGCGTCCACCAGCAGGTACGGGGTCATGCCGTTGTCGTTGATCCATTCGTTCAAGGCCCGCAGCAGGTAGGGGCGGTTGGACGTCATCGCGGCGACCTCGTCGGTCACGGCGGAAGCTCGCGCAGCGCCTTCTCTTCCGGGGTCAGGCTGCGCAGGTAGGCCGGGTTGCGGAAGATCCGCATGCCGTAATCTTCGATCACCTTGGCTTCCTTGGGCAGCACGATGCCCAGCGCCGGCAGGCGCCAGATGATCGGCGCAATGGCGCAGTCGGCCAGGCTCATTTCCGGGTTGAGGAAGAACTTCGAGGCCCTGAACAAGGGCAGCGAGCCAACCAGCAGCTCTTTCAGGCGCCGGCGGCCAGCGTCCACCTGGGCCTTGTTGCCGTGCTGGATGGCCTGCACGTGCGGCACCCAGTCGCGCTCGACGGCGAACATGGCCAGGCGCAGGCGGGCTCGCGACAGCGGGTCCACCGGCATCAGCGGCGGGTGCGGGTAGCGCTCGTCGAGGTATTCGGCCACCACCGACGCGGAGTAGAGCACCAGGTCGCGGTCCACCAGGGTGGGCACGGAGTGGTAGGGGTTGAGGTCGACCAGGTCCTCGGGTGGGTTGGTCGTATCCACCGGCACCAGCTCATAGGTGACGCCCTTGGCCGCCAGCACCAGCCGGACGCGATGGCAAACCACGCAATCACGGGCGGAGAACAGCGTCAGGGCGTTGCGGATGCGCGGACTGGCAGCCATCGGGTTTTCCTCTCGCGGCGCCGCAAGCCCCTGCTGGCGGTCACCGGAAGCCCTAACCCTGCCCGAAACCCCCGGTCCGCCGCAAGCCGTCCCGCCCCGGTCCCGGCCCGGGGCGGGACCCGAAACGCGCGGGGCCGCCCGAAGGCGGCCCCGCGTGGCGTGCCGGACCCGTCGTGGTCAGTGCACGTCGCGCCAGTACTCGACCTTCAGCAGGTAGGCCAGGAAGGTGAAGAAGGCCAGGAACAGCACCACCCACACGCCCACCGACTCGCGCTTGAGCGCGGCCGGCTCGGCCACGTACTGCAGGAAGCCGCTGATGTCGCGGGCCACCTGGTCGTACTGCTTGGCGTCCAGCCGGCCCGGCTTGGCCATTTCCAGCTTGACCACGTGCGGCAGGCCGTCGGCACCCTTCTCGTAGACCGGGCGCTGGATGCCCTGCATTTCCCAGAGCACGTGCGGCATCGAGGCGCCCGGGAACACGGTGTTGTTCCAGCCCATCGGCCGGGTCTCGTCGACGTAGAAGCCCTTGAGGTAGGAGTAGATCCAATCCGGGCCGGCATGGCGCGCGCGGGCGGCCAGGCTGAGGTCGGGCGGGGCCTTGCCGAACCAGGCGCCACCGTCGCCGGCAGCGATGCCGGTGTTGATGTTCTCGCCGATCTTGGCGTCGCCCTGGATCAGGTTCTGCTCGACCACGGCCGGGTCGAGGTCGAGGTCGGAGGCGATGCGCGAATAGCGGTGCAGCGAGAGCGCATGGCAGCCCGAGCAGTAGTTCATGAACAGGCCGGCGCCGCGCTGCAGCGAGGCCTTGTCGCTCAGGTCGGTGCCCGAGGACTCCAAGGGGCCGCTGCCCGCGGCGAGGCCCAGGGCAGGCGCGAGGGCCAGCAGGAGGGCGAAGAAGCGCAGCTTAGTCATGCATGGTCACCCGCTCGGGAACGGCCTTGGTCTGGCCCATCGCGGACCAGATCGGCATCAGGAGGAAGAAGGCGAAGTAGTAGGCCGTCAGGACCTGGGCCACCAGCTTCTGGGCGTCGGAGCCCGACTGCGCGCCCAGCCAGCCCAGGACCACGAAGCCGATCGCGAACAGCGCGATCAACACCTTGTGCAGCATCGGGCGGAAGCGGATGGACTTGACCTTGCAGCGGTCCAGCCAAGGCAGCCCGAACAGGATCAGGGTGGCACCGCCCATCACGATGACGCCGAACAGCTTGTCCGGGATGGCGCGCAGCATCGCGTAGTAGGGCGTGAAGTACCACACCGGCTTGATGTGCAGCGGGGTCACCATCGGATCGGCTTCGATGAAGTTGTCCCACTCCAGGAACCAGCCGCCCATGGTGGGCGCGAAGAACACGATGAAGGCGAACAGCAGCAGGAAGCCACCCGCGTAGAACAAGTCCTTCACGGTGTGGTACGGATGGAAGGCGATGCCGTCCTTGGGGATGCCGGTGGCCTTGTCCTTGACCTTCTTGATGTCCACGCCGTCGGGGTTGTTGGACCCCACCTCGTGCAGCGCACCGATGTGCAGCACCACCAGCAGCAGCAGCACCAGCGGCAGCGCGATCACGTGCAGGGCGAAGAAGCGGTTCAGGGTCGCGTCGGAGACGTTGTAGTCGCCGCGGATCCACACCGCGAGCTCCTCGCCGATGAAGGGCACGGTGGCGAAGAGGTTGATGATCACCTGCGCGCCCCAGTAGGACATCTGCCCCCAGGGCAGCAGGTAGCCGAAGAAGGCCTCGGCCATCAGGGCCAGGTAGATCATCACGCCGAAGATCCAGATCAGCTCGCGCGGCTTGCGGTACGAGCCGTACATGAGCCCGCGGGCCATGTGCAGGTACACGCAGATGAAGAACATCGAGGCGCCGGTGGAGTGGATGTAGCGGATCAACCAGCCGCCGGGCACGTCGCGCATGATGAACTCGACCGACGCGAACGCGTGCTCCGCGCTCGGCTTGTAGTTCATCGTGAGGAAGA
>JANOJQ010000160.1:0-16375 GCA_031418815.1 Lysobacteraceae bacterium
CCGCCGCCGACTGGCTGGAGCATTCAAGGAAGCCGTCCGAGCACGCGTTCAGCCACAGCTGCGTGGTCTCCAGCCCGACGTTTTCGAAGTAGCCGCCGCAGTAGCTGTCGCCGTCCCAGATGGCCGAGTCCACGTCGGTGCCCACCACGGTGCGGAACAGCCTGGGCAGGGCCGGGCGGCCCGCGGTGCCGTGCAGCCAGTTGGCGTTGTAGCTGGCCATCCAGCTGGTTTGCTGCTGGCGCACGGCGTCGTTGCGCTGGCCGACGATCCAGCCCAGCGAGGTCTCGAACACGTTGCCCGCGATCACGGCGTTCGCCAGCGGCGTGCCGGCCGACGAGGGCGCCAGCGCGTTCACGCGCACGGTCTTGGCGATGATGTTCGGGTAGCGGCTGTCCCAGGTCGGATTGGACAGGATCCAGCGCATGACGTTGCCGCCATTGCTGTGGGTGATCACGATCAGCCGGGTGATGCCGCGGCTGTTCATGAAGGTGGTGAGCTGGCCCGCGAGGCAGCCGGCCGCGCCGCTGGTCCACATGTACTGGGTGAAGTCGCAGTTGATGACCACGTAGTTGTTCGGGTCCACCAGGCCGCCGCGGACGTTGTTGACGAACTCGGGCTTCCAGTAATCCGCGGTGGCATTGGTCTGCTGGCCGGTGCCATGCACGAAGGCGACGCCGGTGTTGGCACTGCACACGCTTGAGAAGACTGCCAGGGCAGCCAAGAGTAGATATCGCACGATTCCCTCCCCAGAGATTCGATGCCTGACGCGGTGTCCCCTTCCCTGCGTAGCCCCGTCCAACAAAAAGCCGGCACTCCAATGCGCCGGCGTATGGTCGTTCAGACTACGGATAAAACTGTGACGGTCAACACATTTCGATGCTGCGCTGCGCCATCCTTAGAATTCCAGGTCGAGTGCGGCGCAAAGGTAATCCACCATCGGCGCCATGCCGGCAAAGCCGCTGGCCACGGCCTGGCGCAGCCTCGGGCCCAGCACCACGTTGTCCTCGAGCCCGGCGCCGGCGACGAAATCCTTGCGCTTGAGGTCGGCGACCAGCTCGTGGTCGGCGGGGTAGCCGCGAGGCGGGCGCACCAGCGCTTCGCCGGTGAGTTCGAACTTGCGCTTGAACGCCGCCGACTGCGTGGCGGCTTTCCAGCCGGTGGGGTTGTCCACCATGAAGTTGCGGATGCGGCGCTGGGTTTCCGGCTCGGGATGCCACAGGCCGGCGCCGATGAAGCAGTTGCCCGGCTGCAGGTGCAGGTAGAACGACGGCGCCGGCACAGTCTTGCTGCGCTCGTGGAAGAAGCGCGCGCCCGACCAGGTCTTGTACGGCGTCTTGTCGTTGGAGAAGCGCGTGTCGCGGTGGATGCGGAACAGCGAGCCGCCCACCTGCTTCGGGTCGGCCCGGTAGTTCAGGCTGATGGCCGCGATGTCGGGCTGCAGGTCGGTGATGAGCTTAAGGAAGGGCTGGCGCAGGTGGGTTTCGTACTCGGGCTTGTGCTCGGCGAACCACTCGCGCGAATTGTTGCGGCCCAGGGCGCGCAGGAATTTGTAGGTCTTTTCGCTGAAGTAGGTGCTCATGCCAGCTGCCGTTCCCGGTCGTGGCCCCAGGCGTCCAGGGCGTCCAGCCAGGCCTGTTTGGGGCCAGGTTCGAGGGTTGCGCGAAGTGTGGCGATTTCGGCGTAATAGCTCGTGAAATCGTACTCGGACAGGCCGCTGTCGCTGCCCAGGCGGCGCCGGCGGTAGTCGTCCCAGCGCTGCTGGTCGGCGGCGTCGAGGCTGGCGGGCCAGTTGCGGGCGCGGAAGCGGAACAGCAGCTCGGAGAAGCGCGGGTCGTCGAAGCGCGGGCCGAGATCGGCCAGGTCCGCCGCCGCGGCGCTGCGCACGCGCGGGAACAGGCGCTTGTCGGCGTCGGACGGGAAGCCGTCGTACAGCGCGGCGTCGGCGTCGGCGGGTTCGCGCGCGCGCTCGGCGGCGAATACGCGGCGCACTTTCTCCGCCAGTCCCGGCGCGGTGCGCAGCTGCTCGGCGCGGGCCAGGCAGGCGTCGCGGTCGATCCCCAGGCGCGCGAAGTCGGCTTCGCGCAGGTGCGACAGCGGCAGCAGGATCGGGCACTTGTTGGTGTGCACTTCCTTGAGCGGGATGCGCTGCTCGCCTTCGGGCAGGTCGGCCGCCGGCGTGTAAAGGCGGTCGGCGATGTCTTCGGGCGACAGCGCCAGCAGCGCGGCCGGGTCTTCGTCCAGGCCGCAGACGATCACCCGCGAATCGATCTTCGGGTGCACGGCGATCGGTGCCACCAGGGCCGCGCAGTGCCGGCTGGCGGGGTAGCGCGAGGAGATGTGCAGCAGCGGCGTCATGTTCGCCACGTCCATCAGCGCGGCCACCTTGCGCTTGCCGCGCAGTTCGAACGCGTAGTCCCACAGTTTGGGCTGGGCGGCCTTGAAGCGGCGCGCCAGGCCGATCAGCGCGCGCACGTCGCTCAGCGCCTCGTGGGCGTCGCCTTCGCGCACGCCGTTGGCGGCGGCCAGGTGTTCGAGTTTGAAGCTGGGCGCGCCGTCCTCGCGCTTCGGCCATTCCAGGCCTTCCGGGCGCAGCGCCTCGGCCAGGCGCAGCACGTCCAGCAGGTCCCAGCGCGAATTGCCGTTGCGCCACTCGCGTTCGTAGGCGTCGTGGAAATTGCGGTACAGCCCGAAGCGCACGAACTCGTCGTCGAAGCGGATCGAGTTGTAGCCCACCGCGCAGGTCATCGGCTGCATGAACTCGTCGGCCAGGCGCGCCATGAATTCCGCCTCGGGCAGGCCCTCGGCCAGCGCGCGCTGCGGAGTGATGCCGGTGATCATCGTGGCGCCGGGCGAGGGCAGCAGGTCGTCGGCGGGCCGGCAGAACAGGCTGATGGGCTCGCCCACCGGCTTCAGGTCGGCGTCGGTGCGGATGGCGGCGAACTGGGCGATGCGCGTGCGGCGCGGGTCGCGGCCGAAGGTTTCCAGGTCGTACCAGAGGAAGCTGGCGGCCATGGCCTCAGGCTCCGTGGCGGCGGGTCACGCCGCGTTCGCCGGCAGCGGCGGCAGGCGATCGCGCACCAGGGCGTCGGCGGCGGCCAGGTCCACGTCGTCGAGCGTTGCGCAGCCGCGCGTGGCCTCCACCAGCAGGGCCCGCTGCAGCTTCCCGCGCTCGTACGCCGTGGCGTACGGGATGCAGGTGAAGCTCACCATCGAATAGCGCGGCACGAAGTGGCCGCGGTGGCGGCGCGCCAGCACCTGTTCGAGCGCGCGCTGAAGCAGGTAATCGGCGTCGTCCACGCTGTCGCGCATTTCCACGTAGTTCTCCAGCGCCATGGCCTGGATGGCCTCGGCGTTGGGCCGGCGCTCGGCCTCGAAGCCGGCGAACGCGGTGTCGAAATCCGCCGCCGCGGCGATATGCCGGTCCAGCGCCAGGCAGTCCTCGAAGGCGCAGTTCATGCCCTGGCCGTGGAAGGGCACCATCGCGTGCGCGGCGTCGCCCAGCAGCACCGCGCGGCCGTCCAGCCGCCAGTGGCCGAGGTGGAGCGTGCCCAGGCCGCTGACCGGGTTGTTGGTCCAGTCGTCGTCGAACTGCGGCACCAGCGGCAGCGCGTCGGCGAAGTCACGCTCGAAGAAGGCGCGCGCCGCGGCCAGGTCGGGCAGGGTGTGGAAGCTGGGATCGCCCTGCATCGGCAGGAACAGGGTGACCGTGAAGGTCTGCTCGGTGTTGGGCAGGGCGATGCACATGTAGCCGCCGCGCGGCCAGATGTGCAGCGCGTGGGGCTCGATGCGGAAGTCGCCGTCGGCCGCGGGCGGGATCTCGAGCTCCTTGTAGCCGTGGCCCAGGGGCTCGAAGCGCTCGTCCAGCGCCACGTGCGGGCGCATCGCCTCGCGCAGGCCCGAGCCAGCGCCGTCCGAGCCCAGCAGCGCCTCGAAGGCCTGCTGGCGCGCGGTGCGGTCGTGGTCGTTGACGAAGCGCGCCGTGCGCGCCGCGAAGTCCACGCCGTCCAGGCGCTGGCTGAAGTGGATGCGCGCGCCGGCCGCTTCGGCGGCGTCGAGCAGGGCGATGTTGAGCCGGCCGCGGTGCACCGACCAGATCACCTCGCTGTCGTCCAGGCCGTAGGGCTGCAGGCGCGGCTCGCCGCCGTCCTGCGGGTGCACCATGCGCCCGCGCATCATCACCGCCTGCGCCATCACCACGTCCTGCAGGCCGGCGCGGCGCAGCGCGTCCAGGCCCCGTTCGGCCAGCGCCAGGTTGATCGAGCGGCCGCCTTCGTAGCCTTTGGCGCGCGGGTCGGGGCGTTTTTCGTAGACGTCCACCGACCAGCCGCGGCGCGCCAGCAGGGAGGCCAGCAGGGCACCGGCCAGGCCGGCGCCAATCAGGGTGAGCTTGCGTTCGGAAGTAGGGTCCACGAGGCGCCTTGTGCGGTCAGGGGGCGGCGCGTGGCGCCGCCGGGGAAAGGGAAACGCGGTTGCGGCCGGCGTCCTTGGCTTGGTACAGGGCGCGGTCGGCCTGGTCCACGGCCGCCGGGACGCTGCCTTCGCCACGACGCCATTGGGCCACGCCGATGCTGACGGTGGCGTCGATGCCCTGGAAGTCGCCGTTGGCCACGGCTTCGCGCAATCGTTCGGCGAGGTGTGCGCCCGCCTCGGCACTGGCGTCGGCCAGCATCACCGCGAACTCTTCGCCGCCGTAGCGGAACAGCGGCGTGCCCGGGTCCAGCACGCGGCCGAGTTCGGCCGCCACCTGGGTGATGATGCGGTCGCCCACCAGGTGGCCATGGCGGTCGTTGATGGTCTTGAAGTGGTCGATGTCGATCAGCACAAACGTGCAGGACTGCGCGCTCGTGCGGCCGCCCGCCAGCTGTTCCATCGCCTCGTTGAAGGTGCGGCGGTTGAGGCAGTTGCTGAGCGCGTCGTGGTCGGAGTGGTAGCGCAGCATCACCGCCGCCTGCTCCTGCAGCAGGGCGTAGGTGTACATGAAGCACACCAGCAGCCCATATCCGCTGGCGAAGCGCACCACGCCGATGGTTTCGAGATGGGGCGCGATCATCAGCGACGCATAGACGCCGAACGCCACCATGCCCGCCAGCGCCGGCCCCGCGCGCAGCAGGAACACCAGCACCGGCGGGAAGATGTAGGCCCAGTGCTGCATGCTGCGGCCGAAGTAATTGCCGTAGGCCATCACCGCCACCAGCAACACGGCGATGGTGACGAAGAACAGCGTGCCGCCCTGGTGCTTGGGCAGCCGCACCAGGCCCAGCAGGCAGGCCAGGGCGATGGCGAGCACGATCCACGCCAGCAGCGCGTTGTCGGCGATGCCCAGGCGCGTGTTGATGCTGCCCAGCACCACCATCAGCACCGCGATCAGGCACGACAGCACCACCGCCACCCGCCAGCGCATTTCCTCGCGCAGCAGCGTGAAGGAGTCGCGGCGAAGGCCGGGCAGGTCCATGGCTAGCCGCCGGCCTCGCGCCACAGCACCACCGCGGCGGCGAAGCGCCGGATGTCGGCGTGGCTGTTGTACAGCGGCACCGGCGAGATGCGGATGACGTCGGGCTCGCGCCAGTCGCCGAGGATGCCGCGCGCGGCCAGGAAATCGAACAGCGCGCGGCCACGCTCGCGGCCGCCGGCCACGCGCAGCGAGAGCTGGCAGCCGCGGCGCGCGGGTTCGGCCGGCGTCACCACCTCCAGCACGTCGGCGCAGTCGCGGCGGATCAGCGCTTCGAGGTAGCCGGTGAGGCGTTCGGATTTCGCGCGCAGCCGGTCCATGCCGGCTTCGGCGAACAGGTCCAGCGAGACCCGCAGCGGCGCCAGCGCCAGGATCGGCGGGTTGCTCAGCTGCCAGCCGTCGGCGCCGGGCGAGGGCACGAATTCGGGGCCCATGCGGAAGCGCGTGGCGGCGTCGTGGCCCCACCAGCCGGCAAAGCGCGGCACATCGCTGCGCGAGTGGCGCTCGTGCACGAACGCGCCGGCCACGGCGCCCGGGCCGGCGTTGAGGTACTTGTAGCTGCACCAGGCGGCGAAATCGGCGCCGCTGTCGTGCAGCTGCAGCGGCAGGTTGCCGGCGGCGTGCGCCAGGTCGAAGCCCACGGTGCAGCCGCGCGCGTGCGCCAACCGCGAAATCTCGCGCAGGTCGAAGGCCTGGCCGGTGCGGTACTGCACGCCCGGCCACAGCACCAGGGCGACGCGGTGGCCGTGCTCGGCCAGCGCGCGCTCGATCGCCTGCATCGAGATCGTGCCGCCGGCTTCGTCCGGCGCCAGCTCGATCACGTCGGTGTCGGGGTTGAAGCCGTGGAAGCGCACCTGCGAAGCCACGGCGTGCCGGTCGGACGGGAAGGCGCCCGCTTCGATCAGGATCGCGGGGCGCTCGGCGGTCGGCCGGTAGAAGCTCACCATCAGCAGGTGCAGGTTGGCGGTGAGCGAATTCATCGCCACCACTTCCACCGGCTGCGCGCCGACCACGGTGGCCAGCGATTCGCGCACGGTCTCGTGATAGGGCATCCACGGATGCTTGCCGCGGAAGTGGGCCTCCACGCCCAGCGCTGCCCAGTCGTCGAGCTCCTGCATCAGCGCGGCGCGCACGCCGGTGGGCTGCAGGCCGAGCGAATTGCCGCAGAAATAGGCCTGCTCGTGGCCGTCGTGCACCGGGATGTGGAAGCGGCTGCGGAAGCCGCGCAGCGGGTCGGCGGCGTCCAGCGCTTCGGGCGGTGCGTCCAGGTCGTGAGGGTTCATTCAAACCTCGAGCGCGGCAGGCCCAGCCATTCCAGCGCGGTGCCGTGGTAGAGCCGGGCCTGTTCGGGCTCGGACAGGCCGAGTGCGGCGATGCCCGCGCCCGGCACCTGTTCGCCCAGCGGGAAGGGGTAGTCGGTGCCCATCATCACGCGCGGCACGCCGACGGTGTCGAGCAGGTAGCGCAGCGCGCGGTCGTCGGCCACCCAGGAATCGAAGTACAGGCGCGGCAGGTAGCTGCGCGGGTTGTGCGGGTTGTCGGTGGCCACCAGGTCGGGGCGCATGTTGAAGCCGTGCTCGATGCGGCCGATGCTGTAGGGGAAGCTGCCGCCGCCGTGCGCCAGGAAAATCTTGAGGCGCGGGAATTTCTCCAGCACGCCGCCGAAGATCAGCGCGCAGGCGGCGCGGCTCTGCTCGGCCGGCATGCCCACCAGCCAGGGCATCCAGTACTTGGGCATGGATTCGGCGCCCATCATGTCCCAGGGGTGCACCAGGATGGCGGCGCCCAGGTCCTGCGCGGCCTCGAAGAAGGGCAGCAGCTCGGGCGCGTCCAGGTTCCAGTCGCCGATGTGCGAGCCGATCTGCACGCCCTGCAGGTTGAGCTGTTCCATGCAGCGCTCGAGCTCCTGCACCGCAAGGCGCGGCGACTGCATCGGCACGGTGCCGATGCCGGCGCAGTGGCGGCGGTGGTCGCGGCAGGCTTCGGCCATGTGGTCGTTGAGCGACTGGTGCAGTTCGAGTGCGTGCTGGGGCTTGGCCCAGTAGCTGAACATCACCGGCACCGTGCTCAGCACCTGCACCTGCACGCCGAAGCGGTCGTAGTCGGCGATGCGCTCGGCCGGGTCCCAGGTCTTGGACCAGATCTCGCGGAAGAACTTGCCGTCCTTGTAGATGCGCGCGCGGCCGTCCTCGTGGTGGATCACCGGGAAGCGCGGGTCGCCGTACTTCTCGGCCAGGTTGGGCCAGGTGCGGGGCAGGTAATGGGCGTGGGTGTCGATCTTGAGCATGGGGTCAGTTTACCCGCCAGGGACTAGCCGCTGGCGCGGGCCGCCAGCCAAGCCGCGAACGCGGCATAGGTGGGGATGCCGATGGCCAGGTTGAAGGGAAAGGTGATGCCCAATGCGGCGGTGACGCAGCGGCCGGCGTCGGCGCCGGGCAGCGAGGCGCGCACCGAGGCCGGCGCAGCGATGTAGGACGCGCTGGCCAGCATGGTGGCAAACACCGTGGCGCCGCCCACACTCAAGCCCACCGCCAGCCCCACCCAGGTACCGACCAGGCCGTGCAGCAGGGGCAGCGCGGTGCCATACACGATCAGCCGCAGCGCGCCTGCGCGCAGCTGCCGCAGCTGGCCCGCCGCCACCATGCCCATGTCGAGCATGAACAGCATCAACGTGCCCTGGAACAGCTCGAAATACATGTCGTCCACCGTACGCACGCCCTGCTTGCCGGCGATGGCGCCAATGGCCAAGCCGCCCAGCAGAAGGATGGCGGTTCGGCCCGTGAGCACTTCGCGCACCTGGTGCCAGCTGGGCCGGCCGCCGCCGCGAGCCAAGCCGATGCCGATCAGGATGGCGGGTATCTCCAGCGCCACCAGCAGCGCCACCAGCACCGGCTCGGAGCCCACGCCCGAACGCTCGACAAACTGCTGGGCAGCGATGAAGGTGACGGCCGACACCGAGCCGTAGTGCGCCGCCAGCGCGCCGCCCTGCAGGGCGTCGTCGCGCAGCCAGATCCGCGCCAGCGCATAGGCCGTGGCCGCGGTGGCGATGCCGGCCAGCACTGTCACGCCCAGCATCAGCGCCAGGTTGTCGGGCGTATCCTGGCGCAGCGCCACGCCACCCTTCAGGCCGATGGCCAGCAGCAGGAAGATGGACAGGTAGGCCTGGATGGCGGCCGGTATCTCCAGGTCGCTGCGCAAGCCGCGCGCAATCAGCCCCAGCGCAAAAGCCAGCACCACCGGCGACATCAGGTTGGCGGTTAGCAGGTCGGTGGAAAAGGGCATTGGCTCAGGTCTCGGGTTGGTAGTGCGCGGGTGCGGGATTGAAGTGCCCGCAAGCGGTGCAGGTGCGCAAGACCGTGGACCGGTAGAAGCGGTCGAACACCGCGGTGAACTGGTGCTCGATGTCCACCAAGGCGAAATACTCTTCGTAGAGCTTGTGGTTGCACTGGTCGCAGAACCACATCAGCCCGTCCTGCTCATGCGCCTGCCGCTTGCGCTCGATCACCAGGCCGACGCCGCCGGCGCTGCGCTGGGGCGAGTGCGGCACGCGCGGCGGCAGGTAGAACATTTCGCCGGCCTTGATCGGGATGTCGCGCACCGCGCCGTCCTCCTGGACGCGCAGCACCATCTCGCCCTCGAGCTGGTGGAAGAACTCCGGCCCTTCCTCGAAGTGATAGTCCGTGCGCGCATTCGGGCCGCCAACGATCATCACGATGAAATCGCCATCCACGATGCACTTGTTGCCCACCGGCGGCTTGAGCAGGTGGCGGTGCTCGTCCACCCAGGCCTGCAGGTTGAAGGCGGGCACGAGGCTCATCGGTGGTTCTCCGGGAAGGCGGCGATGCACTTGAGTTCGATCGCGATCGGCGTGGGCAGGGCGGTGATGCCCAGCGTGGTGCGGCAGGGCGCCTTCTTGATGTCGGGGAAATACTCGGCCCAGACGCCGTTGTAGGCGTGGAAATCGCGCGACATGTCGGTGAGGTACACCGTCACGTCCGCCAGCCACTCCCAGCGGCAGTGGCTGGCCTCGAGCACGGCGCGCACGTTGGCGAACACCGAGTGGCACTGGGTGACGATGTCGTAGTCGATCAGGCGCCCCGCGGCGTTGTAGACATTGCCGGGGATGGCGTTGCTGCCCGGCGTGCGCGGGCCGATGCCGCTCAGGAACAGCAGCTGGCCGACGCGGCGCGCGTGCGGGTAGCGGCCGACCGGATGCGGCGCGGTGGCGGTCTGGATGATTTCGCTCATTTGAGGTCCTTGCCGCTGCTGCGGATGCCGTCCAGCGCGAGTTGGTAGGCCGCCGGCAGCCCTTCCAGGGAATCCACGCCCATGCCCAGCTCGCGCACGCGCCCGTCGAGCAGCGAATACACCCAGCCGTGCACGCTCAGTGCCTGGCCGCGGGCCCAGGCGTCCTGGACGATGGTGGTCTGGCAGACGTTGACCACCTGTTCGACCACGTTGAGTTCGCACAGGCGGCCGTGCCGCAGCGATTCCAGGTCGAGTTCAGCGATCAGCGCCGCGTGCTTGTTGGCCACGTCGCCGACGTGCCGCAGCCAGTTGTCGGCCAGGCCGACGCGGGCGCCGGTGAGCGCGGCATGCACGCCGCCGCAGCCGTAGTGGCCCACCACCAGGATGTGTTCGACCTTCAGCACGTCCACCGCGAACTGGATGGTGCTCAGCGCGTTGAGGTCGGTGTGCACCACCACGTTGGCGACGTTGCGGTGCACGAACACTTCGCCCGGCTGCAGGCCGGTGATCTGGTTGGCCGGTACCCGCGAATCCGAGCAGCCGATCCACAGGTACTTGGGCGCCTGCTGCCGCGACAGGCGTCGGAAGTACTGCGGGTCCTCGGCGCGCATGGCGTCGGCCCAGGCCTTGTTGCGATCCAGTAGCACCTTGAGCGGCATGGTCTATCCCAGGTCGATGGTGACGTTCTTGGCTTCGGTGAAGAAGCGCAGCGCTTCCCAGCCACCCTCGCGGCCCAGGCCCGACTGCTTCACGCCGCCGAAGGGCGTGCGCAGGTCGCGGTTCATCCAGGTGTTCACCCACACCACGCCGGCCTCGATGCGCTCGGCCAGGCGGTGGGCGCGCGAAAGGTCGGACGTCCAGACGCTGGCGGACAGGCCGTAGGGCGTGGCGTTGGCCAAAGCGAGGGCTTCCTCGTCGGTGTCGAAGGCCTGCAGCGTGACCACCGGCCCGAAGATTTCTTCGGTGTTGGTGCGGCACGACGGGCCCAGGCCTTCGATGACGGTGGGCGCGATGAACCAGCCGTCGCGGCAGCGGCCCACGGGCTGCACCGCCGCGCCGCCGCAGAGCACGCGGCCGCCCTCGTCGCGGGCCAGCGCGATGCAGGCCATTACCTTGTCGAAGTGCGCCTTCGAGACGACCGGGCCGAGGTTCGTGGCGGCGTCGTTCGGATCCCCCACCACCATCGCCTGGGCGCGGGCCACGAGGGCGTCGCGGAATTCTTCGTAGTACCGGCGTTCCACCAGCAGCCGCGAGCCGCACAGGCAAATCTGCCCGGAATTCAGGAAGGCCGAGCGCACCACGGTGTCGAGTAGCTTCGCGCGCGGCGCGTCGGCGAACACGAGCGTGGCGTTCTTGCCACCCAACTCCAACGAGGTCTTCTTGAGCGAGCGGGCGCAGCTTTCGGCGATGCGCACGCCCACCGCGGTGCTGCCGGTGAAGCTGATGGCCTTCACCAGCGGATGGTCCACCAGCGCCTGGCCGGCGACGGCGCCGCGGCCCTGCACGATGTTGAAGACGCCGGCCGGGAAGCCAATCTCGCGCGCCAGCTCGCCCAGCATCCACGCCGTCACCGGCGTCACTTCCGAAGGCTTGCCGACCACGCAGTTGCCCGCCGCCAGGGCCGGCGCGAACTTCCAGGTGAACAGGTACAGCGGCAGGTTCCAGGGGCTGATGATGCCCACCACGCCCAGCGGCTGGCGCAGGGTGTAGTTGACGATGCCCGGGGCGCCGTGCGATTCGCTGGCGAACTGGGTGGCCGCCGCGGCGAAGAAACGCAGGTTGGTGACCGCGCGCGGGATGTCGAGGTTGCGCGCCAGCGACAGCGGCTTGCCCACGTCACGCGATTCGGCCGCGGCGAATTCGTCCACGCGGGCTTCGAGCGCGTCGGCCAGGCGGTTGATCCAGGCGGCACGGTCGGCGGCGGCCAGGGCGGACCAGGCGGGGAAGGCGCGGCGGGCGGCTTCGACCGCTGCAGCGACGTCGTCGGCGGCGCCGTCGGGGCACTGTGCCCAGGCCAAACCGGTGGCCGGTTCGAACACGTCCAGCCAAGCGCCCGTGCTGCGGGCCTCGCCGTCGATCAGGTGGGAAAGCCGCAGGTCCATGCCCGCAAGCTTACCCGCGCAGGCGCCGATACGGACAGGTATTGGCCGGTGGGCCTCAGGACTGGCAGACCTTGCACCAGTAAAGGCGACGGCCGCCAAGTTCGTGGCGCACCACGACATCGCCGCACTGGCGGCAGGGCTCGCCTTCGCGGTCGAACACTTCGAAGCGGAAGCCGGCGGGCGTGTCGGTGAGGTAGTCGGCGCTCATGCCCGCCGCGCGCCGGATGCCGCGGGTGGCGTAGCTGCGGCGGGGCACGTCGAGCAGGGCCACGGCCAGCCGCTCGATCTCGTCGTCGTCCAGGTCCTTGGGTGCGCGGTTTGGGGCGATGCCGGCCATGAACAGCACCTCCGAGCGAAGGTAGTTGCCCATGCCCGCCAGGAAGGCCTGGTCGAGCAGCAGCGCCACCAGCGACCGGCCGGCGAAGCGCTTGCTGCGCAGGCGCGCGGCCACGGAATCGGTGGTCAGGCCCATGTCCAGCACGTCGGGGCCGAGCTTGGCCAGGAAGGGATGCCGCGGCAGTTCGTCGGTCTTCCACATCTGCACTTCGGAGGCCGAGTACAGCAGGATGGCTTTCTTGCCGGTTTCCAGCGCCACCCGGAGCGAGCGCGTGGTGTCGGGGCGCTCGCCAGCCTTGGCGACTTTCCAGACGCCGTAGAGCTGGTTGTGCGAGTAGAGCGTCAGGCCGTGGTCGAAGTGCGTCAGCAGCGCCTTGCCGTGCGGCTCGACCGCGCGGATGCGATGGTCCACCAGGCTGCGCTGGAACTTCTTGAGCTCCGGGAACGCAAAGAACGCGGCGGTGAGCGGCTGGCCGACCACGGCCTTGGCGAGCTGGTCGGCGGCGCGGCGGATTTCAGGACCTTCAGGCATGTTCCGAGCGTGCCCGCGCGGGCGTGCAGGCAGCGTGTGGGCTCAGCGGCGGACCGGCGGCACCGACTGGGTTTCGTGGTACTCGAAGCCCAGCGAGCCGTTCTCGACCCGGGCCACGCGGGCGTCCACCACCACGGCCGGGCCGGGCTCGATCTCGTCGAAGAAGACCAGGCGGACGATCTCGGCCACTTCCAGCGTGCAGTCGGCGGGGCGGAACAGCCCGCAGCCGCCTTCGGACAAGTCGGTGACCTCGCACAGCCAGGCCTGGTCGTCGCGCAGCACCATCACCTTGGCGGCGAAGGGGACTCGGTCGGACGAGCGGGCGTTGGCATCCATGCGGTGACCTCAGAGGGAACGGGTGCGCCCGCCGTCGACCGGCAGGTTGATACCGTTAACGTAAGCCGCCGCAGGACAGGACAGGAAGGCGATGGCGGCCGCCACTTCCGCCGGTTCGGCGAAGCGGCCGGCCGGCACGGTGGCCAGCATGCCGCGTTCGATCTCGTCGGCCGGCTTGCCGGTGGCGGCGGCGCGCTCGGCCAGGATCTGGTCCAGGCGCTGGGTGCGGGTGTAGCCCGGCAGCACGTTGTTGACGGTGATGCCGAATGGGCCGAGTTCGCTGGCCAGGGTCTTGGCCCAGGCCGCCACCGCGCCGCGGATGGTGTTGGACACGCCCAGGTTGGCGATGGGCTCCTTCACCGACGTGGAGATGACGTTGACGATGCGGCCCCAGGCCGCGGCCTGCATGCCCGGCAGCACGGCCTGCACCAGCACCTGGTTGGCGAGCAGGTGCTGGCGGAACACCGTTTCGTAGGTTTCGGGCGTGGCGGCGTGGGCCGGGCCGCCCGGCGGGCCGGCGGTGTTGTTCACCAGCACGTGCACCGGATGCTTGCCGCACAGGGCGGCGACGGCGGCGGCGAGGCCGCGGGTGTCGGACGCGTCGGCGGCCACGTGGCGATGGCGCTGGTCGTCGTGCACGCGGGGCAGGGCGGCCACCACTTCGGCCAGCCGCTCGGGGCGGCGCGCCAGCACGGTGACGTCGGCGCCCAGCGCGGCCAGCGCCTGCGCCGTGGCCAGGCCGATGCCCTCGGAGCCGCCGCAGACCAGCGCGTGCCGGCCCCGCAGCACCGCGCTCACCAGTCCTTGCCCGACAGCGGGGTCTTGAGCGGCTGCATCATCAGCTCGCGCAGCGACTCGTCGTCCTCGGCCTGCGGCGGCTCGATTTCCTCCAGGTCCAGGCCCCACAGTTCGGCGTCCTCGGCGTCCATGCCCTCGAGCTCGCGGAAGTCGGCGTCGAGCAGCTGCGAGCGGGCGATGTCCTCGCTTTCGTAGATGTTGACCCGGCCGTCGCAGTCGAACACCTCGGCCACGCCGCTTTCCAGCACGCGCAGGCGCGACCACACCAGCATGCGCGGCAGCACCGCCAGCCACCACTGGTCGCCGGTGGTGTCGCGCAGGTCGTAGCCGTCGTTCTCGCTGTCGTTGTCGCTCATGGGCTGCTCCTCATTGCAGTGCCATCTGGATCGCCAGGCCGGTCGCCCCGATCAGGGTGAGCCAGCCGCTGCCGGCGGTGATGCCGCCGAAAAAGTTCAGGTTCTGGTCGTGGGACGCGCGGTGTTTCCAGCGCATCAGCCACCAGCTGTAGCCCCAGCTGCCGTCTTCGGTGCCCGGCGCGAAGGGAATCTTCCGGTCCAGCTGGTGGCGGAACGCCAGCACCCGGAAGCCGAAGTGCGCCGGGGCCGCCGAACCGGCCAGCCCCAGGAACAGGAAGATCAGCAGCGAGCCGGCGCCCATCCGCGCCTCAGAACGTCGCCAGGCCCGGCGCGCGCGGGTAGGGGATGGCGTCGCGGATGTTGCTCAGCCCGCACACATACACCACCAGCCGCTCGAAGCCCAGGCCGAAGCCCGCATGCGGCACGGTGCCGTAGCGGCGGAAATCGCGGTACCAGCCGTAGTGCGCCGGGTCCAGGCCGAAGTGCGCCATGCGCGCGTCCAGCACGTCCAGGCGCTCCTCGCGCTGGCTGCCGCCGATGATCTCGCCGATGCCCGGGGCCAGCACGTCCATCGCCGCGCAGGTCTTGCCGTCGTCGTTGAGGCGCATGTAGAAGGCCTTGATCTGCTCGGGGTAGTTCATCACCACCACCGGGCGGCCGATGTGCACTTCGGTCAGCCAGCGCTCGTGTTCGGTCTGCAGGTCCAGGCCCCATTCGACCGGGAAGTCAAACTTGTGGCCGGATTTCTGCAGCAGGCTCACGGCTTCGGTGTAATCAATGCGTTCGAACGGCGCATCGATGATGCCCTCGAGCTTGCTGATGGCGGTCTTGTCCACGCGCTCGGCGATGAAGGCCAGGTCGTCGCCGCGCTCCGCCAGCACGGCCTTGAACAGGTACTTCAGGAAAGCCTCGGCCAGGTTGGCGTCGTCGTTGAGGTCGGCGAAGGCGATCTCCGGCTCGATCATCCAGAACTCGGCCAGGTGGCGGGTGGTGTTGGAGTTTTCGGCGCGGAAGGTCGGGCCGAAGGTGTAGACCTTGCTCAGGGCCAGGCAGTAGGCCTCGACGTTGAGCTGGCCGGACACGGTGAGGAAGGTTTCCTTGCCGAAGAAGTCCTGCGAGAAGTCCACGTTGCCCTTGGCGTCGCGCGGCAGGCGCTGCATGTCCAGGGTGGAGACGCGGAACATCTGGCCCGCGCCCTCGGCGTCGGACGTGGTGATGATCGGCGTGCTGATCCAGTAGAAGCCCTGTTCGTGGAAGAACCGGTGCACGGCCTGGGCCAGGCAGTGGCGGATGCGGGTGACCGCGCCGAACAGGTTGGTGCGCGGGCGCAGGTGGGCCACGTCGCGCAGGAACTCGAGCGAATGGGCCTTGGGCTGGATGGGGTAGGTTTCCGGGTCTTCGACCCAGCCGACCACTTCAATGCCGGTGGCCTGGATCTCGAAGCCCTGGCCCTGGCCCTGGGAGGCGACCAGCACGCCGGTGGCGATGACCGAGCAGCCGGCGGTGAGGCGCTTCACCTCTTCGTCGTAGTTCGCCAGGTCGGCCTGTGCCACCACCTGGATCGGGGCGAAGCAGGAGCCGTCGCTGACGTTGACGAAGCTCAGCCCGGCCTTGGAGTCGCGCCGGGTGCGGACCCAGCCGCGGACCGTGACTTCACTGCCGGGGGCGGTTGCCCCGGACAGCGCCTGTTGGACGCTGACCACTGCCATGCTCTTGAATCCCGGCCGCTGGGGCCAATCTTGGTGAGGTCCGCAAGGATACCCGCAGGCGTGCATTCACGCAGCGGCCGTATACTTCCCGCACTCTTTCCGAGGTCCACCGCCATGGCCGTCACCCTGACCCCCGCCGCCGTCGCCCGCGTCCGCAGCTACCTGGCCGAGACGCCGGGCGGCACCGGCCTGCGCTTCGGGGTCCGCAAGTCCGGCTGCTCGGGCTTCGCCTACGTGGTGGACATCGCCCAGGCCCCCGGCCCCGACGACACCGTGTTCGACACCGACGGCGTGGCCGTTCAGGTGGACGCCGACAGCCTGCCCCAGGTGGACGGCACCGTCATCGACTTCGTCAGCCAGGGCCTGAACCAGCAGTTCGTCTTCAAGAACCCCCGCATGGCCGCCGAGTGCGGCTGCGGCGAATCCTTCACGACGGTTTGAGCCAAGAACGGGGTCAGGTTCACTTCTTTTCACTACCCACTGGTTAGTGAAAAGAAGTGAACCTGACC
>JANOJQ010000161.1:0-18792 GCA_031418815.1 Lysobacteraceae bacterium
GGCATGTCGGTTCCGTGGTCAGGACAGTGCGACCACGGCGGCGCGGGCGCGCGCCAGGAAGTCGGCCTTGGATTCGTCGCACACGTGGCCCAGCGGCGCGCCGAAGCGCACGGCGCAGGTCAGCGGCACCGGGATGTGGGCGCCCTTGGGCATGCTGCGGTAGAGGTTTTCCAGGTACACCGGGATCAGCTCCACGTCGGGGTGGCGCATGGCCAGGTGGTAGAGGCCGCTCTTGAACTCGGCCGGCAGGCGCTCGCCGCGGCGGGTGCCTTCGGGGAACAGGATCAGCGAGTCGCCGTTGTTGAGCGCGTCCGACAGCGGCGCCAGCGGGTCCACGTCGGGGTCGGTGCGCTCGCGGTCAATGAGCAATGCGCGGAAGGTGGTGTCGGCGAACCACTTGCGCAGGCCCGGCTTGCCCCAGTAATCCTTCGCCGCCACCGGGCGGGTTTTACGGCGCAAGAAGCCAGGCAAGGCGGACCACAGCACCGGCGTATCCAGGTGGCTGGTGTGGTTGGCGAAGTAGATGCGCGTGGTGGTGAGCGGCTGGCAGCCGATCCAGCGCGGGCTGGCGCCGACCAGGCCGCGCAGCGCGAGGATGAGCGGGGTGCCCAGCATCAGGCCTTGCCCGCCGCGGCCGCGCGTTCGCGCAGCTGGCGCGCGATCTTCAGCGTGCGCGTGACGCAGGTGATGGCCGAGCCCACCAGGATGATCCAGGCCGCCACCAGCAAGGCGTACCACGCGTCGTTCCACCACGGCCAAGCGGCCGCCACCAAACAGGCCACGGTCATGACGAACATGCGCTTGGGCTTGGACTGCACGCCGCTGAAATCCTGCGCGAAGCCCAGCGCGCCACCGGTGGTGCGGATGTAGGCCGTGACCGCCGCCAGCAGCGCGCCGGCCCAGCCCAGGATCGGCGAGCCGGCGGCCATGCCCAACGCCACGATGAACACCGAATCGGCAATGCGGTCGGGCAGCTCGTTCCACAGCGGCCCGGTCGGCCCGCCCAGGCCACCTTCCACCGCCACCATGCCGTCGAGCAGGTTGCACAGTAGCCGCAGCTGCACGGCCACCGCGCACAGCAGCAGGCCTGCGGGGCCGGGCACGTGCAGCAGCGCCGCCATGCCGAGGAAGGCGATGGGGACGCTGATGGCGGAAATCAGGTCGGGGCTGACGCGGGCCCTGGCCAGCGCGGCGGCCAGGGCCTTGGCCCAGCCGGCGCTACGGGTGGTGAGGGGGCGGCGGGATTCGTGCGGGGTAGGCGTGGGCATGCCTGCAAGATGCCAGATCGGGCGTGGGGCGGGATAGTCGCCAGACTCCGGCGGTCAGGCTTGTTTCGTCTTCGCCGCGAACATCTGTGCTTCAAGGCTTGCCATCACCTCGGCGGCCGGCACATAGCGGCCCGACTCGCGGGCCTTGTCGCGCGAAGACAAGGCCTTGGCGAGGAACGCCTCAGCCGCGGGCGGCAGGCTCGGGGATTCAGGGGTAACCATGGTCAACGACCTCCGTTCGGGGAAGACGGCATCAGCTTAGCGCTTTGGTTCTGGCGGGTGCGCCGGCGGCCTTGCGGGCGGCTACGGCACTCGCCGGTGCTGCCTTGGTCCGTCGGCTTGCGGGCCGCTTCTTCGCGGGCGACTTCTTTCTGGCGACAATAGCGATCTCCAGGCCAAGTGCTGCCAGCACCTTCCTTACGGTCGAGAAACGGGGCTGCGCCTCTTCCTGGAGAGCCTTGTAAAGACTTTCGCGGCCAACCCCTGCCGCCCTGGCAACCTCCGACATACCGCGCGCCCTCGCAGCAATCTGCAGGGCATTCTGGAAGACGCCATCGTGGCCCGACTCAAGAGCGTCAATGAGGAAGATCGCAATGGCCCGATCAGTATCGAGGTACTTCGCGGGATCGTAGGGCGTGGTCTCGAGGGGCATGGCCTGGTTGCTCCGTGTTCGCTCTAACGTGGTTGGCGGAGGCTGGCAGCCAGCCCTATTGCGACCCTGATGTCCGAGGCTTGCGTACTCTTTTCGCCGCCGCAGATCAGAAGGACAAGGGCCTTTCCCCGGAATGTGAAGTAAATCCTGTAGCCAGGGCCGTGGTGAATTCGGAGTTCGCTGACCCCGGACCCGATGTACTTCACGTCGCCAAACAGGCCCATCTGGAGCCGGGCAAGCCGGCCGTTCACGATCGCCGCTGCGTCGCGGTCTCTCAAACGCGCCAGCCATTCGTCGAATCGTGCTGTTTTCTCAATCTCGATCATGCACCAAACGTATCCGGAAGGATACAGTCGGGGCGATGGGGGATTGGCGGTAGTTTGGGTCGTAGAAGGGCTTGCTGGCGCGGTGGATGGGGTGGGGGGGCGCCAAAAGAAACGGGCCGCTTTCGCGGCCCGTTCGGCTGGAGCTGTCGGGCCTGAAGGCCCTCCCACAAGAAGCGTTACTTCTTGAGACCGGCATCCTTGCGCAGCGCTTCGGCCCGGTCGGTCTTTTCCCACGAGAACGCGGTGGCGGTGTGCTTCTTGCCGGCGCCGTCGGTGTAGGTAATTTCCTTGGGCTTGCGGCCGAAGTGGCCGTAGCTGGCGGTGGCCTGGTAGATCGGGTGCAGCAGGTCCAGCATCTTGGTGATGCCGTACGGGCGCAGGTCGAAGTGGCTGCGGATCAGCTTCTCGATCTTCTCGTCGCTGATCTTGCCGGTGCCGAAGGTCGTCACCGAGATCGAAGTCGGCTCGGCAACGCCAATCGCGTACGAAACCTGCACTTCGCAGCGGTCGGCCAGGCCGGCGGCCACGATGTTCTTGGCCACGTAGCGCGCGGCGTAAGCGGCCGAACGGTCGACCTTGGACGGATCCTTGCCCGAGAACGCGCCGCCGCCGTGGCGGGCCATGCCGCCGTAGCTGTCGACGATGATCTTGCGGCCGGTCAGGCCGCAGTCGCCCACGGGGCCGCCGATCACGAACTTGCCGGTCGGGTTGATGTGGATCTTCGACTTCGGCAGGTCCTTGAGCCAGGCCTTGGGCAGCACGGGCTTGAGGATTTCCTCGAACACGGCCTCCACCAGCGCCTTCTGCTTGATGTCCGGGTCGTGCTGGGTGGACAGCACCACGGCGTCGAGGCCGAGCACCTTGTTGCCTTCATAGCGCAGGGTGACCTGGCTCTTGGCGTCCGGGCGCAGCCACTTGAGCTTGCCGCTTTTCCGGACCTTGGCCTGCTGCTCAACCAAACGGTGCGAGTAGTACAGCGGCGCCGGCATGAACTCCGGGGCTTCGTTGCAGGCATAGCCGAACATCAGGCCCTGGTCGCCCGCGCCCTGTTCTTCCGGCTTCTTGCGGTCCACGCCCTGGTTGATGTCGGGCGACTGCTTGCCCAGCATGTTGATGATGGCGCAGGTGTGGCCGTCGAAGCCGACGTCGGAATTGTTGTAGCCGATGTCGTTGATGACCTTGCGGGCCAGCGACTCGATGTCCACCCACGCCGAGGTGGTGACTTCGCCGGCGACGATGGCGGCGCCGGTCTTCACCAGGGTTTCGCAGGCGACGCGGGCCTTCTTGTCCTGCGCCAGGATGGCGTCGAGGACGGCGTCGGAGATCTGGTCGGCGATCTTGTCCGGGTGGCCTTCGGAAACCGACTCGGAGGTGAAGAGGTAGCTGGACATCGTGGCTTATATCCTTTGATTGCGATGAAAGGATGGAGTGAGGGGCGGCATCATACACCGGCCGCCCCCGGGGTGCATCCTGCACCCGCCGCCGTTGCCTGTCCGTTAAGCCCCGGAGTGTCACGGCGCTGACGCCTGCGCTTAACCGGGCTGTCAGCGGAGCCGGTCAACCTGACGCCGTCGTCCGGACAGGTACCGCCCATGATCGAGCTTGAGCGCCAGCTGGAGCAACGCTTCCCGGACTGGTTCCGGGGCGCGCGCGAACGCTTGGCCCGGCCGCTGCTGCGCAGCCTTGCCAAGCTGACGCGGCTCGACGAGATAGACGCGTTCCTGGCGCGCCACGGCCACCTCCAGGGCATGGCGCTGGTCGAGGCCACGCTGCACTACCTGGGCACCCGCTACACCGTGGACCAAGTGGAGCGCGAGCGCATCCCCGCCACGGGCCGGCTGCTGATTGTCGCCAACCACCCCAGCGGCGGCCTGGACGCGCTGGCGCTGCTGCACCTGGTGGGCAGCGTGCGCGGCGACGTGCGCATCGTCGCCAACGATTTCCTGGCGGCCATCCCGGGCCTGGCGCCGCTGCTGCTGCCGCTGCGCATCCTGGGCGGCAAGCCCACGCCCGAAAGCCTGGAAGCGGTGGAACAGGCGCTGGGCCGCGAGCAGTGCGTGATCATTTTCCCGGCCGGCGAAGTGGCGCGGCTGGGTCTGCGCGGGGTGCGCGACGGCCAGTGGCGGCAGGGCTTCCTGCGCTTTGCCCGGGCCACCGGTTCGCCGGTGCTGCCGGTGCGCATCGAGGCGCGCAACTCGGCGGTGTTCTACGGCGCCGCGGCCTTCATGAAGTCGGCCGGCACGGCGCTGCTGCCGCGCGAGCTGTTCACGCGGCGGGACGTGCGGATTTCGATGCGCGTCGGCCTGCCGCGCGCGCTGGAAGCGCAGGCCGAGCCGGTGCAGGCGCTGGCCTCGATCCGGCAGGCGCTGTACGCCATCGGTTCGCGCCGCGAATCCACCCCCACCGGCCCGGTGCCGGTGGCGCCGGCGGTGGACCGCAAGCGTCTGGTGGACGCGCTGGCGCTGCTGCCGCGCCTGGGCACCACGCCCGACGGCAAGCGCATCCACGCCGGCCGGCTGGCCACCGATTCGCCGCTGCTGCGCGAGATCGGCCGCCTGCGCGAGATCACCTTCCGCGCCGTCGGCGAGGGCACCGGCCAGCGGCTGGACCTGGACGCCTACGACGGGTGGTACGACCACATCGTGCTGTGGGACCCGGAAGCGCTGGAAATCGCCGGGGCCTATCGCGTCGCGCCCGGGGAAGCGGTGCTGGCCGAGCGCGGCATCGAAGGCTTCTACACGGCGTCGCTGTTCCGCTACCCGTGTCACATGTTGGCGCGGCTGATGCAGGGCATGGAGCTGGGCCGCAGCTTCGTGGCGCCGGCCTACCAGGGCACGCGCAGCCTGGACTACCTGTGGCTGGGCATCGGCGCCTACCTGCGCGCGCACCCCGAGGTGCGCTACCTGTTCGGCCCGGTTTCGATCAGCGCCGACCTGCCGATCGCCGCGCGCGAACAGCTGGTGGCCTACTACGACCGCTTCTTCGGCTGCCGCAGCGACGGCGTGGCGGCCAACCGGCCGTTCCGTTTCCTGGCGGCGCCGCCGGCCTTCAGCGAACTCGACGCCGACACCGCCTATCGCGTGCTCAAGGCCAACCTGGGCGCGCTGGGTGCGCGCGTGCCCACCCTCTACAAGCAATACACCGAGCTGTGCGAACCCGGCGGCGCGCGTTTCCTCGCTTTCGGGGTGGACCCGGACTTCAACAACTCCGTGGACGGCCTGGTGGAACTCGACCTGGCGCGCATCCGCCCGCGCAAGCGCGAGCGCTACCTCGACGGTGCGATGCCGCGCCTGGGTCGCACGGAGGCCGCATGAGCGCGCCGGGCAAGCGGCCCCGGCAGCGCGCGGTGTTCGTGTCGGACGTGCACCTGGGGTCGAAGAACTGCCACGCCGCGGAGCTGGCGGATTTCCTGGACGGCCTGGACACGCGCCGCTTGTACCTGGTGGGCGACATCGTCGATTTGTGGTGGATGGCGCAGCGTCGCGCGGCCTGGGGCGCCGGCCAGCACCGGGTGGTGGAATGCCTGCATGCGCTGGTGCGCGCCGGCACCGAGATCATCTACGTGCCGGGCAACCACGACCGGCCGATACGCCGCTTCTGCGGCCTGATGCTGCCCTACATGCAGGTGCGCCGGCGCGCGATCCACCAGCTCGCCGACGGCCGCCGGCTGCTGGTGGCGCACGGCGACGACTACGACGCGGTGACGCACTTCGGCGGCTTCCAGGAACACCTGGGCGACTGGCTCTACGACCAGATCCTGGCCGGCAACCGCATGACCAACCTCGCGCGCCGGCGCTTCGGGCTGCGCTACTGGTCGCTGGCCGATTTCCTCAAGCGCCGCAGCGGCGCCGCCGAGCGCTACATCGAACGCTTCGTCAACGCCGGGCTGGCCGACGCGCGCCGGCGCGGCCTGGACGGCATCGTCTGCGGCCACATCCACCGCGCCGACCTGCGCGAAGTGGACGGCCTGGTGTACGCCAACGACGGCGACTGGGTGGAAAGCCTCACCGCGCTGGCCGAGGACGCCGAGGGTGGGCTGTGCCTGCTGGGCCACGACGGCGCGGTGCTGACGCGCCTTGAGCCCCGTCGCCCGCCGCTGCGGCTGGCCTACGCGGCCTGAGACTGTCACGCCGTCCAAACCCTCGAGCCCGCTAGCATCGCGGCATGGACTCGCTTACTCAGATCGTTCTCGGCGGCGCACTGGCCGCAGCCATCGCCCCGCCGCAGCACCGCCGCGCCGCGCTGCTGGCCGGCGCCGCGCTGGGCACGCTGCCCGACCTGGACACCTTCGTGCTGCTGCCGCTGGGGCTGGACCCGGTGAAGATGATGACCTGGCATCGGGGGCCGTCGCATTCGCTGTTCCTGCTGGTGCCGCTGGCCGCGCTGATATGGGCCGCGTTCAAGCGGGCGGGCGGGCGCGTGGCGCAGTCGCCCGTGCGCTGGTTCTGGGCGATCCAGCTGGCGCTGGTGACCCACCCGCTGCTCGACGCGCTGACGGTTTACGGCACGCAGCTGTGGTGGCCGCTGGCGGTGTCGCCGACGATGTGGTCCACGGTCTTCATCATCGACCTGGCCTACACGCTGCCGCTGTTGCTGGCGTGCGTGCTGGCTTGGCGCTGGCGCGATTCGCACGGCGCGCAGCGGGCGCTGGCCATGGCGCTGGCACTGAGCACGGCGTACCTCGGCTGGTCGTTCGTGGCCAAGGCGCAGGTGGACCGCGCGGCCGGCCAGGCGCTGGCCGCCATGGGCCTGCAGGACGCGCCGCGGTTTTCGGTGCCGATGCCGTTCAACACGCTGCTGTGGCGCGTGGTGGTGATGACGCCCGAGGGCTACCTGGCGGGGCAGTATTCGCTGGTGGCCGACCGCGGGCCGATGGTGCTGCATCCGCAGGTGTCGGACGTGGCGGCGCTGGACGCGGTGCGTGGGTTCCCGGCGGCGGCGCGGCTGCTGTGGTTCAACCGCGGCTTCATGGCCGCGCGGGAAGTGGACGGAACGCTGGTGCTGTCGGACCTGCGCATGGGCGTGGAGCCCGATTTCACCTTCCGCTTCGCGGTGGCCGAGCGCGACGGCGCCGGCTGGAAGGCCGTGCCGCCGACCCAGGCGGACTGGCCGACGGACGCGATTCGACGGCTGCCCGAGGTTTGGCACAGGATATGGACGCCTGAGCCCACCCCGTAGGACCCGCGCCATGAGTGGAAAAATGGATCTGTCGAGCCTGCCGCCGGAAGTGCGCCGCAGGGTGGAGGCTGGCCTGGCCAAGCTGCCGCCGGAAGCGCGCCGTCAATGGGAAGAGCAGGGCTCGCCGCTGTTGGCCAAGCTGGTGTCGGGCTTGGCGGGCAACGCCGCTGCGCCGCGCAGCCCGCCGCCGGTGCCCAAGGCGACATCGGCACCGGGATCACCGGGGCGGCCCGCTGAAAGCGCGGCGCGCACCACCACCGGGAACGTCTCGCCGCCGCGCGCGCCCGAGTCGGGCGGATCGTCGCTGATCCGCCGCAATCCGCCGCAAGGCCACTACAACGACACCATCGCACCCGGCGACAGCCCGAGCTTCCTGCGCTGGCTGCTGATTGGCGCGGTGGTCGCGGGCGCCGGCGCCTGGTGGCTGCTGTAGCGGCTCAGGCGACTGCGGGCAGGTCGGGCGGCACGCCCGCGGCCAGCGCGTCGAAGTAGTCGCGGGTCAGGCGCACCTGTTCGTCGGCGGTCTCGGCGCGGTTGACCACGGCGCGGAAGGCGGCGTTTTCGGGCCGGTCCTTGGCGTACCAGCCCAGGTGCTTGCGGGCAATGCGCACGCCGGCGACTTCGCCATAGAACTCGTGCAGGTGGGCGAGGTGGCCCAGCAGCACCGCGCGCACCTCGTCCACGCCGGGCTCGGGGAGTTTTTCGCCGGTGGCCAGGAAGTGGGCGATCTCGCGGAAGATCCACGGCCGGCCCTGCGCGGCGCGGCCCACCATCACCGCGTCGGCGCCGGTGTGGCGCAGCACGAACAGCGCTTTCTCCGGTGAATCAATGTCGCCGTTGGCCAGCACGGGAATGGACAGCGCGGCCTTCACCGCGGCGATGGTGTCGTACTCGGCCACGCCGGTGTAGTGCTGGTCGCGGGTGCGGCCGTGCACCGCCAGCGAGGCGATGCCGCTGTCCTGGGCGATGCGGGCGATGGCCAGCGCGTTGCGGTGCTCGCTGTCCCAGCCGGTGCGGATCTTCAGCGTCACCGGAACGTCCACCGCCTTCACCACGGCCGACAGGATGCGCGCCACCAGCGCCTCGTCGCGCATCAGCGCCGAGCCGGCCCAGGTGTTGCAGACCTTCTTGGCCGGGCAGCCCATGTTGATGTCGATGATCTGCGCACCGTGGCCGACGTTGTAGCGCGCCGCCTCGGCCAGCACCTCGGGCACGGTGCCGGCGATCTGCACGCTGATGGGGTCGGGTTCGCCGGCGTGGTCCATGCGGTGCTGGGATTTGCTGGTGTGCCAGAACTTCGGGTCGGAAATGGTCATCTCCGACACGCACAGCCCGGCGCCCAGGCGCTTGCACAGCATGCGGAAGGGTTTGTCGGTGACGCCGGCCATGGGCGCCAGCACCACGCGCGGAGCGATGGAATGGGGACCGATCTGCATGGGCGGCATTCTAGCCGCCGGCGCGACCGGCCGGCGGGCGACGGCCTGGCGCAGCGCTCAGGCGCCGAAGCGGGTGGCCACGTCGGCCCGGCGCGGCATGGCCAAGGCGGCGCCGCGGCATTCGGTGGACAGCGCGGCGAAGCGGTTGGCATACGCCACCGCGTCGGCGAAACACGCCGGGCCCGCCGCCAGCGCCGCGGCCAGGGCGCCGCTGAAGGCATCGCCGGCGCCGGTGGTGTCGATGGCCACGGCGGCCTGCGCGGGCAGGCGGTAGTGCGAACTCGGGTCGCCGCGGAGATTGTCGGACGGGTGCGAGACGAATACGCCGCCGGCGCCCAGCGTGATCACCACGGTGCCGTCGCGCACCAGGTGGCGGCAAAGGTCCTGCAGGTCGGCGGGCGCCATGGACGCCAGTGCGTCCGGGTCCACGCTGATGCCGGCGTGCCGGCGCAGCAGGGCCGCGAACTCGGTTTCGTTGGGCGTCAGCACGTCGGCTTGGGCCAGCAGCGCCGCGCTCGACTCGGCATTGGCCGGCGCAGGATTGAGTACGGTCATGGCGCCGGCGATGTTGGCGATGCGCAGCGCCGCTTCGACGGCCGCGGTCGCCACTTCCAACTGCACCAGCACCACGGCGGCCGACTGCAGGCTGGCGCGTTGGGCGTTGATGAAACCTTCCGACAGCGCCGCGTTGGCGCCGGGTGCCACGATGATGACGTTGCGACCTTGGCCGTCCACGAAAATGCCGGCCGTGCCCGAGGGCAGTTCAGCATGGACTTGGGCCAGCAGCGTGATGCCTTCGTCGGCGGACAAGGCCCTCGCCTGCGCGGCCGCGGCGTCCTGGCCCAGGGCGGTCAGGAAGGACGTGGTGGCGCCCGCGCGCGCCGCCGCCACCGCCTGGTTGAATCCCTTGCCGCCCGGCCCGCTGGCGTAGCAGCCCAGGCGCGTGGCGCCGGGCGCCGGCAGCGCGTCGGTGGACCACACGTGGTCCTGGTTGTAGGACCCCACCACGATCACCTTCGACATCACATCGCTCCCGGAAGTTCTTGTGGGAGGGCCTTCAGGCCCGGCGCCTTGCCGCGCAGGGCTTCGGGCCTGGAGGCCCGCCCACAGGGGATCAGGCGCCGATGGTGGTCAGCACGCCGGCGATGGTGGCGGTCATCATCGTGGCCAGGGTGCCGCCCAGCACGGCGCGCAGGCCGAACTTGGCCAGGTCCTGGCGGCGCTCCGGGGCCAGTCCGCCGATGCCGCCGATCTGGATGGCGATGGAGCTGAAGTTGGCGAAGCCGCACAGCGCGTAGGTAGCAATCAGCTTGCCCTGCTCGGTCAGCGTGACGCCCTCCACCCTGCCGTTGACGATCTCGGCAAGTTCGCCATAGGCGACGAATTCATTGAGCACTATCTTCTTGCCGATCAGCCCGCCCACCGTGATGGCGTCCTGCCAGGGCACGCCGATCACCCAGGCGATGGGCGACAGCAGGTAGCCCAGCAGAGTGGACATGTCGGTCGGACGGCCGAGCCACTCGGCGAGTCCCGTCACTTCACCGATCCAGGTGAGCGGCCAGTTGAGCAGGGCGATCAGGGCGATGAAGGCCAGCAGCATCGCGCCGATGTTCAGCGCCAGGCGCAGGCCGTCGCCGGCGCCGGCCGCGGCGGCGTCAATGACGTTGGTGGTGGTCTTCTCGACTTCCATCTTCACCGTGCCGCGGGTGAGCGGGGTGCTGGTTTCCGGAATCAGCAGCTTGGCGATCACCAACGTGGCGGGGGCCGCCATGATGGACGCGGCCAGCAGGTGCTTGGCGTAGTAGAGCTGCTGCGCCGGGTCGTCGCCGCCCAGCATGCCCACGAAGGCCGCCAGCACGCCGCCGGCGATATGCGCCATGCCGCCGATCATCATGGTGATCAGCTCGGACTCGGTCATGCGGCTGATGTAGGGGCGCACCGTCAGTGGCGCCTCGGTCTGGCCGATGAACACGCTGGCGCAGACGCTGGTGGTTTCCGCGCCCGACACCTTCATCACCTTGGTGATGGCCCAGGCCATCACGCGCACGATCGCCTGCATGACCCCCAGATGGTAGAGCACGCCCATCAGCGCGGCGAAGAAGATGATGGTGGGCAGCACCTGGAAGGCGAACACGAAGCCGAACTTCGAGGTGTCCATCAGGTCGCCGAAGATGAACTTGGAACCTTCGCCGACAAAGCTCAGCACCTTTACGAACAGCAGGCCCAGCGCCTCGAACACGTCCTTTCCGCCCGGCACCAGCAGCACCAGCGCCGCGAAGCCGATCTGCAGGCTGATGCCCGTGGCCACCAGCCGCCAGTCCACCGCGCCCCGGTTGTTGGAGAACAGCCAGGCGATGAAAAGCAGGACGGACAGGCCGAACAGGCCGAAAAGAATGCTGGTGATCATTGAGCTGGGAACCCCGGGACGATGCGGCAGGGTAGTTCACGCCCCCCGCCCGGGCAAGGCGGGCTCAGTTGTCGTCGCGTGCCACCACGCGGTTGCGGCCGTTGGCCTTGGCGTGGCGCAGGCGCAGGTCGGCCCGCCGCATCAGGCCCGACAGGTCGTTGGCGTCCTGCGGGCAGCAGGCGATGCCGGCGCTGAGGGTCAGCTTGCGCGGCTCCACGCCCTCCTCGGGCACGAACGGCGCGGCCTCGAGCTTGCGCCGCAGCACCTCCATGCGCTCCCAGGCCGCGCCCACCGGCAGCCGCAGGATGAGCACGAACTCCTCGCCGCCCACCCGGATCATCGGCTCTTCGCGACCCAGCTCCATGCGCAGCACCTTCACCGCGTGCCGCAGGGCGCGGTCGCCGGCCAGGTGGCCCAGCTCGGCGTTGATGTGGCGGAAGTGGTCCAGGTCGATCAGGGCCAGGCTCAGCGTCTGGCCGGAGTTGCGGGCATCGAGCAGTTTCTGGGGTACGCGCGTGTTGAGATAGCTGCGGTTGGGCAGGCCGGTCAGCCCGTCGGTGCCCGACAGCTGGGTCAGGCGCTGGGCCCGGAACACCACCATCGCCGTCACCAGGGTCACCGCCAGCAGCAGCACGATGCGCTGGATCTGGGTTGAAGCGGTGACCGTGCCATACATCGCCGATATCAGCGGGCCGTCGCTGTGCTGCGTGATCAGCAACCACAGCAGGGCGGACTGCAGCACCGCCAGCCCGCCCGCGATCAGGGTCACCCGCACGTCGTGGCGCAGCGCGGTGGCGAACACCGCCAGCGGGTAGCAGGCCCAGACCACCGCGCTGTTGAGCGCCGCCGCCGGCGTTTCCAGCGCCAGCAGCAGCAGGACGAGGCTGACCATGCTCACGTCGAACGCCGCCGACACCGTTGGCAGCCACCGGTAGCGGCGTTTGCGCAACGCCAGGCTCAGCCAGACCTGGCTGAAGATCACGATCAGTCCGGCGCCGACCAGCCCCGCGGCCGACTCCATCGGCGTGCCGCCCCAGAGGTAGTTCAGCACGGGCAGCAGGATCAGCAGCAGCGACACCGCCACGCGCAGCCGCGCCACCAGCAGTTCGCCGCCGGCGCCGATTTCCAGCAGGACCTCGTCCGGGCGCTCGCGCAGCGAGTTGGCCAGGTCTTCCAGCGTTTCTCTCAGGGTACTCACGCCGGGGGTCGTGGCCTGGGGAGGGGTGCGGGCAGGATAGCCGCCCGCGCCCGTGGCTGTCAGGCCGGCGTGGCTCAGCCCGGCAGGCCGCCCACCGCCACCCAGATCGCCAGGCCGGCGAAGATGGCCGCCGCGGCGTAGCGCGCCGCCTTCAGCGGCAGCTTCGCCGCAAAGCGCGAGCCCAGCAGCACCACCGGCACGTTGGCGATCGCCATGCCCAGCGTGGTGCCCGCGATCACCTGCCACAGCGGCGAGTACTGCGCCGCCAGCACCACCGTGGCCACCTGGGTCTTGTCGCCGATCTCGACGATGAAGAAGGCGATCAGCGTGGCCACGAAGGCGCCAAACCGCGGCGGCTTCACTTCGTCTTCGTCCAGCTTGTCGGGCACCAGGGCCCAGGCCGCCACCGCGGCGAAGGACAGCACCACGCCCCAGCGCAGCACCTCCGGGCTGATCCAGCCCTGCACCAGGCTGCCGAACCAGGCGGCCAGCGCATGGTTGAGCACGGTGGCCACCAGGATGCCGGCGATGATCGGCCACGGCTTGCGGTAGCGCGCGGCGAGCACGAGGGCGAGCAGTTGGGTCTTGTCGCCGATTTCGGCGACGGCCACGGCGAAGGTGGAAACGAGCAAAGCGTCCAAGAAGTACTCCGGGGCCGGGACGCAGGGCGGACGAAGGCCAGCGCCTCGCGGCCCGGCCCGGGTTCGCGACGTGCCGGCCTTCGGTCTTGCCCGCAAGCGTGCCGCCTTGCCCGCGCACCATGGCGGTGGTCGCCAAGTATGTTGATGCGCGGCGGCCCGGTGGGGGCCTGGGCTACTCCCCGAAGCCAGGGAAAGCGGGTTGATTATAGCCCGCGCGCCCCCGCAGGCACGGCCCTCGGGTCACTCGCAGAAACCTTCCTGTTCAGTTGGCTTCATGGGCATGTGGAGCGGCCAATGCGACAGCGCGGCGTGGCCGCCGACCAGCACGGCGTTGTTGAAGTAGCGCTGGTGCCATTGTTCGGCCAGGGCCGTGGCCTGGACCGCGATCGCGGCGTCGCTGCTTGCCAAGGTCGGCTGGCCCGAGCCCACCAGCCGCGATTCCAGTAGCGCCCACGCGTGGCCCTGCAGGGGGTCGTCCGGGATCAGGCCGCTATAGGGCCCGCCGTCCGTGCGGTAGGCGGTTGCGAGCGCGTCCACTGCATCCAGCCGCCCCGCTTGCGCCGCGCGCAGCAGCATGCCCGGGGCGTCGCGGCGCCAGCGTTCGAAGTCGGGATCACGGATGAAGCCCATTTCGCCAAGCACGCCGTGATGCTCTCCGGTGGCGTAGCGCAGCATGGCCTCGGGTTGGCCGGCGCGCGCCGCGCTGGCCAGGTAGTGCGCAGCCGCCGCGATCAGGGCGGGCTCCACGGCCTGGCACTGTTGCCCGAGTTGGATCTTGCGGATCTCCATTTCTGCCATGAGATCGGCAGCGTCCAGCGCGCCCTGCCGGGCCATCGACACGTCCGGCGGCAGGCCGTCGCCCGACTGGAAGGCCTTGGACTGTTCCAGGTGTTGGCAGCGCAGCAGTTCTACCGCCAGGCGGCAGGCAGCCTGGCGGTCGCCGGCGTCGGCGCGCGCCTTGAGGGGGCCGACGATCTGCGCGATGGGCGTGCCCGGCGCCGGCAGCGGCGCCCTTGTTTCAGTGCGCGGCCGAACCGGCTCGGACCCGGCGGCGCGGCCCTCGGTTTGCGCCCCTTCGGACGTCGCGGGTGCAGGGTCGGGCTGGCCCAAGGTCTCGGCCGGATCGCGGGACCAGCGCCCTTGGGCGACCAGGCCCAAAGCCAGCAGGGTGGCGATGACGATAGCCACAGCTTGGTGCCGGCGATCAGCCATCGGTGCTGGCCTCCGTGCCGGGGCAGGGATCGTCCGCAGCGGCGGCAGAGGCCGGCTCCTTCCATGGGGCAGAGGCCTGCGTCACCATCAGCTCCATCAGGTCGTGCTGGCGACCGCCGAAATGGTCCTGGTGCCACTGCGCGGCCAGCGCATCGGCCCGCGCCGCGTCCGGCGCGTCCGCCGAGGGCTGCGGCAGGGGAAACGGGAACGTCGCCAGCGATTCGCCGAACACCCGCTGCAGCAGCCGGGCGTAGGCCTGCGTGTGGAACGCGTCGTTGGCGACGAGCCCGGCGAACAAGCCCTGGTCGCCTGAATAGGCGTCCGTCAGGACCAGGACCGCCACGGGGGTGCCCTCGGCCAGCGACTGCTGCATCAACCCCTCGGCTTCGCGACGCCATTGGTCGAAGGCCGGGGTCACCAGGTGGTCGAAGCTGTTGGTGTCGTCGAAGCCCGAGCCGGAAGCGTAGCGCAAGCGCGACATGGGCTCGCCCGCAAGCGCCGCGGCACGCAGGTAGTGCTGGGCGCGATCGGCCAGGCCCTCGGGAAGCAGGGCGCACGACGCCTGCTCGGCGCGGAGCTTGGCGAGACCCGCTTCGGTGGCGGCGACGGCGCGCGGGGCCGGCTTGGCGCGATGCTTGGCCAGTTGATACTCCAGGCTGGCCTGTCGATCGGAAAAATTGCGGCCGATAAGCTGGCAGCGCATCAGCTCGACGCTCAGCCGGCACGCGGCGATGCCGTCGCCGGCGTCGGCGCGCGCCTGGAGCGTGGGCAATACATCCTGCACGCGCGCTTCGCGGGGCGGGAGGGGCGGCAGACTCGCCGCTGTTGGTCGCGGCGAACCCGCCGCGGGCGTCACGTCAGTCGCAGGCGCGGCGGCTTCGGGTGCGCTCGGGACGGGCAGGCTGGGCGCGGTTGGGAACAGTAGCCAGGCACCCGCCAGTGTCGCCACGGCCGCCAGCATGAGCAGCCTCAGGGCCTGCTGTCTTCGCGTCATCCTGGGATGGCTCCGTTCATCATTGACGTCCCTAGTCTGGCATTGCCTCAGGACTCGCAGGGCGCGGGGATGGCGTCCCGGCGTCGCAGCGCCATCAGGGTCAGCCTTCGCGTGAGGTCGTTCTTTTCGAATCGGCGGTTGTTGAAGTGGCGGGCATGCCAGTCTTCGGCCAGGCCGCGCGCTCGCATCAGGTCCTCGGCGCCCAGGGCGTTGGGCCGGGCCGGCTCGGCAGTGCCGGCGAGGCGGCGCAGCAGCACGCTGTAGGCCTCGCGCAGCACGGGGTCGTCGGGGACCCGGCCGCCGAACGCGGTGAGGTCGTCCCCATACGCCAGCGCCTGGATGAAAGCCCCCTCGGGATGGCCGCGCTGCACCAGGGCCTGTGCCATCGCCGGCGTGTCGCGGTGCCAGGCCTCGAAGCCGGGGTCGCCCAGCATCCCCATGCGGGATGCGGGGAAGTGCTGGCCTTCCAGGTAAAGCATCATGGCTTCGGATTCGCCGGCACGCGCGGCTTGGGCGAGGTATTCGCCGGCCCGGGCGGCCAGGCCTTCGGGCAGGGCAAGGCATTGCTTCTGCAGTTCGTACTTTTCCAGCCTGAGCTCGTCGAGGGAAATCGCCTCGTCAAGTTTTCCTGCGCCGGCAAGCCGATCCGGCAACGGCGTTTTCTCGGCCTCGTACAGGGGCAGGATTTGCGCGACCTGCCGGCAGCGGATCAATTCCGCGGCCAGGCGGCAGGCCGCGCGGCTGTCGCCGGCGTCGGCGCGCTGCTGCAGCGCGGCGGCGATGGCGGCGATGGGGGCGTTTGGTGGTGGCAGTCGCGCGGGCGGCATATCAAGCAGCGATGAGCCACTGGTGCCGACGGCGGCCTGGTCGGGAACTTGCATTGGGCGGGGTGTCGCGATGGCGGCGTTGGCTGCCGGCGGCGAGCGCCAGAGAAGCCAGGCCGCGCTGGCCAGGGCCAGCACAGCGGCAAAGAGCGGGAGGACCTTGCGGTGATTCCAGTTCATCGACGATCCGTGGCTTCGTTCACTCTTGTTACGGGATCAGTTGATCGCCGGTACAGAACGCGTGCGGCTTGCCGTCCTGCCGGGGGAAACCGGGGAATTGGTAGAAAGAGCGATCCTGCCCGACATAGCGGCGGCCTTGGAAAGGCCCCTCGTGCCAGTGCCTGGCCAGCTCGCTCGCGCGGGCGAGGCTGGCAGGGTCCAATCGGCTGGGCACCGGTCGTTCGTTCCAGCCGTGCAGTCGCATCATCAGCATTCGCGTCGCCTCGGCCTTGACCGGATCGTTGGGGACCAGTGCGCTCAGGGCGCCATAGTCATGTTGATAGGCAACCCAGTACAGAAAGGGTGCCTCAGGAATCCCCGCCTCGAATGCGCGGCGCAGCATCCGCGGCCCGTCCCGGCGCCAGGCATCGAATTCGGGGTCGGAGAAAACGCCGCGCCCGTCCAAGGGCCAGTGCGTTCCGTCCGCGTACCGGAGCATGGCTTCAGGCTCGCCGGCGCGTGCCGCCATCGCAAGGTAGTGGGCGCCGCGATCGCGAAGGTCTTCCGGGACGGCGCGGCACTCCTGCGATCGGAGCAGCTGCTCCATCTGGTTGGCCGCGATACTGTCGGCGGCCGCCAGGTTTCCCTCGGCCTCGAACTTTTTTTCCGTGTCCGTGTCATTGAGCGCCGGAATCGCCAGGTAGAACGTCGTGGCCTGGCAGCGGATCAGCTCCATGGCCAGGCGACAGGCGGCCTTGGGGTCGCCGCGGTCGGCACGCTCGGACAAGGGCACCAGGATGGTGGACAGCGGTGCGTCGACGGCCGGCAGCGCGGGCCATTCGGCCGGGCCGCGACCGCCGTCGCCTGGTGGGTCGGCCTCGACATCGCGGGCCGCCCCTTGCGGGGCCGTGGCGGCGGGTCTGACGGCAAAGGTCACGGTTCCCGGCGTATCGCGCTGGCTGTACCAGAGCGACGACGAGGCCAGCACCACCAGTGCCAAAAGGCCCCACTTCGTGCGCTGGTTCATGGCGCCACCGCTGCGGAGTGCGCGCAGGATTCGGTCCCGGGCTTCCCTGGCCATCCGCCGCTGCCGTCAACCCAGTCGACCCTGCGGTGCAGGGGAAGCAGCGCCGCCGTGTTTTCCGCCAGCAGTAACCGGCGCCCGTTGAAATTCCGCGCATGCCACTGGTCGGCCATTTGCTCGGCGGCGTGCGACTGGCCGAGGTCCAGGTCGTGTGTCGGATCGGTCAGCGTGTGCGCCCGTTCCTCGCCGAACAGGCCGCGCGCCAGGGCCGGATCATCGCCGAAAAGCCGGCGTGCCAGCAGCAGGCTTGCGCGGGCTTCGACGTCGTCGCGCGGCAACAGCATCGCGAGGTGGGAGTCATTGCCGCCGTGCGCCTTGGCCAGGATCAGGACCGCTTCGGGATGGCCGGCGTCGAGGGCCCGCATGAGCACCGGGCGCGCCTCCCGTCGCCAGGCGTCGAACTCCGGCGTCGCGATGTAACCCATGCTGGCAAAGCCCGTGATCAAGGTTTCACCGCGCGCATAGCGGATCATCGCCTCCGGCTCGCCGGCCAGGGCCGCTTGCCTGACGTAGTGGTGGGCGCGGCCGACCAGGGGATTGGGCACAACCGAACAGGCATCGCGCAGTTCGGCGTGAACCAGGCGCCCGGTCGCGATTTTGTCGGCTGCCGGCAGGTCGCCCTTGGCCTCCTGTTCTGCCTCTTGCTGGGCCATGAACTCATCATGCCCCGGGAAATAATGTCCCAGCGCCGCGCAACGAAGCAGCTCCATGCCCAGGCGGCAGGCCGCCAGGGAGTCGCCGGCGTCGGCGCGTGATTGCAGGGACGCCAGGCGATCACGCAGCGGCACGTCGGCGGCAGGCATGGGCACGGACGCCAATACGTCCTGGTTCACTGCGGCGTCGGTTGCAAGGTCCGCGGACGGTGGCGTGGACTGAGAAAGATTTGCGGCCGTGTTCCCGGAGGTTGATTCGATCGGCGGCGGCGGAGTGCGGGAGGTCCACCACCACGCCCCGGCGCAGATCGCCAGCGCGGCGATCATCAGCAGGCGGGCGGCGTGTTGGCCTGTGGTCATCGGAGTCGTGCTCGGGACGCGCGGGGCGTGGGCGTCCAGTAGAGCGAGTGTGCGGCGATCCGGCAAGGCGCGTTGCGCAGGGCGGCGACAGCGCGCGTGACATTGCGCGTGACATTGCGCGGCGCGGCGGCGTGGCCGCCGCGCCGGAGGTGCCGGGTCAGCGGGCTTCGAGCGCCCGGGTCTTGATCACGATCACTTGATTGCCCTCGGCGTCCACGCTGCGCTGGCGGCTGACGATGTTGCCGACCACGCCGTCTTCGAACGCAAGCGACGCATCGGCCGGCGGCGCGGGCGGGGCCGGAGGTGCAGGAGGCGTCGGGCCGGACGGCGGGGAGGGCGCTGCCGGGGGCGCGGGCGGTGCGGCGCGCGGCGTGCGCGGCGGCGCGGGCGGGGCCGGGGG
>JANOJQ010000162.1:0-3962 GCA_031418815.1 Lysobacteraceae bacterium
GCCCGCGGCAACGGCGATCCGCTGAGCGGCCGCTTCTCGCCGCCGGCGGGCGCGTCGTTCGTGGGCCTGGCCGTGGCCGAGAACGAAGCGCGCTTCGTGCTGGCCTCCAGCTGGGGCTACGGCTTCGTCACGAAGTTCGAGAACTTCACCGGCCGCAACAAGGCCGGCAAGGCCCTGATCAACGCCGACGACGCCGCCGACATCCTCTCGCCGGTGCCCGTGACCGATGCGAAGACCGACTGGATCGTCAGCATCACCAGCGCCGGCCACCTGTTGGCCTTCCCCATCACCGAACTGCCCGAGCTCGACAAGGGCAAGGGCAACAAGCTGATCCAGATCCCGCCGGCGAAACTGAAGTCAGGCGAAGAAAAGGTGATCGCGCTGGCCAGCGTGCGCAACGGCGGCGAGCTGACGGTGTACTCGGGCAAGCAGAAACTGGTGCTCAGCTGGCGCGACCTGCAGGCCTACGAGGGCACCCGCGCCAGCCGCGGCAACCTGCTGCCGCGAGGCTTCACCAAGGTCGATCGCGTCGAAGCCAACTGAGGAACGGGGTCAGGTTCACTTAACCGCGCAAGGTTCCTGCGATTTATGGGTACCTGCCTCGGTTAGTTGGACCTGACCTCGTTCTTGCCCGTCCGTCCGCAGCATGTCGGCATCACCCATCATGATGGCCCACAGTTTTCCAAAGCGCCGGAACACGCTCTCCTCGATATAGGGCACGCCGTGCCTCAGGCAGATGGCCTTGAGCTGCGGCGCCGCCTGCCGGTATTTCAGCAGCGGCAGGTCCGGCCAGACGTGGTGTTCGATCTGGTAGTTCAGGTAGCCCTGCAGGAAATCCTTCACGTCGCTGCCGCCGGGGTAGTTCACCGAGCCCGCGCACTGCTGCAGGTAGAACTCGGCTCGGTCCTTGAACCCGTCGTCGTAGCGATACACGTCGTCGCCCGTGTGGTTGGGCGCGATGGTCACGAACGTGATCACGTTGGCCACCACCTCGGCCAGCACCGAGTTCACCAGCACCGCCAGCCACGCACCCGTGCCCAGCGGCAGGAACAGCGCCGGGATCAGGCCGAACCGCACCACCGCGTAAGGCAGCACGCAGCGCAGCCAGAACTCCACGCCCCAAGCGGTGACCGGCAGCATCACCCTCTCGCCGGGAATGACGAAGCAGTCGACCTCGCCCATCGTCGGCAGCGGGTCGGCCTTGGCCTGCGCGGCGGTCTGCGCGCGGATCTTCCGGTGCTGCTTCAGGGCGAAGAAGGTGTTGGGCGCGTAGTAGCTCAGCTTCCACGTCATCATCAGCAGCACTATCAACGCGGCCTTGACCCCCCGCGGCACCGAGCGATGGCGGATGAACCAGGCGTTGCGCTCCACCAGGTCCGGGTCCTGCTGCTGGCCGGTGTGGTAGTGATGCAGGTGGTTGTGTTCGTGCGCCCAGGCGTCCGGGTGCAGCCAGTCCAGCCAGTCCAGGTAGCGGCGCCAGCCCATCGCGAAGCGCTTGCTGGTGTGGCGCGGCGGCACGCCCGGCACGGCGTCGTAACCGCGGTGCATCACCGGATGCGTCACGCAGGTCCAGCGGCCCATGTTGCCCAGGCCCATCAGCAGCGCCGACAGCGGGTTCGGTGCAATCCAGGCCAGCGCGTAGCCCAGCAGCGTGCAGGCGCGCGCCCAGCGCGCCATCTTCTTGAGGTGCGTGTAGTCGTCCGGGCCGAGCCCGGCCTTCAGGCGCTTGTGCAGGGCGTCGACGTCGGCGGCAAAGGCCTTGCGGTCGACGGACGCGAACGGCGATGGGTTGTTCAAGGGCCGCTCAGGTCAGGGTTCGCCCATGATAAGTGAACCTGACCCCGTTCCTGCCGCCCGGCGGAAAAGGCGGGAGGCAGCGAGCCAGAGCAGGCACATCACGGCGGTGTAGACGAACACCATGCCCAGCCCGGCGAGCCAGGCGTAGAGGCACACGGCCAGCTGCATGGCGGCGGTGGCCGCCATCACCCACGCCATGTCGCGGGCGCGAAACCGCACCAGCAGCGAGCCCACGACCGCGAACAGGACAACCCCGAAGAACAGGCTGTTGGCCGGGTTGTTCTCGCTGCCAATGATGCCCACGGCGAGGTTCGCCCACACCGTGAGGAACCCAGCGCCGACCGCAATACCCGCCGCGGCCATGTAGGCGTTGTTGCGGGCGATCCGCGCCGCGATTTCATAGGCCACGCAGGCCAAGCCCAGCATGAGGCCCCAGGCCACGAAGTCCGCGCCGGTCCAGTCCATCTCGTCGGTGAACTGCATTGCCACCGCCGGCAACAGCATCAGGAAGACTGCCCCGCCCCACACGACGCGCCGCATCACGGCACCCCGCAGTTCATTGCTTTCCAAGCTGACCGCCATGGTCGCGTTTCCTTCGTTGTGGAGCCGTCTCCCGGGCCGGGGCGGCTGCGGCAAAGTCTGCAGACCCTATCTGGCTTTTCGCGGGCGGGCACGGGGCAGTTCGGGGCCATGCGCGGCGCGGGGCTCAATCGCGGCGTTTTCCGAACGCGATGTAGGCCAGCAGGGCCGTCAGCACCAGCAGGACCAGCACGATCACCGCGAAACCATGCGGATGGTCCGCCAGCGGCATGCTGCCAACGTTCATGCCGAACAGGCCGGCCACCATGTTGATCGGCAGCGCCAATACCGTGACGCCAGTGAGCATGAACAGGGTGCGGCCGGTCTGCTCGTTCATCAGCGCGGCCAATTCTTCCTGGATCAGCTTCACGCGCTCCACCAGTGCGGCGGAGTCGCCGATGGCCGTGGAGAACTCTTCGGCGGCCTGCTGGAGGTCCTGCAGGTCCTCGCGGGAAATCCAGTCCAGGGGGCGGTTGAGCAGACGGAACAGCGCGGTCGGCTCCGGCGCCAGCAGCCGCTGCAGGCGCACGAGGGCGCGTCGCAGCGAGCCCAGTTCGGTGCGATCGGAGGCGACGCGGTTGTCCAGCAAGCGATCCTCGATATGGTCGACGCGCTCCGTGCACTGGCGCAGGATCTTGCCCAGCACGCTGGCCTGGTCCTGCAAAAGGTGCGCCAACAGCTCCACCGGCGAGCGGAAGGTCGCACCCGACCGCACCGCGGTGCGCAGCTGCTCCACCGAGCGCAGGGGCCGCAGCCGAGCGCTCACCAACAGCCTGGGCGTGATGCACAGCGACGTGGTCCCCACGGTGGACGCGTCGAAGGTCGAATCAAAAAGCACGTCGTGCACCACCGCGACCAGTGCGCCTTCGTCCTGCTCAAGGCGGGTGGAGCCCACCTCGCTGCGCAGGGAGTCGAAGAAAGCGTCGGGCAGCGCCAGGCTGGCGTGCAACCAAGGCTCGCTGGCCGCGTGCGACAGCGAGAAGTGCAGCCACAGGAAGTCGCGCGGGTGCCCGGAAGCGGCCTCGGCGAGGAAAGCGGGGACGTCGCCGGAGGCGATGGCTTGCGCCGGCTTACCCGGGCTGAAACGGTATCCCCAGATCAGGCCGTTCTCGTCGGCCCCGTACGTGATGTCCATGCGCTGCATCGGGACTCGGGCTGCTGACCTTGGCAGCCGATAAGCTACCACCCCTTTCGCCGCGGCCGGCACCCTGGCAATCGCCCCGCCCGATGGCGCCGGAACAGCGTCTGCATTACGTTGTAACCCTGGAACCCCAGACAGGATGCCCGCATGAACCTGCAAGCCCCGACCCTGTGGCTGGCTACGCTTGCCGCAGCCGCCGTGATGGCATCCTCCGCGGCCTTGTCCCAGGACGGTCCGCCGCCCCTGACGCCCGAGCAGGCCACCGCCGCCTCGGCGCGCTACCAGCAGTACTGCGCGCTTTGCCACGGCCCCGACCGCGCGGGCTACGCCAACGACCATGCGCCGTCGCTCAAATCGCCGCAGCTGTTCGCCGCGGGCTTCCCCTACATCATCGGCGAAGCCATCGCCTACGGCCGGCCGGGCACGCCGATGGGCGGCTTCCACC
>JANOJQ010000163.1:0-11053 GCA_031418815.1 Lysobacteraceae bacterium
CCCATCGGGGGCCTTTTTTTTTGGTTCTTCTCCCAAGTCCGGGACTGGCGCCGCCGACACCGCGGAAGCGCCGTCGACACCGCGGAAGCGAGGGGCACGGCCAGCTCAGCGAAGCCTTTTATTTCGCCGGACGTGACCCGCGCTTCCGCGGCGCCGCCGGTGCGTGCCGACTTGAGCACCCAACGGAGTGCGGGTGAGCGTGCGCTCCGATGCTTGCGCGTCCCGATCCGGACCAAGGCCAGGCATTTTTCTTGCGGATCGGGTTGGGTTAACCAGGCCTCGGCGCCTTTTTGCTCCTCGCTTATCGCGGCGCGTCCCTTCGGACACTGGAATGGCGGCCTGGCCAGCGTGGAAGGTGGCCAGTACGAAGCTCCTATCCGCCCGGCGGCGGGTGTCAGTTCGTCGCGCGCACGACGTCACCTCCGGCGTCCGGAAGATCGCACAGGCGATCACGGGCTTTTCGCAAAGCTTCCCGGCCTATCCAACCGACGGTTTGCGCAGAAACGCACTCTTGCCCCGGCCCAGCACTGGCGCCGCCACCACTGTCGGCACCTCTGCGCATCCGTTCTGACGAGGGATGCGACGGTGTGCGCGCGTGGAACCCACACCCGCCGCCGGGCGGATAGGACTCTCACGCTGGCCACCTTCCACGCTGGCCAGGCCGCCATTCCAGTGTCCGAAGGGACACGCCGCGATGGGCCAGGACAGGGTTCGTGCCATGGCCGGGTTAACCGAGCCGGATCCGCAGGAGAGATGCCTGGCCTTGGTCCGGATCGGAACGCGCAAGCACCGAAGCGCATCGCCACGGGCCTTTCGTCAATCGAACCGGCTGATCCGACCCGGCCGCGCCGCCAGGGCGGGGGTGGCTCCGGTTGTGTAAAAAAGATACACCCTACCAGCACGCGACCCCCGCGTGCGGGGTGGGGCCGGCGCCAGAAGCGACCCTCGCCTTCGCGGTACGGCCGGCGCCAGAAGCGACCCTCGCCTCCGCGGTGCGGCCGGCGCCAGAACGCGGGGCCCGAACGACTCCCCAGACCATCCCGGACTTGGGAGAAGATCCTTTTTTTGGCCGTCCCGTCCGGGTGCGGGTGGCCCGCCGGGGCAAGGTAAACTGGCGGCACGACGAGAGGAGCCCCCCAATGTCCGAGATCCAAGCCCCTGTTTCCTTCGGCGAGCTGCTCGACAAGATCGCCATCCTGCAGATCAAGTCCGAGCGCATGGCCGACCCGGCCAAGCTGGCCAACGTGCGCCAAGAGCTCAATGCGCTGGAGTCCACCTGGATGGCGCATCCGGCCGCCCGCGCGGACGTCGCCCGCTTTCGCCTGGCCCTGAAGGCGGTCAACGAGCGCCTGTGGGTTATCGAGGACGACATCCGGCTCAAGGAGAAGGCCCAGGCCTTCGACCAGGAATTCATCGCGCTGGCGCGCGCCGTTTACTTCGAGAACGACGAGCGCGCCCGGATCAAGAAAGACATCAACCTCGCCCTGGGCTCGGCCTACGTCGAGGAAAAGTCGTACCAGGACTACCGGGCCGGCCGTCCCTCCCCGCCGCCCCGGCCGCCGCGCTCAGCGCCGGCGGCGGCGGAAGTCGATCTCGTTGAGCAGCGCGTTGCTGCTGGCGAGCATCGGGAGGTAATCGGCGCCGGTGCCGAAGTTGCGCAGGTTCGGGAAGATTTCCATGGCATCGGCCTGGCGCAGGCCCAGCCATCGCGTCATCGTGCTGCCCAACTGCTCGATGGCCGTGGTGGGGATCATGCGGCCGCGACCGACGTCCAAGTCGCTGCCCAGGCGCAGTTCGGGCATCTGGCCGTAGATGCGGCGGCCGACGACGTCGCCGCCGATGATCCAGCTGTGGCCGCCCCATCCATGGTCGGCACCGTCGCCGTTGTTGTTCAGCGTGCGGCCGAAGTCGGTCATCGTGAACGCCGTGACCTTGTCCGACATGCCCAGTTCGACCGTGGCGTTGTAGAACGCCGACGTCGCCTGGCTGAGCGCGCGCAGCAGGCGCTCGTGGTCGGGCAGCATGTTGTCGTGCGTGTCCCAGCCGCCCAGGCCAACGAAGAAGACCTGCCGTTTCTGGCCCAGCGCCTGGCGCGCCGCAATGGTGCGGGCGACGGTCTTGAGCGCGTCGGCCAGGCGGTTCTGGCCGGCGACGGGGAAGGGCGTGGTGATCGGCGGCGCGCCCTCGAGGGCGTTGAAGGTGAACTCGCTGAAGTCCAGCGCTCGCTGGCTGATGCGCGCGTGCTCGCGCGTGAACAGCGACGTGTCGCGCTTGGCGGCGTCGAGCAGCTTGTAGAACGCATCACGGCGCGGCACGTTGCGCGACGAGGTGGTGGTCGAGCGCAGGTTGCCGTCGATCCGGGTCGGGCCGCTGCCGCCCATCGTGTAGATGCCGTCGGCGGCGCCGCCCTGCCACATGTTGGTGCCCGACAGGGAGATGCTGGTCGGCAGGCCCGCGCCCTTGAGCATGCCGGCGGCGGCCATTCGGTCGGCGATCTTGCCGCCCCAGCCGGAGCGCGCGGCGGTTTCGCTGCCCATGGACATGCTGTAGGCCTGCTGGTCCACGTGCGAGAACAGCTCGGGTGGCAGCGGCACGCTGCGTGCGCTGTAAGACGCCTTGGTGGTGGGGGCCATCAGCGGACCGACGTTGGCCAGCAGGCCGGCGCGCCCGGACTCGAACAGAGCATGCATCTCGGACAGGGCTGGATGCAGGCCCCACTGGACGCCACCGTCGCCGCTGAGCGGGGTGATCGGCAGCAGGTTGGCCTGCGGGATGGCAAGCGCGGGACGCGCCGCCTGGTAGTTGGTGTAGGCGGACGTGGTGCGCGGCACCACCATGTTGAAGCTGTCGGCGCCGCCGAACAGGTAGATGCAGACCAGCGCCCGGTAGTCCTCGCCCAGCGCGAGGTCGGCCGCCTGCGCCATCTGCAGCTGGCCCAGGGTGGCCCAGGCGGCCGCGCTGCCCAGGGCGATCTGGCTGGACTGCGCGAGGAAGCGGCGCCGCGATTTCGAATGATCGTTGCTGCTCATGGCTTACCTCTGCGCTGCAAACTGGGGGGACGATGCAATCAGGAAGACCATGTCCTCCACCCGGTCGCCACCGCCGTCGTTCATGGACGTGGCGTAGGCGGAATCCACGAGGATCTGCCGCATCGTCGGGCTCATGCGGCCCGCCATCAACAGCAGGTTGAGGCGGTCGGCGAGGGCGCCGGGCGACACCGCGAGGGCCTTCTCGGACGACAGGTTCAGGCGGAAGCGCGCCGTGTAGAACGTGGCGCTGGACACCGTGGTGGGGATGCCGGTGTCGTCGCGGTCCATCTGGTTCAGGCGGCCATACCAGTGATTGAAGGTGGTCATGGCCGTGGCTTCGTTGAGGATCTGCAGCTCCGGCGCGACCAGGGCGCGCCGGCGGAACTCGCCCGGCGGCTGGTAGTTGGGCCGGTAGAAATTGAACACGGACGGGGAAGACATCACCGTCTGGGCCATGTCCACGCCGCCGCCGCGGTTGCGAAGCAGGGCGCGCGTGGTGCTGCCGGCGGGCGTGGCCACGGCCTGGCCTTGGGCGTCGAAAGCGCGCCAGATGGCGGTGAGCCGCAGCATCGGCTCCTTGACCTTGCCGAACTCGTCGCGCGCCGCGATCGTCATGTCGCGCGCCTCGGGGTCGAGCAGGACCGCCTTGACCACAGCGCCCAGGTCACCGCGCACGCCGGCGCCGTTGTTGTTGAAAGTCGTGGCCACGCGGCGCACGTAGTCGGGCGACGGGTTGCTGGTCACCAGCCGCTGGATCAGGTGCTTGGCCAGGAAGGGCCCGACGTTGGGATGGTTGGCCAGCGCGTCCAGCGCCGACGCCAGGTCGGCATCGGCGGTGCGGCCGGCGGCGAGGTTGATGCCGGGGAACAGCGTCTTGGCGTTGGTGTCGTGGTAGGTCGCCCACGGCGTCATCGGGCGGATCAGGCCGGGCAGCTTGACGTCGCCCGACCAGTTGTACCAGCTGGTCGCACCGCCAAAGTTCCAGCCCGTGAGCGCGCGGGCGAAGTTGGTGATGACTTGGTTGTTGTAGGTGGAGATGGTGTTGCCGCTGGCGTCGCGCTTGGGCGTGCCATCGAGGTTGAGTTCGACCAGCCCGATCGAGAACAGCTGCATGACCTCGCGGGCGAAATTTTCATCCGGCTCGGTGTTGCGGCTGGGGTTGGCCTTCTCGTTCTGCAGCATGCCCAGGTAGCCGCCCATCAGCGGATGCAGGGCCACTTCTTCGAGCAGGGCGCGATGGCTGCCGAACGAATTCACCACCAGCGAATCGTAGTAATCGCTGACCGCCAGCTGCGAGTAGCCGACGCTGTCGCTGGAGTCGGAGATGACGAAGAACTGGCTGAGCGCAAACGCCACGCGCTGGCGCAGCTGGTCGTTTCCGGTGACGGCAATCTGGGTCCAGGTGTCATGCCGGGCGAGGCTGCAGGCGTAGGAGAACTCGCAGGCGCGATCGTCCTGGTTGGAAAAATGCGGCCCGAGCTCATTCATGATGCCCTGGTGAACCTGCAGGTGCAGCGTGGCCGGGCGCGCGATCTGGTCGTCGATCCACGCCGAGTAGCCCAGCGAGGCCACGCGCGAAATCTCGCTGCTGGTGGCACCGTAAGTGGCCTGCTGCAGGAAGCGGGACGCCTCGGCCTGGTTGGCCGGTACCGCCACGCTGGTGACGAAGCCGCCGCCGGTCGCGCCGCCGAGGCTCCAGTTCTGGTTGCGGCCGGACGTGGGCTGTTGGCAGTCCCAGAGCCTGACCGCGGCGCCGTTGTTGGTCGAGCTGCCGCCGACCTCCACGCACAGGCCGGAGGCGAGGTGGCGCAAGCGATACGTCGTGGCGGTGGCCAGCCCTTCGAGGCGGAAACGCTGGTCCGTGGCGGTGCTGCAGGCCACCTGCACTACGGCGGTGCCGTTGGTGGTGCCGGCGGCGCGAGCGGTGAGGCACAGGTTGGCCGCCGTGCGGATGGCCGCGGCCTGGGGCAGCCCGGCGACCGGCAGGAAGCTCAGGCCCTGCTCGGGCCTGCCGTTGCAGGTGTTCTGGGTCAGCTGCACGTCGGCGGTGGTGGCGGCGCCCGGCACCTCAAGGCACTTGCTGCTGTGGCTGGCCACCGCAGTGCTGTTGAACGCAGTGAGGTTGGGCAGTGTCTGGGCCGCCAGCGGCGGACAGGCCAGCGCCAGGAGGGCGGCCGGTATCAGGCGGCGTAGGTGGCTGCGCATCGAGCGGCTCCGGGGGGTGCGGGTAGTCGACGGCCGCGTGGAGTGCGGCCATTCAGCACACGTTTACACCAAGCCGATGACCGTTTCTCCGTGAAGGAGGAAAATTTGTGAACTAGTTCACATTTTGTTGCCTGGCCCGACCGCCTGCCGGCCGGGGGGGGGGCGGTCAGGCCGGCAGCCGACCCCGCGCATCGGCTGCTGCGGCATAGGCATCGAACCGGGCCACGACCTCGGCCACCGTCACCAGGTCCATGACGCCGGGGAACTCGACGCGCCGCCCCCAACGGACCTGTGACGCCGGGATATTCAGGAATTGTTCGACCGCTTGCCCGTAGTGGTTCACGCACCACCGGGTGTCGGAATAGGGCCCCGATCGCTCGGCATCCGTGCACGCATGCAGCCCGAGGACGGCGGTGCCCATCGCGTTGGCCAGGTGCATGGGCCCGGCGTCGGGGGTCAGCACCAGGCTGGCGCGGGCCAGCAGGGCCAGCAGCTGCTTGAGCGTGTCCTTGCCGACCAGGTCCAGGGCCGGCGCGGTCATGGCGGCGAGGATGGCGTCGGCGGTTTCGCGTTCGAGCGCGCTGCGTCCGCCGCACAGCACCACGCGCCAGCCGTGGGATGCGGCGTGGTCGGCCACCGCCGCGTAGCGCTCGGGGCGCCAGTTGCGCAGCGGGTGGCTGGAGCAGGGCGACACCAGCAAGGTGGGCTGGTCGCCCGGCAACTGTTCCGCCGCCCAGGCGTGCGCGGCCTCGGGCACCGGCATGCGCCACTCGACCGGACCGGGCGCGATGCCCAACGGCGCGAGGAACTGCAGGAACCCGTCGAGGACGTGGTGGCCGCCGGGGGCGATGCGTTCATTGATGAACAGCGAATGCCCTTCCTTGCTGCGCCCGCGGTCGAAGCCGATGCGGCGGTCCGCACGCACCAGGGTGGAAGCCAGGCCGGCGCGCAGCGCCAGCTGCATCTGCAGCAGTACGTCGAAACGGCGGCCCGACAGCTTCTTGCGCAGGTCGCGAAATCCGGCCAGGCCGGCCTGCTTGTCGAAGACGATGAACTCGACGCCCTCCACCCCCTCGAGCAGCTTCGCCTCGCCCTTGCCGGTGATCCAGGTAATGGCCACCTGCGGCATCGCCCGCTGCAGGGCGCGCACCAGCGCCAGCGCATGGGTGGCGTCGCCCAGCGCCGAAAGGCGCAGCAGGCAGAGCGATCGCGGCGCGATGTCGACGGGCATTGGTTAGACTGGCCGGCATGGAAGTCAACGCTGCCGCCGCCGAGCGACACCAGCCGTTCCGCGATGATCGCGGCACGGGGCTGATTGTGTTCGACCCGGGGCGGCTGCGGCAAGCCGGCCCCGAGCTGCTCGACCCCGCGCACTACGGCGCCGAGGCGATCCCGGTTGGCGACGGTGGCCGCGGCGCCGCCTGGTTCGTGCGCGGCGACGCCGGCGACGCAGTGCTGCGGCACTATCGTCGCGGCGGCCTGATGGCCCGCTTGGGTCGCGAACGTTACGCCTGGCTTGGCTCATCGCGCGTGCGCAGCATCGCCGAGTTCCGGCTGCTTGCGGAACTGCACCACGAAGGCCTGCCGGTGCCGGCGCCGCTGGCGGCCGGATTCTGGCGCCGGGGCTTGGGCTACCGCGCCGCCATCCTGGTCGAGCGCATCGCCGGGGCCCGCGCGCTGTCGGGGTGGCTGGGCCCCCAGGCCGCCGAGGGGCCTTGGGAAGCCGTGGGCGAGATGATCGCGCGCTTCCACCTGGCCGGCCTCGACCACGCCGACCTCAACGCCGACAACGTGCTGGTGGACGCACAGGGCCAGCCCTGGCTGATCGATCTCGACCGCTGCTCGCGCCGGCGCGCCGGCGGCGGCTGGCGCGAACGCAACCTGCGGCGCCTGGCGCGCTCGCTGGCCAAACTCTCCCGGGGCGACGGCCGCTGGCAGCCCGGCTTCGAGCGCCTGCAGCGCGCCTACGCCGCGGCTTTCGCCGGGGTGTCGGCGTGAGCTGGGCGCTGCGCTTCCTGGGGGTCGGCAACGCACAGGCGGCGGTGACGCTGGGTTCGGCGGCGGCCGTGATCGAGCGCGATGGCCGGCCCGAACTGATGATCGACTGCGGTCAGGAAGCGCTCACCGCCTTCCAGCACCGCTACGGCGCGATGCCCGATGCGGTGTTCATCACCCACGTGCACATGGACCACGTCGCGGGCCTGGAGCGGCTGTTCTTCGCCACCTACTTCGATCCGTCCCGGCGCGGCAAGGTGCGCCTGTACGTGCCGGTGACGGTGCTGCCGCACCTGCAGTCGCGCGTGGCCGACTACCCGGGCGTGGTGGCCGAGGGCGGCGCCAACTGGTGGGACGCGTTCCAGCTGGTGCCGGTGACGCGCGGCTTCTGGCACCGCGACTTCGCCTACGAAGTCTTCCCGGTCCGGCACCACCTGCCGGACACCGCGTTCGGGCTGCGGCTGCCGGGCAGCGTGGTGTGGAGCGGCGACACGCGCCCGATCCCCGAGATGCTGGCCGTCCATGCCCGCGCCGGCGAGTGGGTCGCGCATGACTGCGCGCTTCGCGGCAACCCGTCGCACAGCGGCATCGACGACCTCGAGCGCGAGTACCCGGCGCCGTTGCTGTCGCGCTGCGTGCTCTACCACTACGCTTCGCCGGCCGACGCCGAGGCGCTGCGGCGCCGGGGCCACCGCGTCGCCAGTGCCGGCGACGCCCTGGCCCTGGCCGACCCGACGTCGGGACTGGCGCCGTGAGCGACCGGCGGCCTGCCGACGCGTCGTTGCCGCGCGACCTGCTTGGCCGGCCGCTGCACGACCTGCGCATCTCGGTGATCGAGACCTGCAACTACCGCTGCCCCTACTGCATGCCCGAGGGCCTGACGCCCGACGAGACGCCGCTCGACCGCGCCAGCCGCCTGGGCTTCGACGAAATCGAGACCGCCGTGCGCGCCTTCGCCCGGCTGGGCGTGAGCAAGCTGCGCCTCACGGGCGGCGAGCCGCTGCTGCGCAAGCATTTGCCCGACCTCGTGGCGCGCCTGGCCGCGGTGCCGGGCATCGAAGACCTCGCGCTCACCACCAACGGCTCGCTGCTCGCGAACCAGGCGCGCGCACTGCGCGAGGCGGGCCTGCACCGGCTCACCGTGAGCCTGGACGCCTTGGACCCGGCGATGTTCCGCGCGCTGTCGGGCGGACGCGGCAACGTCGAGGACGTGCTGGCGGGCATCGCCGCGGCCGAGGCGGCGGGTTTCCGTTCGATCAAGATCAACTGCGTGGTGCAGCGCGGCCTGAACGAAGACCAGGCGCTGGCCGTCGCCGAACGCTTCCGCGGCACGCCGCACGTGCCGCGCTTCATCGAGTACATGGACGTGGGCAACTGCAATGGCTGGCGCCGCGAGGGCGTGGTGCCGTCGGCCGAGCTGCGCGACCGCATCCACGCGCGCTGGCCGCTGCGCGCGCTGACGCCCAGCTACCGCGGTGAAGTGGCGACGCGGCACGCGTACGCCGATGGCGCCGGCGAAGTGGGCTTCGTCAGTTCGGTCAGCCAGCCGTTCTGCGGCGAATGCCACCGGGCCCGGCTGTCGGCCGACGGGCAGCTGTTCACCTGCCTGTTCGCCACCCGCGGCCAGCCGCTGCGCGAGCACATCGGCCGCGGCGAAGACGCGCTGGCCGAACACCTGGCGGGCCTCTGGCGCCAGCGCGCCGACCGCTATAGCGAACAGCGCGCGTCGGCCCCCGCCGACCGCAGGAAGATCGAGATGTTCTACATAGGCGGCTGACATGGCGAAGTCGAAACTCACTCACCTCGATGCCGCCGGGCGACCGGCGATGGTCGATGTCTCGGCCAAGGCCGCCACGGCCCGCGAGGCGGTGGCCGAGTGCCGGGTGAAGTTCCCGCTGGCCGTGGCGGAGGCGCTGCGCAAGGCCGGCATGGGCACGGCCAAGGGCGCGGTGGTGGACACGGCGATCATCGCCGGCACGATGGCGGTCAAGCGCACGCACGAACTCATCCCGTTCTGCCACCCGCTGCCGATCGACGGCTGCCGCTTCGACGTGGCCTGGCTCAGCGATTCGACGCTGCGCATCGAGTGCGCGGTCAAGACCACCCACCGCACCGGCGTCGAGATGGAGGCGCTCACGGGCGCCACCGTGGCCGCGCTGACGGTGTACGACATGTGCAAGGCGCTGTCGCATGCCATGGTGATCGGCCCGGCGAAGCTGCTGGCCAAGCGCGGCGGCAAGCGCGACGTGGGCAAGGCGCGCGCATGACCGTGACGGTGCTTTATTTCGCCAGCCTGCGCGACGCCGCCGGCATGGACCGGGAGCAGCTGCCGCTGCCGGAGTCGCTCGATGCGCTGTACGCCGAACTGGCGGCACGCCACGGGTTCAGCCTGCCGGCCACCAAGCTGCGCGTGGCCGTGGACGGCGCGTTCGCGCGCTGGGACAGCCCGCTGCGCGACGGCTGCGAAATCGCCTTCATTCCGCCGGTGTCGGGCGGATGAGCCACTTTGCGATCAGCGAATCGCCGTTCGAGATCGCGCCGCATCGCGAGCAGCTGCTGGGTCACGACGCCGGCGCCTACGCCAGCTTCGAAGGCTGGGTGCGCGACCACAACGAGGGCAGGGCGGTACGGGGGCTTTACTACGAGTCCTACCGTGCCCTGGCCGAAGCCGAAGGCCAGGCGATCATCCAGGAAGCCCTGCAGCGCTTCGCCATCACCCGCGCCGCCTGCGTGCACCGCACCGGCGAACTGGCCCTGGGCGACCTGGCCGTCTGGGTCGGCGTAACCGCCGGCCACCGCGGCCCGGCCTTCGACGCCTGCCGCTGGATCATCGACGAAGTGAAGACCCGCGTCCCCATCTGGAAACACGAACGCTACCCGGGCGGCGAAACCACCTGGCTCCACCCCGACCCCTGACCCGCCAACCGCGAACCGCAAAAGCTTTCGCCACGGATTACGCGGATAAAAGCCGATGACAGCGGATAGAGCGACGCGATGGGTGAACCTCGGAATCCGTGAAGTTCCGATTGGCGGGATGGCAGGTGTGAAGCGCGCGGCCACACGCCGCGAAGCCCCCTTGGTAAGGGGGTGCGCCGAAGGCGCGGGGATTGGGAGTGCTGATTGGGACCCGAAGTTTGCGAAGCAAACTTTGGGCCGCCTTTTGGGCAGCGCCCAAAATGGCGGTAGCCCCGCCGACGTTCCCCGGCACCCACATCAGCCAATACCGTTGCTGCCTTCCGGCCCTGGCGGAGTTTTCGACCTAGTGTCGCGGGGGGCCGACGGGGCCACCATTGAAACAAACGGCGCACCCGTGCGGCGCGCCGTCCTTGACTCGACCGCGGCCCGAAGCCGGCGGCTTGCATAGTGGCGGAGAGAGAGGGATTCGAACCCTCGAAACGGGGTTTAGCCGTTTACACACTTTCCAGGCGTGCTCCTTCAACCGCTCGGACATCTCTCCGCAGAGATAACCGCCTGAAACAAGCCGGAAATGATACCGGTTGGCGGGGGCGGCGACAAGCACGGTGATTCGCGCTGGCCCGGAGCCGGGGGGGTTGGCACAATGGCAGGGCAAGCCCCGCCCCGTCAGAGTGCCCGCATGTCCTATCTGGTCCTAGCCCGAAAATGGCGCCCCCGGCGCTTCGCTGAGCTGGTCGGGCAGGAACACGTCGTGCGCGCACTGAGCAATGCGCTTGAATCGGGCAAGGTCCACCACGCCTTCCTGTTCACCGGCACGCGTGGGGTGGGCAAGACCACCATCGCCCGCATCTTCGCCAAGTCGCTCAACTGCGAGCGCGGCACCAGCGCCGAGCCCTGCGGCGAGTGCG
>JANOJQ010000164.1:0-14124 GCA_031418815.1 Lysobacteraceae bacterium
CGTCGATGATCAGGACGCGCAGGGTCTCGTCCATCAGCGTCGCGCCTTGGCCAGCCAGCGCACCATCGCCGGGCCGATGGCCGCCAGGTCCAGCGAGTGCATCACCGCGCCGGCCTCCACGGCCGCGCGCGGCATGCCGTACACCACGCTGCTGCGCTCGTCCTGGGCGAAGGTTTGCCAGCCGCGGCGGCGCAGTTCGCCCAGGCCGGCCACGCCGTCGCTGCCCATGCCGGTGAGCAGGGCCGCGGCCCCGGGCGCCGCGTGCTGGGCCAGGCTCAGGTACAGCGCGTCCACGCTGGGCACGTGCAGTTCGCTGGCGCGCGCCGGCTGGCGTCCGAACTGCGACGAGGGCAGCAGCACCAGGTGCCCGCCGCTGCCGGCGACGTAGACCCGGCCGGCGCGCGGCGAATCGCCGCGTTCGGCCACCGACACCGGCAGTGGGCTCTGGCTGCCCAGCCATTCGGCGAGGCCGCTGGTGAACTCGCTTTCGATGTGCTGGACGATCAGCACCGCCGCGTCCAGGTCGGCCGGCAGGCTGGCCAGTACTTTCGCCAGCGCCAGCGGCCCGCCCGTGGAGGCGCCAAGCGCGAGCAGCGGCACCTGGCGCGAGCCGGAAGGCGCCGCGGTTTCCGGCGACGAGGCCGGGCCGCTGCCGACCAGGCTGGCCAGCCGCTGGATGCGCGCCAGCGTGCGTTGGCCGCCGATCAGTTCGCCGCCGTCGTCCAGGCGCGGCGGCTCGATCAAGCCCAGCGCGCCCAGGCCCATCGCTTCGTAGCCGTCACCGGCGGCCTGGCTGGACGCCAGCGCGATCACCGAGATCCCCTGGGCCAGCAGCCAGGGCAGGAACTCGGCCTTGCTGCCCAGCAGGTCGAGTTCGGCCAGCAGCAGCGCCGGCGGCGAGCGGCGGCATTCGCGCTCCAGGCTGGCGCGATCGGTCGCCTGCCACAGCAGTTCGTGGTCGCTGCGCGCGAGCGTTCGCCGCAGGGCTTCGCGTACCAGGCGGTCGCGGTGGGCGGTGGCCAGCTTCATGGGGATGCCTCGGCGTCACCGATCAGGGAATGCACAACGTCCAGGAAACCATGTTCCTGGAAATCGCTCTTGGTCAGGTAGGCGTCGGCGTGCACTTCCAGTCCGCGGCGCCGGTCTTCCGGGCGGTCGCGATAGGACACGATGACCACCGGCAGGCTGCGCAGGCGCGGGTCCTGCTTGATCGACCGGGTGAGCTCGATGCCGTCCATGCGCGGCATGTCGACGTCGCTGACCACCAGGTCGCAGGGCCATTCGCGCAGGCGCGACCAGGCGTCCATGCCGTCCACCGCCACCTGCACCTCGTAGCCCCGGGCCGACAAAAGCTGGCGCACCAGTTCGCGCACCGAGATCGAATCGTCCACCACCAGCACGCGCCGGCGCCGTGTGGCGGTGCCGTCGGTCGGGTCCTGCAGGCGGCCAAGCGCGCGCTCGCGCTCGAGCGCGCCGCGCATCAGGTCTTCGGTGTCGAGCAGCACCACGGGTTCGCCGTCGGGCATCAGCGCCAGCGCGGCGAGGTCGGCGACGCGGCCCAGGCGCGGGTCCAGCGGGCGCGTGGCGAGGTCGAACTCGCCCAGCACCGAGTCCACCGCGAACCCGGCGCGCCTGCCGTCCTGCGAAATCACCACGATGTCGGTGCCGTCGTCGCGCGCGCGGGTGGCGCCCAGCCCCAGCAGCTCGGCCAGGGGCACCAGCCCCACGTTCAGCCCTTCGATGGCCAGGTACTGCATGCCCTCCCGGCGATGGATCTGCTCGGGCGCGGCGCGCACCAGGCGCTCGATGCGCAGCAGCGGGAACGCGTAGGTTTCCCCGGCCACGCCCACGGCCACCGCCCGGGTCACCGCGCGCGAGATCGGCACCAGCAGGCTGAAGCGCGTGCCGGCGCCGCGGGTGGAGTGCAGGCGCACGCTGCCCTCGAGCTGCTTGAGCATTTCCCGCACCACGTCCAGGCCGACGCCGCGACCGCTGGTTTCGCTGACCTGGTCGCGGGTGCTGAAGCCCGCCGCGAACAGCGATTCCGCCAGCGCTTCGTCGTCCAGTGCCGCCGTCTGCGCCTCGTCCAGGCCGCGGTTGGCGCGCAGCTTGGCGCGGACGCGTTCGTAGTCGATGCCGGCGCCGTCGTCGCTCACGTCGATGGCCAGCATGCCGGCGCGGTAAGTCGCGGCCACGGTCAGCACGCCCTCTTCGGGCTTGCCGGCGGCGCGCCGGGTGCCGGGGTCCTCGATGCCGTGGTCGATGGCGTTGCGCATGAGGTGGTTGAGCGGGGCGTCCAGGCGTTCAAGCACGTCGCGGTCCACCGCCAGCTGTTCGCCCGACAGCACCGCCCGCACCCGCTTGCCCAGCTGCCGGGACAGTTCGCGGACCATGCGCGGATAGGCCTCGGCGATGTCGGCGAAGGGCCGCAGCCGGGTTTGGGAGGCGTTGTGGTAGAGGCGTTCGGTGAGGTCGGCCGACTCGCGCTCGTAGGCGCCGAACTCATCGAGCCATTGGTTGATGGCAAGCCGCGACTCGGACAGCTGGTGGCGCAGCCCGGCGAGCTGGGCGCCCACCGCGGTCTGCGGCCCCGGCGCGCCCAGTTCGTGGTGCAGTTCGTCGAGCAGGCGCGAAGCGGCGCCCAGGTCACGGCGCAGCCGCTGCTGGCGTTCGCCGAACGGACGCAGGCGGCGGTTCTCGACCATGCCGGTGCCCGCCAGCGCAATCAGCCGGCCGACGTGGCTCGCCCGCACGCGCAGGATGGGGTCGGTTTCCTCGACGTCGATGTAGGTCGGGGCGGCGGCGCCGGTGACGACGGGCCCGGTGGCTTCCGCCCCGGCGGAGGCGGACATCAGCTCGGCGAACAGCTCGGTGGCCGCCTGCCTGGCGTCGGCGGAGTCGTCGCGGCCCAGCCGCCTGAGGCGATCAACGGCGCGCAGCGCCAGGTCCACCAGGTCGGCGTCCAGCGCCACCGTCCGCTTCTGCGCCGCGCTGAGCCGGTCCTCCAGCGCGTGGGCCAGCCGCACGGCGTCTTCATTGCGCACCGCGCGTGCGGCGCCCTTGATCGAGTGCGCGGCGCGCATCAGCGGGGCGATCAGCTCCAGCCGATCGGGCGCCTGCTCCAGCTGCAGCAGCACCCGCTCCATGGCGTTGCACTTGTCGTCCACTTCGGTGGCGAACAGGCCACGCAAGCGAAGGTCGACGTCGGCGTGGGGGGTGCGGCCGGGCGCCGGCGCCGCGGAGGCGGCTTCCGACTCCAGGGCGGTGAGCCGGGCCATGGCGGGGTCGAACTCGAGCGTCGCGACGTCGGCGACTGCGTCGAGCCAGCGCCGCGCCTGGGCTACGAGCGCGTCGCGGGTCCCGGCGCCGGACCACAGCTGCTGCATGCGGCCGGTGACGGCCGGCAGCGGCGTGTCACCCAGTGCACGCGTGGCGCCCTGGAAGCTGCCGAGCCGGCGCTGCCACTGCGCCACGGCGGTGCCGTCCTCGCCGTGGGCCAAGGCGTCGGCGAAGCGGCGCAGCTGCGGCAGCAGGCGCGACAGCTCTTCCTGCATGAGCGGCCAGAGCGACTTCATTCGAATACCGCCGTGCGCAGCAGGCGCGTCACGGCGCCGGCATCGAGCAGCGCGACGTGCCCCGACGAGGTCGGCATGAGTGCGCTGACGCAGCTGTCGAGCGGCGCACGCAGGGTGTCGGGTGCGGGCTCGATGTCGGCATCGGAATACGGCAGCAGGCCCCGCACTTCGTCGCAACGGAAAGCCAGCGGCCCGCTTTCGTCCTCGACCAGCACCAGCCGCGCGGTGGCCGAACCGGCGTCGCGGCGGCCCAGGCCCAGCAGCTCGATCAGTGAGACGCAAAGCCGCAGTTCACCGCGCACGTTCACCACGCCTTCGATGCGGCCCTCGGTGCGATGGGCCAGGCGGCGGACCGGTGGATTGGCCGCCACTTCCGCCACCATTCCCGGGGGCAGGCCCAGCCACTGCGTGCCCAGGCGGAACACCAGCGCGGTGCGCATGCTGCCGGCGTGGCGCAGTTCGTTCGCGCCGTCGGAGGCTGCGTCCGGCGGCGATTCACGGTCGAACAGGGCGCGGGCCGCGTCGGCATAGATCGGGCAGTTCCGGCAGTGCAGCACCTCGAGCAGGCGCTCGCAGCTGTGGTCGCCACCCTGCACGCCGATGAAGCGCCAGCAGCGATCGGGCAGGGCGGTCACGGCGTGGCCTCACGCTGGCGGCGCAGGCGCGCCGCGCGCGCGCGCAGGTCGCGCGCTTCGCTGCCTTCGCCGCGGCCCTCGGCCAGGCCGATGCGCTGTTCCAGTGCGTCCAGGTGGCCACGATCCAGGTAAAGCACCTGGGTGAAGGCGCGATCAGCGGCCTCGGCGTTGCCGGCGGCCGATTCCAGCAGGCCCAGCAGGTAGATCGCGGCCACGTCGTCGGGCTGCTTGGCCAGGTGCGCCAGGCAGGCGGTGCGGGCCGGCGCAACGTGGCCGGCATCGGCCAGCTGGCGCGCCGCGGCCAGGGGCTCCAAGGCCTCCGCGGCCGGCGTGTCGGAGGGCCGGCCGCCGGCGTTTGCCGCCCGGGCAGCGATCGTGGCGGGGGGCGTGGCCGGGGGCGCGCTGCGCCGCGGCATTGTCGCCGGCGCCACCGCCACCGGAAGTGCGGGCGCCCCGGATCCAGCCGTTCTCGCCCGGGGGGCCGTATGCACGAAGCTCAGCGGGCAGCCTCCGGGATAGTTGCCCAGTTCGTCGCTGAAGCTGCTGAGTATCTCGGCCTGGCCGGCCAGCAGCAGCGCCCCGGGGTTGGCGGACTCGACCAGGGTTTGCAGCAGCCGGCGGCGCGCCTCGGGCAGCAGGTAGATGAGCAGGTTGCGGCAGAAGATCACGTCGAACCGGTCGTCCTGGCGCAGCAGGGCCGGGTCGAGCGCATTGCCGACCCGGAAGCGCACGCAGCGGCGCAGCAGCGCATCCACCGCCAGCGTGCCGTCCGAGGCTTCGTGCAGCCACAGGGCGGGTGCGGCCTGGCCGCGCAGCGCATTCGGCCGGTAGCTGCCCGCCTGCGCGCGGCGCACGGCGGCCCGCGACACGTCGAGGCCCAGCACGTCGATGTCGGCCGGCGCGAGCCCGGCATCGAGCAGCGTCATCGCGGCGGAATAGGCTTCCTCGCCCGTCGAGGAGGGCAGGCTGAGCACCCGCAGCGGGCGCCGGGCCGGGTTTTATCGAGCAAACCGCGCCAGGTCGGCAAACTGTTCGCCGGCGCGGAAGAACCAGGTCTCGGGCACCACGAACCATTCGGCGCACTGCGCGAAGGCGTCGGGGTCGTTCGCCACGCGCCATAGCAGCGCCTCGTCGTCGGTCGCTTCCAGGTCACGGCGGGCGTCGGCGAAGGCGTCGTCCATCACCCGCGCGCCCAGGGTCGACGGGTCCAGGCCCAGCCGCAGCTGCAGCAGGTTGAGCAGCGCCGCGCGGCTCATGCCGGCACGTCCATGGCCGGCACAGCGTCGTCGGCACCGGCGCGTTCGCGGTAGAGCGCGGCGAGTTCGTCGGGCATCAGCTGCCGCGGGTCCATCAGCTGCGGCAGGCCGGGCGGACCCGCGAGGTGTTCGCCCAGCCAGGCGGCGCCCGCGACGGCCAGGCCCGGCAAGGTCTCGCCGATCGGCACCAGGTCAAGGACGTTTTCCGCCACCAGCGCGACCCGGCGCTGGCCGCTGCCGTGCGGCAGCGACAGCACGATCAGGCGGCTCGAGCGCAGCGGGCGGCAATCGCGGCCCAGCAGCAGCCGGCACAGGTCCACCACGGGGGTGAGCGTGCCGCCCAGGGCCAGCAGCCCGACCACGCCCGGCGGCGCCAGCGCCACGGGTCTGAGCTCGCGGCGCGGCAGGATTTCGGCGACCACCGAAACCGGCAGCGCCAGGCGCAGGTCGCCGACGTTGAAGGCAAGCGCAAGCATGGCGTCGGCCCGGGCCTCAGTTGCCCACGTTGAACTGGGCGATCTCCTGCTTGAGCACCGAGACGGCATCGCGCAGGCTTTCGGTGGCGCTGTTGAATTCACGCAGCGACACCGAGGTCTGGCGGGCGCCGTCGATCAACTGGCCCATGGCGTCGCCGATCTGGCGCGCACCCTGGCCCTGGCTGCGCATGCCGTGGTTCACCGCGTCGAAGCGCTCGGAAAGCGTCTTGACCTGGCTGATGATCTGGCCGAACTGGCCGCCCACCCGCACCACGTTGCCTACGCCGCTGCGCACTTCCTCGGCGAAGCGGTCGATCTCCATCACGCCGGCCGACACCGCCGACTGCATCTGCTTGACCATCTGTTCGATGTCCAGCGTGGCGACCGCGGTCTGGTCGGCCAGGCGGCGGATCTCGCGCGCCAGCACGAGGAAGCCCAGGCCATGTTCGCCGGCCTTTTCGGCCTCGATGGCGGCGTTGATGGAGAGCAGGTTGGTCTGGTCGGCGACCTTGGAAATGGTGGTGACCACGCCGGTGATCTCGGCCGCTTCCTCGCGGATGGCGGCCAGCCTGGCGGCCATGGTGTTGGCGGACTGGGCCAGGCGATCCATCGTGGTGTCGAGGTTGCGCAGCCCGGCCTGGCCGTCCTCGGCCAGGTCGGCGGTCTGGCCGGCGACGGCGTTCACGCCCTCCATGGTGGACAGCAGCTCGGCGCTGGTGGCGTTGATCTGCTTCACGGCGGCGGCGATCTGGTTGGTGGACGCGCCGAAACTCTGCACCGTGGCTTCCTGCTGGCGGCTGGTGGCGGCGAATTCGGTGGCCGTGCTCATCAGCTCGACCGAGGCCTGCTTGGCGCGCGTGACCAGGGCCCGCAGGCTCTGGGTCATGCCGCCGATGGCGCGCAGCAGCCGGCTGGCTTCGTCCTTGCCGTCGGTCATCGGCACTTCGGTGGCCAGGTCGCCCGAGGCCACGCGGTGGGCGATGTCAGCCGCCAGCTGGATGCGCGAGGACAGGCTGCGCGCGGTGCGCTGGGCGTAGATGGCCATGAAGCCGACCACCACCAGGATGGAAATGCCCAGGGCCAGCAGCATGGCGCTCTGGCGGGCGATGACGTCGTCGGCGCGAACCTCCAGCTCGACGTTGCGGGCGGTGGCCAGCCCCACGACCTTGTCGATCGCCAGGCGGTGGGCTTCGTAGTGGCGATTCATCTGCGCCAGCACCAGCTTGGCCCGGTCGCGGTCGCCGGCGCGGATGGCCGGCACGAATTGCTCATCGCGCAGGCGGAAGAAATCCATCGCCGCGCGGTAGGAAGTGACCGTCATCAGGTCGCCCATGGCGTCCTTGGCCAGCTCGCGCTTCCAGAACTCCTGGCGCGATTCGTAGTCCACCCGCAGCTGTTCGCCGCGTTCCTCCAGCTGGCTGATGCGCGTGGGGTCGGTCTCGTCGACCATCAGCAGGGTGAGCAGGTAGGGTTCGATGATGTATTCGGGCGGCGGCAGCACGTCCGCGATGAGGTCCTTGCCCAGCACGATCTCGGTGTAGATCGGCCCCTTCACGCGCACCTGTTCCAGGGTGCGCCAGGTGGTCAGGCCGAAGACCAGGAACAGGCCTGCGAACACGGCTACGAGCAGGGTCAACCTGCCGGCCAGCTGAGTTTCACGCATTGCGGTTCGCCCCCTTGGATGACCCCCGGATTTAATCACATGCGCATGGCCGCGGGCGGCCCGGCTTCGGGTCTAATGGCCGCATCCCGCCAAGGACCCGCCCATGACCGACCCGCTGGCCCAGCCGCTGCGCCTGCCCTGCGGCGCCGTGGTTCCCAACCGCCTGTGCAAGGCCGCGATGACCGAGGGCCTGGGCGATGCCCAGCTGCGCGCCACCGACCGCCACGTGCGTCTCTATCGGGCCTGGAGCGAAGGCGGCGCCGGCCTGCACATCACCGGCAACGTGATGGTGGACCGGCAGGTGATCGAACGGCCCGGCAACGTCGCCATCGATCCCAGCCACCCGCCCAGCGTGGACGCGCAGGCGCGCGCCCGGCTCAAGGCCTGGTCGGCGGCCGGCACCGTCGGCGGCAACGGGCTGTGGATGCAGATCTCCCACGCCGGCCGGCAGTCGCCGCGCTACGCCACCCGCCAGCCGGTCGGGCCGTCGGCCGTGCAGCTGCAGCTGATGGGCAACTACGCCCGCCCACGCGCGCTGCGCGAGGACGAGATCCTCGGGCTGGTGCAGCGCTTCGCCGACGTGGCGGTGATCGCCCGCGAAACCGGCTTCACCGGCGTGCAGGTGCACGGCGCGCACGGCTACCTGCTCAGCAGCTTCCTCTCGCCCGTCACCAACCTGCGCACCGACGCCTGGGGCGGGTCGCTGGCCAACCGGGCGCGTTTCCTGCTGGAAACGGTGCGGGCGGTGCGCAAGGCGGTGGGTCCTGACTTCCCGGTGTCGGTGAAGCTCAATTCCGACGACTTCCGCAAGGGCGGCTTCAGCAGCGCCGACAGCCTGGGCGTGGTGCGGATGCTCAATGGCGAAGGCCTCGACCTGCTGGAGGTCTCCGGCGGCAATTACGAGCAGCCGCGCCTGCTCGGCCTGTCGGGCCGCGACGACGACGCGGTCCAGGTGCGCGCCAGCACCACGGTGCGCGAGGCCTATTTCCTCGACTACGCCGCGGCGATCCGCAAAGTGGCAACGATGCCGATGATGGTCACCGGCGGCTTCCGCACCCGCGCCGGCATGGAGGCGGCACTGGCCACCGGCGACACCGACCTGATCGGCCTGGGCCGGCCCTTCTGCACGCACCCGGACGCGGCGCGCCGGCTGCTGGCCCGGGAGATCGACGCGCTGCCGGCCTTCGAGCGCCGCCTGCACCTGCGGCCGCGCGGCCTGCTGTCGCCGGCCAGCCCGTGGCTGCTGCCCAAGATGATCAACGTGCTGGGTGCGCAGGGCTGGTACTACCAGCAGATGGACCGCATCGCCGACGGCCGCGCGCCCGACCTGTCCCGTGGCATGCTGCGCTCGTTCGTGCGCTACTGGTGGAACGACTTGAGCAAGGCCGCGCAGCTGCGGCGCTAGGAGGCGGACATGCACCCCCAGGATCCGATGCACGGCATCGAACCGCTATCCGACGAATCCGTCATCGCCGCGATGCAGGCCTGGCTGGAGAAGGCCGTGATCGGCCTGAACCTGTGCCCGTTCGCCAAGGCCGTGCACGTGAAGCGGCAGGTCCGCTACGTGGTCAGCCACGCCGAATCGGAAGAGGCGCTGATCGAGGACCTGCTGCACGAATTGCAGCTGCTGGCTGCCGCTGAACCCGCGGACATCGAAACCACGCTGCTGGTGCACCCGCGCGTGCTGGCCGACTTCCTGGACTACAACGATTTCCTCGACATCGCCGACGCCGCGGTGGACGAACTCGAGCTGGACGGCGTGCTGCAGGTGGCCAGCTTCCACCCGCAGTACCAGTTTGCCGACAGCCATTCCGACGACATGGGCAACTTCAGCAACCGCGCGCCGTATCCCACCCTGCACCTGCTGCGCGAGGACAGCGTGGACAAGGCCGTGGCGGCCTTTCCCGAGGCGGGGACGATCTTCGAGACCAATATCGCGACGTTGGAGCAGCTGGGGCCGGCGGGGTGGGCGGCGCTGTGGACGGACGCGTCGAAATGAGGGAACTAGGAACTAGGAACTAGTGAAAGGCGGGTCCGCTTTCCTCTAGTTCCTATTTCCTATTTCACTATTTCCTAGCTCTCAGAACTGCTCCACCGGCATCGCCATCAGCGTCGCCGCACCGGCCCGGGCCGCGCGGAACTGATGCGCTGTCTCGGGCAGCAGCCAGGCGTAGTAGAAGCGCGCGGTGGCCAGCTTGGCGGCATAGAAGTCCTCGTCGGTCTTGTCGAGCGCAATCGCCGCCATGCGCGCCCACAGCCAGGCGTAGGTCAGGTGGCCGATGATGCGCAGGTAAGGCACCGAGGCGGCGCCGACTTCATCGGGGTTGGCCTTGGCCTTGGCGCCGATCTCGGCGGTGAGCGCCGCGGCGTCGGCCAGCAGCTTGCCCAGCGGGCCGGTGAACTCCGCCAGCTCCGGGCGCGCCGCGTTGTCCTTCAGGAAGCCTTCGACCAGCCTGGCGAAGCGGCCAAACTTCTTGCCGCCGTCCATCAGTACCTTGCGGCCCAGCAGGTCGAGCGCCTGGATGCCGTTGGTGCCCTCGTAGATCATGTTGATGCGCGCGTCGCGCACGAACTGGTCCATGCCCCATTCGTTGATGTAGCCGTGGCCGCCGTAAACCTGCAGGCACAGGTTGGTGGTCTCGAAGCTGTTGTCGGTGATGAAGGCCTTGACCACCGGCGTGAGCAGCGCCATCAGCTCGTCGGCGTCCTCGCGCACGGTCGGGTCGGGGTGCGAATGCTCGCGGTCGATCAGCAGCGCCGTCCAGGTGGTGAACGCGCGGCCGGCTTCGGTGTAGGCGCGGCTGGTGAGCAGCATGCGGCGCACGTCCGGGTGGACGATGATCGGGTCGGCGGCCTTCTCCGGCTGCGCGGCGCCGGACGGTGCGCGGCCCTGCAGGCGGTCCTTGGCATAGGCCACGGCGTTCTGGTGCGCGGCTTCGGCCAGGCCCAGCGACTGCATGCCCACGCCCAGGCGCGCCGAGTTCATCATCACGAACATCGCGGCCAGGCCCTTGTTCGGCTCGCCGATCAACCAGCCGCGCGCGGCGTCCATGTTCATCACGCAGGTGGCGTTGCCGTGGATGCCCATCTTGTGTTCGATCGAGCCGGCCTGGATGGTGTTGCGCTGGCCGACGTTGCCAGCTGCGTCGGGGATGAACTTGGGCACCAGGAACAGCGAGATGCCCTTGGTGCCGGCCGGGGCGTCGGGCAGGCGCGCAAGCACGAGGTGCAGGATGTTCTCGGCCAGGTCGTGTTCGCCGGCGCTGATGAAGATCTTGGTGCCGCTGAGCGTGAAGCCACCGTCGGCGTGCGGCTCGGCCTTGGTCTTGAGGATGCCCAGGTCGGTGCCGCAGTGCGGCTCGGTGAGGCACATCGTGCCGGTCCACTGGCCCGAGACGATCCGGGTCAGGTACACCTGCTTCTGTTCGTCGGTGCCGAAGGCATGCAGGCACTCGTAGGCGCTGTGCGACAGGCCCGGGTACATCAGCCAGGCCTGGTTGGCCGAGTTCCACATTTCATACAGGCGGTTGTTGACGATCGTCGGCAGGCCCTGGCCGCCGAAGTCCGGGTCGCAGCCCAGCGAAGGCCAGCCGTTCTCGACGAACTGGGCATAGGCCTCCTTGAACCCGGTCGGCGCCGTCACCACGCCGTTGCCGTGGTAAGTGCAGCCCTCGCGGTCGCCGATCTGGTTGAGGGGCTGGATGACCTGGCTGGCGAACCGCGCGCCTTCCTCCAGCACCGCGTCGATGGTCTCGATGTCGAGGTCCGCGTAGGGCGGAAGCGCCTTGAGTTCGTCCTGCACCTTGAGCAGCTCGAACAACACGAAGCGCATGTCGCGCAGCGGCGCGGTGTACTGGGGCATGGCGGGGGACCGGTGGGGTAAGGAGCACGGAGCCTAACATACCCATGCGTATGGAATGCGTGAGCAAGGCGCGGGTGGGACGCGGCGAAGCCGGTGGCAACGCAGCCGGCTATGCTCTGGCCACTGCCAGAGACCCGGGATCCGCCATGCGCCAGACTTTGATCGCCACCGCCCTGATCACCGCCCTGCTTGCCGGCTGCGGCGGCGAGGGCTCGCCGGTGGCCGGGGCCGGCCAGCCCGCGGCCGCGACCCCTTCGGGGGCGAGCACCGTGCCCAGTGCGGCCGATGCCGCCTTTGCCACGCTGGCCGCGCGTTTCCTCGACGAGGGCATGGCCCTGGGCCCGGTGGGCGCGACCGCCGCGGGGGACCATAGATTCGACCACGAACTCGACGATCTCAGTGCGATCGGCCGGGACAAGGCGGTGGCCTGGAACAAGGCGATGCTGGCGGCGCTCGGAACGGTCGACGTGGGCCAGCTCTCGCGCGAGAACCAGGTGGACGCCCTGGTCCTGCGCAACCAGCTGCAGTACTCGGTGTGGGACGTCGAGCAGCTGCAGCGCTGGGCCTGGGACCCGCAGGTCTACAGCAGCCTGGCCGGTGGCGCCATCTACAGCCTGATGGCGCGCGAGTTCGCACCCATGCCCGAGCGCCTGCGGGCGGCGACGTCGCGAATGGAAAAACTCCCGGCGCTGCTGGCCCAGGCGCGCGAGAACCTCGACCCCGCGCGCGTGCCCAAGACCCACGCCGAAACCGTGTCGCGCCAGAACCGCGGCGTGCTGAGCCTGCTCGACGGTTTCATCGTGCCGGCTGCAGACCAGCTGCAGGGCGAAGAGCGCCAGCGCCTGGACGCAGCCGTGGCCGGCGTTCGCGCCGCGGTCGCGCAACACCAGGCCTGGCTCGACGGCACGCTGGTGCCCCAGGCCGCCGGCGACTTCCGGATCGGCGCCGAGAAATACGACCAGCAGCTGGCCTATGCGTTGAATTCGTCGCTAAGCCGCGCCGAGATCCGTGACCGCGCCGAAGCCGAGCTCGAGCGCGTCCGCACGCAGATGTATGGCGTCGCCCGTACCGTGCTCAAGGACCAAGCCGGCGCGCCGGCCACGCCCGAGCAGCCCGACGCGACCCAGCAGCAGGCCGCCATCGAGGCGGCGCTGGAGCTGGCCTACGCAAAAAGGCCGGCGCGCGATGCGGTGGTGGACTTCGCCAAGCACACCCTTGAGGTGGCCACGCAGTTCGTGCGCGACAAGGACCTGGTCACCGTGCCCAACGACCCGGTGAAGATCATCCTGATGCCGGAGTTCCAGCGCGGCTTCTCGGTGGCCTACTGCGACTCGCCGGGCCCGCTCGACAAGGGCCTGGACACCTACTACGCCATCTCGCCGATCCCCGCGGACTGGGACGACGCCAAGGTGGAATCGTTCCTGCGCGAATACAACGACTACATGATCCACGTGCTCACCATCCACGAGGCGATGCCCGGCCACTACCTGGAAGGCGTGCATTCGGCGGAGCATCCGTCCACGCTGCGCGCGGTGCTGCGTTCGGGTCCGTTCGCGGAAGGCTGGGCCGTTTACACCGAGCGCATGGTGGCCGACGCCGGCTACCTGGACAACGACCCGCTGTTCCGCCTGGTGCAGCTGAAGTTCTACGCCCGCGCTGTGGCCAACGCCATCCTCGACCAGGGCGTGCACGTGGAGAACTGGACCAAGGAGCAGGCGATGGACCTGATGGTGCGCCGGACCTTCCAGCAGCGCAGCGAGGCCGAGGGCAAGTGGGTCCGCGCGCAGCTCTCGTCCACCCAGCTGGCGACCTATTTCGTGGGCGCGCAGGAACACTTCGACGCCCGCGAAGAGGCCGAGCGCCAGTGGGGCGAAGCGTTCTCGCTCAAGGATTACAACGACCGGATGCTGTCTTACGGCGCGCCGCCGGTGCGCTTCGCCAGGCAGCTGCTGCTGGACGAAGCCATCGAGTGACCGGCCGGTGTCATGCCGCCGTGCCGGCGGCGTGGCCCGAGGCCCAGGCCCACTGGAAGTTGAAGCCACCGAGCCAGCCGGTGACGTCCACGACTTCGCCGATCCAATACAGCCCGGGTACGTGGCGCGAGGCCATCGTGGTCGACGAGATGCCCTGCGTATCCACGCCGCCCAGGGTGACCTCGGCCGTGCGGTAGCCCTCGGTGCCGCTGGCGACGATGGGCCAGTGCGCCAGCTGCCGGGCGATGTCGGGCAGCTGTTGGTGGGTGTACTGGCGCATCGGCTTGTTCGCGAACCAGACCTCGCACAAACGCTGGGCGAAGCGCTGGGGGAAGACTTCGGCGAGCACGGTCTTGAGTTCGGCGGCGGGTTTGCTCGCCTGGCGCTCCAGCAGCCAGGCTTCGATGTCGCATTCGGGCAGCAGGTCGAGCAGCAGCTCCTTGCCCGGCTCCCAGTACGACGAGACCTGCAGGATGCTGGGTCCGCTCAGCCCGCGGTGGGTGATCAGCAGGGCGTTGCGGAAGCTGGCCTTGCCGCAGCGTGCCTCGACCGGGAAGGCCACGCCCGACAGGTCGGCGTAATGCTCCTGGTGCTTGCCCGAAAGCGTCAGCGGCACGAGGCCGGCGCGCGTGGGCAGCACCGCGTGGCCGAACTGGCGCGCCAGTTAGTAGCCACAACCCGTGG
>JANOJQ010000165.1:0-4073 GCA_031418815.1 Lysobacteraceae bacterium
GCCGCCGGGCGGATAGGAGCTTCGTACTGGCCACCTTCCACGCTGGCCAGGCCGCCATTCCAGTGTCCGAAGGGACGCGCCGCGATGGGCCAGGAGCAAAAAGGCGCCGAGGCCTGGTTAACCCAACCCGATCCGCAAGAAGAATGGCAGGCCTTGGTCCGGATCGGGACGCGCAAGCACCGGAGCGCACGCTCACCCGCACTCCGTTGGGTGCTCAAGTCGGAATGCACCGGCGGCGCCAGTCCCGGACTTGGAAGATGAACCAAAAAAAAGGCCGCGGGCGCCGGGGCGCCCGCGGCCTGGTTCAAGGCATCAACCCGCGGCGCCGGCCAGGCCGGCCGCGCCCAGGCCGATCACCAGGCCCAGCACCACGCTGGCGATGATCGCCAGGACCACCATCACCACCAGGTAAAGCAGCGACACCAGGCAGGAGCGGCCGAAGCCGATCGCCTGGCCGTCGGGCTGCTTGATCAGCAGGTTCACGAACAACGCCGTGATGAACAGGCTGGCCACCAGGCTGATCGCCATCGCGCCCAGCGACGCGGCCATCGCGCTGGCCATCGCGGCCTCGTCGCCGCCGGCCATCATCGCGCTGCTGCCCACGCCCATGACCATGCTCAGCGCGATGTTGACGACGAAGCCGGCCACGCCGGCCAGGAACACCACCAGCACCGACTTGCCGTAGCCGGGGGAGAAGCTCTGCAGCAGGCGCACGGTGAACTTCAGCACCAGGCCACCCACCAGCAGTCCCACGACCAGCATCACCCCGAATACCACCACCAACATGCCCCCGAGGGCGGCGATGTTTTCCATTTGAATTCCCCTATTGATTTGATTGCGACTGACGCCCGGCGACTCTGCACGACCCGGACGCCGGCGGCAACCGCTTGACCGCCGGGCGGGGGGCGTGGGCGATAATCGCGCCACCTTGCCCCGGCCACCGACATGCCCCTGCGCGATCTCCTGCTGGCCCTGCTGGTGTGCCTGGTGTGGGCCGGCAACTTCCTGACCTCGGCGCTGGCGCTGAGGGACATGCCGCCCCTGCTGTTCACCGGCCTGCGCCTGGCGCTGCTGGGGCTGCTGCTGGCGGCGTTCCTGCGGCGGCCGGCGAAGGGCCAATGGCCACGGCTGCTGGCGATCTCGCTGTGCGTGGGCGTACTGCACTTCGGCCTGAGCTTCTGGGCGCTGAAGCTGGCGGGCAACCTGTCGTCGCCGGCCATCGTGATGCAAAGCTATGTCCCGATGTCGGTGCTGCTGGCCTGGGGCCTGTTGGGCGAACGCTTCGGCTGGCGCACGGGCGCGGCGGTGGCGCTGAGCTTCGGCGGCGTGCTGGTGCTGGGCTTCGACCCGCTGGTGCTGGCCAACCCGGCGTCGCTGCTGATGATGCTGGTGTCGTCGTTCTTCCTGGCGGTCGGCACGGTGCTGATGCGCGACCTGGGCGGCGTCACGCGCTACGGCATGCAGGCCTGGACCGCGGTGATCGGCGTCGGCCCGCTGCTGGCGCTCAGCGCGTGGCTGGAGCCCGGCGGCTTCGCGTCGCTGGCGACGCTCGGATGGGTGCCGTGGTTTGGCATCGCCTATGCGGCGGTCGCGGCCTCGCTGGTGGGGCACGGCATCTACTACGCGCTGATCCAACGGCATCCGGTCGCGAAAGTGATGCCCTGGCTGCTGCTGACCCCGCTGCTGGCGATGGGCCTGGGCATCGCCTTCTTCGGCGACCGGCCCGGCCCCAAGCTTTGGCTCGGTGGCGCGATGGTGCTGGGCGGCATCCTGGTCATCGCACTGCGCACGCAAGCCAAGGCGCGCGCCGCACCCCTCGCCGAAGACCTCTGACGGAAGACCTGCCGGAGTCACAAAGGAAAAGCGGGCCGAAGCCCGCTTTTCTGTCTGTGGCGGCGAACCCCGTCAGAGCCTCGGGCGCCAGGTGTCCTTTTCGCGCGGGCGCAGCAGCCAGCGGCACAGCGCCGGCAGGAAGACGATCGCAGCGACCATGTTCACCACGAACATGAAGGTCAGCATGATGCCCATGTCGGCCTGGAACTTGAGGTCCGAGAAGATCCACATCGCCACGCCCACGGCCAGGGTCAGCGCCGTGTAGAAGATGGCGATGCCGGTGGTCTTGAGCGCCACGAAGTAGCTTTCTGCCACGGTGCGGCCCTGCAGCATCGACTCGCGCATGCGCGCGAAGATGTAGATGCCGTAGTCCACGCCGATGCCGACGCCCAGCGCCACCACGCACAGCGTGTTCACCTTCATGCCGATGTCGAGCTCGACCATCAGCGAATGGCCCAGTTCGGTCACCAGCACCAGCGGCAGCAGCACGCACAGCGCGGCCAGCGGGTTGCGGAAGCTGATCCAGCACATCACGAACACCGCCGCGTACAGCAGGTACAGGATGGTGTGCTCGGACTCGCGGACCGTGTCGTTGGTGGCCGCCGCCACGCCGACGTTGCCGGTGGCCAGGCGCAGGTTCACCTGGTCGGTGGTGAAGTCGGGGTTCTCGGCCGCTTCGGCCGCCAGCTTCAGCTGCAGGTTGCCGGGCACGTAGGCGTTGTTCTTCTGGCGGAAGTCCTTCACCGCCGCCACCACGCGGTCGATGGTGGTGGCCTGGTGGTCCGAAGTGAAGATGGTGATCGGGATCGCGCTGCAGTCGGCGTTGAGCAGGCCCGAGTCGGTCTCGAAGCTCTGCGTGGCCTGGCGCAGCGTGTCGGGATCGCGCGGCAGCACGCGCCAGCGCACCGAGCCGTCGTTCCAGCCGGCATTGACGATCTTGGCGGCGGCGGGCAGCGTGATCACCTGCTCGACGCCCTCCACGTTCTCCATGTGCCAGGCGAACCGGTCCACCAGCTCCATCGCAGCGAAGCTGGTGGTGCAGGCCGACGGGCCGGACTCGGCGATGACGGTGAGCATGTCCACGCCCAGCGAGAACTTGCTGGCGATCAGCACCGCGTCCTGGTTGTAGCGGGCTTCCGGGCGCAGTTCGGCCACGCCCTTCTGGGCGTCCCCGATCATCACCTTGTTGCCGTGCTGCCAGGCGAAGAACCAGACCACCACGCCGATCAGGATCACCGCCGCGGCGGCGCCGGGCTGGCTCAGGCGCGACAGGGCGGCCCAGACGCGGTCGAAGCGGGTGAGCTGGCGCAGGCGGAACTCGCGCTTGCGCTCGAGGTTGCGCAGGCGGGTGTAGCTCAGCAGCACCGGCAGCAGCACCAGGTCGGTGAGGATGGTCAGCGCCACGCCCACGGTGGCGGTGATGGCCAGCTCGCGCACCATGTCGATCGGAATGACCATGATGGCGCCGAAGCCGATGCAGCCGGCGATCAGGGCCACGGTGCCCGGGATCAGCAGCATGCGGAACGACAGGCGGGCGGCTTCCAGCGGCTCGACGGCGTTCTTGGCGCTGGCGCGCAGCTCGTCCACGGTGCCCTCTTCCAGGCCGCCGAAGAAGATCTCGCCGCGGAAGCGGTTGATCATCTGTTCGCCGTGGCTCACCGCGATGGCGAATATCAGGAACGGCGTCAGCATGTTCATCGGGTCGATGCCGAAGCCCATAAGCTTCAGTGCGCCCAGCATCCACACCACCGATACCAGCGCCGCGGCCACCGTCAGGGTCGCCAGCTTCACCGAAGTCGAATACAGGAACAGCAGCAGCCAGGTGAAGGCGATGGTCAGCGCGAAGAACTTGATGACCGAACGCGCGCCGTCGCTGATGTCGCCGACCACCTTGGCGAAGCCGATGATGTGGACGGTGTGGTTCTCGTCTTCGTACTTGGTGCGGATGGCCTCGAACTGGTTCGCCACCAGCTGGTAGTCGACCTTGTTCACCGAGCTTTCGGGGATCAGGTCGGCCCAGATCATCGCGCCCGACCAGTCCTTGGCCACCAGCCGGCCGACGATGTTGGCCTTGACGATGTTGCCGCGGATAGCCTGGAAGTCTTCCGGCGTGGAGCTGAAGCCTTCGACGTTCGGGGTGAAGGTCTGCGGGATGACGTTGCCGCCGGACAGGCCGTCCTCCACCACTTCGATGAAGCGTACGTTCGGCGTGAACAGGGAGCGCGAGCGGGCATCGTCGG